>CAYTWI010000134.1:0-9001 GCA_964442045.1 uncultured Bifidobacterium sp.
CCTTTATAATAGATTTTGCAATAATAAAATGAATAGGTGTTGACAGAGAAACAAATACAAAAAACTTATGCTCTTTTAAACTACCTGTTTAACCTGTTTGGAATGGCTATGGTAAACTCTGTTCCTTCGCCCACAACGCTTGATACGGATATTTTACCTTCGTGCATTTCGATGGTTTTGTACACAATTGACATGCCTAAACCGGTACCTTCGCCCACTTCTTTGGTGGTAAAGAACGGATCAAACATTTTATTCACTGTTTCGGCATCCATCCCGATTCCGTTGTCTTTAAAGGTCATAATAAATTTATCGCCTTCTACTTTGGTTTCAACAGTAATTAAACCACCCAGTTTTTCACCCCATTTTTTAGTAATGGCATAAATTGCATTGCTGAATAAATTCATGAATACCTGGTTTAACTTACCCGGGTAATGCTCTATAACACCTGTTGGTGCATTGTAGTGTTTTTCAATTTTAATTTTGCCGCCTAACTGGTTATTCACCAATACCAAGGTGCTGTTTATTCCTTCGTGCACATCGGCAAATTTTGTTTCAAACTCATCTGAACGGGAGAATACTTTTAAGCCTTTTACTATTTCGGCTGTTCTGCTGGCTCCCTCTCCTATTCCTTTCAGTAAAAAGTCTATCTCTGTTTTCAGGTAATCGTACTCCACATTTGCTTTCAGCTTATTAATGGCTTTTACTTTCTCTTCCTGTGTTGTTTCGGCTTTGGCTATTCCTTCTACACTGTCCATTAACTCTACCAGCATTTTCACATCGCGTTTCAAGGGGTTTATGTTTGATGAAACAAAGTTGATAGGGTTGTTTATTTCATGCGCTATACCTGCCGTTAACTGACCCAGTGACGACATTTTTTCTTTCTCTACTAACTGAATTTGTGTTTCCTTTAAAACGGTTAAGGTATCGGTTAACTGTGTATTGGCATTCTCTAATTCGCTGGTGCGTTCTTTTACCTTTTCTTCCAACATCACATTTTGCTCTTTGGTCATTTTTTCATTTAACAACGCGGCCTGAAATGCTTGTTCCTGTGCTTTTTGTTCCTGTATTTTTAAAATATTGTATTTATCGGCTTGCGCTATGCTTAACAAAATAACCTGTACCGCACTTCCGTACAGTAATATTTGCGAGGTAAAAATATTATAAGGAAAAACTGCCACATCGGTTAATATATAAACAATGATGGCCACAAACAGTGCGGACCAGGAAATAAAGTAGAATATGGCCAATCTGCTTCCTTTTAACACCAGACTTAATGATGAAAACAACAGTACAAATGCTATCAGTAATTGAACAGGCTGAATAATTGAATATGCAATACCTATTTCCCCCATCACACTAAAAATAATGATGATAAGGTATATGGGGTGAAACAAGCTTATAATTTTGTGTATACGCGGAAAGTTATTTTTAGTTTGTAAAAACGACTTTGCATATTCAATACCTGACATACTCACCAGGCAGGTAAATAAGTAAATGCCCTGGTTAGCCATAAAATGGTTATACGGCCATAAAAATAAAGTAGTAAAACCCTGAAAACTTGCTTGTGTTAAAAGAATAAAAACGGAATGGAATAAATACCATACATAACTTTTTCTATCATCCTTAATGCTTACAGCCAAAAACAGGTTGTAAAATAATAAGGCTAAAATAATACCTGCGTATATGCCAAAAATAACAAATTTTTTAAGCCATACATCGTTTAGCTTATTGGTATTCCGTAAATACAAAGGAATAAACAACTGCCCTTTGTTATTTACTTTTAAATAAAATGTTTTGGTTTCGCCCTTGGTTACATTTAAGTCAAATACAAACGAGGGTACTTTATGGTAATCGTTTATAATTTTAAAATCGGTTCCGTGTGTATCATCCACTTTACTTAAGGCAGTTGAATCATCCTGAAACAGTTCAATATCGTTAATATTTAACTGGTCTATACATAGTTTTATGCGCCTGTAATCAGATAAGTTTTGAATTTTAAACTTTAACCATACAGTGGCTTTGGTTATTTTAAAGTTTAAAAAGCTGCTTTTGGAATCAATAAAAGTATTGTATTTACTGATGTTTTGAAAGTTGGTTTCGTTGAGTGAGTCTGAATAATATTGTACTTTATCAGCTAAATTAATTTCATCAAAATTATCCTTAATTGTTATCACATTTTGTGCAGCCAATTGCTGACAAAAAACCGAAAACACAAAAAATACTATAACTAAAACTGTATATCTATTCTTATCCATAAGCTATCTAATAAACCAAATTTTTAATTTCTAAACTCAACTGAAGATTAATATCGAAAACAAAACTTTCTCCTATATGCTGTATATTTTGATTCGGGTTTTCATACATGGACAAAATATCGCTGCGAAACACAGGGTCAGCACTGTCTAAATTATTAAGATCTTCTATTTTTACGGCAGTGGCAACCAAATCTAATTTAGGGTAATTAAAGGTACCATTGTTTCCTATTTGTTCTATAATGCTAAAGCCTGACATCTGACATGTTTTAACGGTGTAAGGGGCGCATAAAGCAAACAATGATCTTATACCAATTTGTTTAGCCAGCGATACTCCTATTTTAATTAATATCTGTCCTAATCCTCTTCCTGCAATGTATTTTGAATTCCAGAGCCCACATAGCTCTGCAGCGCCTGTACTTTTATAACCTTCTACTAAATTTATAATCCTGTCGTCAACTACTTTAATAGCATCTTCCAGTGGCAATGGGGCGTAGTTATTGGCAATGTGGATTCTTTCACCACCATATACTGATTTACCATCCTCGCTTTCTATTACCATAACGTAAACACCAGGATTGTAAAACCATGATTTATTAGATGTCGTAACTTTTGTTATGCCATAATCCAGCAAAACATTTTTATGACCTTCGGCAAAAAGTTCGCAAGTTGCCTCATCGTCAATTGCTCTAAACGCTCTAATTCTTAGCATATATTTCTTTTATTACATATGGTAATAAAATTGTTTTTCTATGGGCTTTCTTAACGACCGTGCAGTAGGCTCTCCTGCAACATGCAATTTAAACATAAAAATGGCAGTTTCCTTATTATTTAATTGCCACAACGCCTTAAATTCTTCGTACATTTTGAGCATTAAGGCTTTAGAATGCTTATTAAATGTACTTTCATTTTCATTAATTAATCGGGCAAACATAAACAAAGAAGCTGAAATGGGCTGGAAACAAAGACCTTCCTGATTGGCTTTAATCCATACGCGTTGTAAAGCTGCACCTCCGTTTATGTAAGCCATTGCATCATCTGACTGAGCGGTTATTAAACCAATAGCCGATGAATTTATAACACTCTTTGCGGATATTTTTTTAAATCCTGTTCCCATGTTCCAATTGCGTAAATAAGCAATGGCTTTTTCATCGGCTGCTAAAACCAAACCTGCCTTATCGCTTGCGCTTGATTCCATTGTTTCTATATCAACACCATCAGCGGTACTTTCTGTTTGCTCTTTATTCCAGCGTAATTCTTTTACAAAAAGGTCGTAATGCCCTTGCGGATGTAAGGCTCTTACCATATCTGTACTGGTTACTATTTCAGCCGCTTTTATCAAATCGCTGGTATCAGTAATCCACCTTAAATTGTTTCCTTTTAACGGTTCAATTTCTTTACTTAAAGCCTCTAATTTATCAGAGCTTAAAAGTTGCCTGGTTTCTACTTTTCTGTTTGTACCTCTTATAAAAATAGCCGGTAATAAGTTATCTTTGGCTTCGTTGGTTTTTTCAAACTGTATAGCTGCTATTAAGTTATTGGCACTTCCAGGAACAAATGTTTTAACAACAGGTTTTAAACCGTGTTCGCTCGCTTTTATTTTTAAATTTTCAAGCGCTGCACCAAAACCAACATAACTGCCCAAATGGTTGTAATCTAAAAAGGAATAGGAAGCAGCTAATTCATGGTACAAATACAAGGTACTATTTTTCCATATCCATTTCCAGGGTTGCATATTGCCCCCACTGGGTGCATGGCATGCCGCTTCTACCATTGGTTTTAAAATGGCTAAACTTACCTGTTCCTTATGTGCTGTTAATGTTAGTTCAGGGTGCTGAAGCCCGGCAAAATAATCCAAGCCTTTTTCCTTTGGTTCATTAACAGGATTGTATATATCTGTTTTTGCAATAGGTTTTTCATCGGCAATCAACTCGTCCAAATCAATATAAAACCTGCCTGAAGTATGCAACTGATTCAATAAAATTCTCCTGGCAACATCAGTTCCCAAAGCCCCTCCAAGTACTACTGATGAAGCCAGTTGTGGCCATGTGGTAATGCTTTGTTCAACTTCCAGCATACTTGCTTTTAAACGTGTTGAAATACTGGAAGCACCTATCATTGGCAATACGTAAGGTATTTTCTCTTCGTTGGTTAACCCAACTATTTTTTTAGGATCTAAATCGCCAACAAGGCCATGTAGTATAGGTCTGTCAGGTTCCAAATCAAACCTTTCTAAATCCATCATTCCCCTGTCGCTCGTATCCATTATTACCGGTATACCCAGTTCACGCGCTTTATACCTGCATTGTATTTTTATGTCTAAACCATCACACTCATCTACCAACAAATCAAGCTTGCCTCCTTCGTTAAAGAATTTATCCATATTATCATTGGTTAAACCCTCCGGAAAACAAACTACTTTTAAAAACGGATCAATCTCTGCAATCTCACGTGCAGCCATGGTTACCTTCGATATTCCTAAATTGTGTACACCTGACCGAATCCTGTTTAAATTACTTAATTCCAGCACATCAAAATCAGCTAAACGCAACTCGCCAAAAGTTCGTTCCATAGCCATTGTTAAGGCTATACTTTGCCCAACTGACAGGCCAATTACACCTATTTTCTTTAACGATAAAACTTCGCGCTCTTCCGGGGTAATTTTATATTGATTCCTGTTTGTTCTTACTAAAATAAACTCTTCTTCGCCCAGTAAATGAACCAATCTGTTACTCCAGCTGTAATAAACCCAAACACCATAATCGGCTAACGGAACACCCTGTAAATGCGCAGTAATCAAGGCTTCGTATTCATCTTCTTTTAATTTAATTTTAGGATGTTTTGATTTAATTAATTCGCGTAACTGGCTGTATATTTCATCAAAAATGGCAGGTTTTTTTTCAGTAATTAATCTTTGTAGTTCCTCTGCTTCACTGGAATTAAGCCGATTAAATATTTGTGCGTTCAATTGAAGATGCCCCATATTTTAAAATATCAAATTAAAATGATTGTTGGTAATTATTTTTATTTATTTTTGTGTAATTTTGTTCGAAAATAGTTTTACAGGTCACTGCTAAAACAAATACTTTTGAACATTGTCAAATAAATAATTATGGAAACATCTGATATAAACGAGAAAATTAAAGTTCTTTATTTGGATGATGAAGAATTCAATCTTCATGCTTTTAAAGCAACATTCCGCTTTAAATATCAAGTATTTGTTACCACAAAAGCCCTTGATGCATTGCAGTTAATAGAAGAGGAAGGTATTTTCATCGTCATTTCAGATCAAAGAATGCCTGAAATTACAGGTGTTGAGTTCCTAAAAATGGTAGTTGGGAAGTTTCCAAACACAAAACGTATTATGCTAACTGGTTATAGCGACCACAGTGATACTGTTAATGCTATTAACGATGGTAAAATATGCCAGTATGTAACTAAACCATGGAATGAAGAAGGTTTAGATGCTATTATACAAGCTTCGTGCAAACAATACTTTGAAGAGGAAGCAATAAGAGCAAAAGCTGACCAGTTAGAAGATGTAAGTAAAGAACGCGATCAGTATAAAATAGAAAGCGACCAAATAGAATTTATGCTTCGCCAGAAATTATTGGAATAGTCGTAAACTGAACTGACTGATAACAAAAAAGGATGAATACGTTGTATTCATCCTTTTTTGTTGGGTTATAATCGCGCTTTTAAATGCTTAAAGCCTCTTCTATATCCTGTAACAAATCTTCTATATCTTCCACACCTACACTTAAGCGTAACAGGTTATCTACTACGCCCGCTGCTTCGCGTTCAGCCTTAGGAATAGAGGCATGGGTCATGGTGGCAGGATGATTAATTAAACTTTCTACGCCACCTAAACTCTCCGCTAAAGTAAATACTTTAAAATTAGCTGCTACTTTAAAGGTGTTTTCAATGGTCTTGTCTTTTAATACTATTGAAATCATACCACCAAAATCGCGCATTTGTTTTTTGGCTATATCGTGGTTGGGGTGTGTTTCAAAACCTGGCCAGTATACTTTCTCTATTTTAGGGTGTTTAGCCAATGCATGTGCAATAGCACGTCCGTTTTCGCAATGGGCTTTCATACGTAAGTGCAATGTTTTTAAACCACGCAATACCAGGAAACAATCCTGGGGGCCCGGAGTAGCGCCACAACTGTTATGTATAAAAGCTAATTGGGTATGTAATTCATCGTCATTCACCACCAAAGCACCCATTACTACATCGCTGTGTCCGCCTAAGTATTTGGTAACTGAATGCATCACTATATCAGCACCTAAATCGAGCGGGTTTTGTAAGTAAGGCGAAGCAAAGGTATTGTCAACACCTAATAATACACCGTGTTGTTTGGCTATTTGTGCGCAAGCTTCAATATCCACTATCTGCATAGTCGGATTGGTGGGTGTTTCAACCCATATCAGTTTGGTATTGGCTGTAATATGCGAAACAATGTTTTGTGCATTGTTCATGTCAATAAACTTAAACTGAATACCAAAATTGGCAAACACTTTGGTAAACATACGGTAAGTGCCACCATACAGGTCGTTTCCGGTTATAACTTCATCGCCCGGTTTTAATAATTTTACTACTGCATCTATAGCGCCCATGCCACTGCTAAAGCAAAGTGCATGCTTGCCATTTTCCAATGCGGCTATACATTTTTGTAATGCATCGCGGGTTGGGTTTTTACCACGTGCATAGGCGTATCCCTGGTGTTTACCCGGGCTCTCCTGCCAGTATGTTGATGTTTGATAAATAGGAGTCATTACCGCTCCTGTTGTTGGGTCGGGCTCTTGCCCTGCGTGAATTGCTTTTGTAGCAAATTTCATAAATTTATTATTTTATTTCGGGGTGCAAGTAATGCAAATAATTTTGGATTTAATGCGTTACTATAGCTTTAAAATTAACGAAATGAAAAAAATCAATCCCGAATTTATCTGGCTATTCTGTTGCTCTTGCTTTTGCGTTGCACTGTCGTTTTACCGCATTTATTTTACACAAAAAACCTTCTTCATTTTCCTTAACTGGAACTTATTTTTAGCCGCTGTTCCGCTTATTGTATCAAGCTTTTTGGTAAATAATGATTTGCTATTTAAAAGTAAAATAGCCTTTGCAGTAAGTTTAATGGTATGGATTTTATTCTTTCCCAATTCGCCTTATATTTTTACCGATTTATTCCACATCAAAGCTCGTAAAATTATTCCCATCTGGTATGATTTGGTGCTTATACTTTCGTTTGCATTTACGGGCCTCATGATGGGGTTTGTAAGCTTAAGGCAACTTTTACAAGTAGCTGACCGGTATTTTTCCCAAACGTTTATTAATATATGTGTGGTGTTGCTTTTTTTCATTAGCAGCTATGGTATTTACTTAGGTAGGTTTTTACGGTGGAACAGCTGGGATATTATAAACGAACCAACTCGCTTAATAGGCGATATGAGTGACCATGTAACAAACCCGGGTGAAAATGCTTCTATATGGGCCATGACGGTTATTATGGGTGTTTTTCTGAATATGATTTACTGGAGTTATAAAGTAATAAAATTAAGCTAACCTTTTCTTTTTGCTGTATTTGTCTGAATAAGTTAATTTCGTAGCTTATTATTAGAATAAAATGAGTTTACAGGAACAAATAAATGCTGATGTTTTAACGGCTATGAAAGCCAAAGATGAAGTGAGCTTGCGCACTTTACGTGCACTTAAAAGCGCCCTGCTTTTAGTAGCTACTGAAAAAGGTGCCAGTGAAGATGGAAAAGTAAATGATGAAGTAGCCATCAAAACTTTTCAGAAACTAGCCAAACAACGCAAAGAAAGTTTGGATATTTACTTACAAAATAACCGCGTTGAGTTAGCTGAAAAGGAAAAAGAAGAGTTAGCGGTAATAGAACGCTACCTTCCGAAACAAATGGGTATTGATGAAATAAAAGCCGTACTGAGCAAAATTATAGCTGAAGTAGGTGCCACCAGTTTAGCAGAAGTAGGTAAAGTAATGCCTGTTGCCATGAAAACACTGGCGGGTAAAACGGATGGTAAAACCATTCAGAATGTATTAAAAGAATTATTTAACAACTAAGAAAGAACTATTACACAGGTAATGACAGATAACGAGAAAAGGATTGCCAAAGCTTTTGAAAAAAAGGAATGGCCTGTAATTAAAACAACCGACAGCTGGGCCACCTTTAAAATAATGGCCGAGTTTGTAGAAGGTTTTGAAAAAATGAGCAAAATAGGACCCTGTGTTTCTATTTTTGGCTCCGCAAGAACTAAAAACGACCATAAATACTATTTACTGGCCGAAGAGATTGCTAAAAAATTAGTACATGCGGGCTTTGGTGTAATAACCGGTGGCGGACCGGGTATTATGGAGGCGGGTAACAAAGGCGCTTTTGAGTCGGGAGGCAAATCAGTGGGTTTAAACATTGAATTACCTTTTGAACAATTTAATAATGTATATATTGATAAGGACAAGATTATTAATTTTGACTACTTCTTTGTTCGCAAAGTAATGTTTGTGAAATATGCACAAGGTTTTGTGGCTATGCCAGGTGGCTTTGGTACTATGGACGAACTTTTTGAAGCGCTTAC
The DNA here is from genome assembly GCA_964442045.1 of uncultured Bifidobacterium sp. Lineage (GTDB taxonomy): Bacteria > Bacteroidota > Bacteroidia > UKL13-3 > UKL13-3 > JAAFJM01. The sequence goes on from CAYTWI010000134.1 coordinate 8,850, forward strand.
TTTAATTCAAACCGGTAAGGTGGCTCCATTCCCTATTGTATTGGTAGGTACTGAATTTTGGAGTGGCTTGATTGATTGGATGAAAACCGTAATGGGCGAACAGGAAGGTAATATCCATTTAAAAGATTTAGACCTGTTTAAATTGGTTGATA
>CAYTWI010000135.1:0-8456 GCA_964442045.1 uncultured Bifidobacterium sp.
TGCACCGGTTGAACCTTTTATTTTTGAAAGTAGTTTAACGGCTTGCTCTGAAAATGTTTTAACAGGAAAACGTAGTTCTTCTTTTCCTCCTGAAATTACTATCAAATCACCGGTAATTTCATATTCATAATTACCACCCGATTCACTTCTGATTATTTTGATGATTGGATAGAATAAATTTTCAACCTTATTCAAATCAGCATCACCTGCAAAGAGATTTTTGTCACCTAGAAGTTTGAATAATGTATATATTTCACTCCATTCACCTTTATTTCCTGTTATCATTTGTAATTACTCCTATCAGTTTTAAAATATTGTTTGCTGTTGCCTGTATTGCAGGTACGGCCACTGAATTGCCGAATTGCTTATAGGCTGATGCATCAGCAACAGGAATTATGTATTTGTCAGGGAAGCCTTGAAGTCTAGCCCATTCTCTTGGTGTCATTTTACGAATTCCCTCTGTATTTACTGTTCCTTTTATATGCGTAGTAGGAGTAAAATCAGTAATTCTATTGTCTATTACTAAATTTCTTTCTCTGCCCATTCCTCCACAAACAACGGCATTTGCAATTCCGGTGTCAGGAATTATTTCAAAGCCAAAACCGTTTCCTTTGTTTTCATGTCGGGCTTTGTGATTACGTAAGGTTTGAAGATATTGTGTCGATATGAAAAATTTAGTTGGCGGTACTTTTTTTTCTTTAACATCAGCAAACTGTACTTTTTTCTCTGATGGTTTTGGATATTCAAACGCTGAAATTCCCTGGTCTTTTCTGAAACCGACTATGAAAATTCGTTCCCTGTTTTGAGGAACGCCAAATTCTTTGGCATTTATAATTTGTGGTTCCGGAACATAATATCCTAGGTCATTTCTTAAAACATTTAAAATTGTTTCAAGCGTTTTTCCTTTATCGTGGTTTCTTAAACCTTTTACATTTTCCAGAAAAATTGCTTTTGGCTTTTTACGTTTTATTATTTCAGCTACATCAAAGAACAGAGTTCCTCTTGTATCATCAAATCCACCTCTTTTACCTGCAATAGAAAATGCTTGACAAGGGAAACCTGCACATAAAACATCAAATCCGTCAGGAATAAATTTCTTTGTTTCTTCTTTGGTTATGTCACCAAATGGCACCTCACCAAAATTAGCTCTATATGTTCGTTGTGCTTCTTTATCCCACTCAGATGTAAATACACATTTTCCGCCTAAATTTTGCATAGCAATTCTGAAACCGCCAATACCGGCAAATAAGTCAATGAATTTAAATTTATAATTTTTTGGAGTAGGGAATGGAACATCGTTTACTTCAAACAAAAATTGCTGTAAAGCATCTTCGTTAACCATTTGAAGATTGTTTTCTTCCTCTTGGTATTGAACGTATTCTTTAATATATTTTAAAGCATCTTTTTTATAGTGCTTTGCAACACCATTATCAATATTATGGAGATAATGAGTTATAACGGCTTTTTTATGATTACTCGCAACCGGTTCAATCAGTTTTATTTGAAACTTTTTACCGTCAAACTCATCAATGCTTATTTTCTCTTTTAGTTTCATCTATTTCTTTCAGAATTATATCTGTGCAATTTTGCAAATTTTTGCTTATATCCTTTCCCCAAAATCTTAAAACTTTCCACCCTTCTTTCAACAAGTTTTCATTCACCTCTTTATCTCGTTCAATATTGCGTTGTATTTTCTTATGCCAAAACTCCAGATTACTTTTGTGATCGTATTTTCGTGCCTCCCAGTCTTTACCATGCCAAAACTCGCTGTCAACGAAAATTGCAAGTTTATAACGTTTCATTGTCAGGTCGGGTTTACCAAAAACAGTTTTGTCGTTTTTGCGGTATCTGTGTCCAAGCCTCCAAAGTTCTTTTGCTAAAGTGAGTTCAATTTTTGAACCTGTTGCTTTAACTGCTTGCATATTTTTACGTCTTTGTTCCTTACTAAGCTTGTCCATATTTGCAAGATTAAAGCTACTATTAAGCGTTTGCAAATTTAGGTTTTGTAATTAGTTCAATACTATTATTTTATTAAATGCAAGCAACATTACCATCTGTAACCAAAGACATAACTTTCCTTACCGTCAAATCCTCCCCAAAAAGAAAACCAGTGCAGCCGCTAAAGTGACTATACCAACAATATTGGAAACAATTTGAGAGGGGAGCGGTAGGGTATTTTGTTTATTGAGTTGTGCCGGTGCTTTTTTGCTGTCTTTTATTTGAGCAATAACATCGTTAATTAATGCCATTAGTATAATGGCTATTAGGCCACTTAATAAGTAGTTGCTTATTTTGGGGCTGGGTTTAAAAGCGTAAAAGAATAGGGCCGAGGCCAGTGCTATAACAAAGAGTATATTCCGGAGGGCATTATTTTTCATAGACTACAACAAATATATATACACCGTTTCCCTAATTTCAAGAGTAGAAATACCCTTTTTTAGTAGTATAAATACTCTTTTTTCAATGTTTGGTAAACTAAACCAACACCCAAAAGCCCCTCATTCATTACGAACAAGGGGCTTTTGTATGGATGAAATCAGACAGCTTTTAGGCTTGTGGAGGAGTAGGCTCATCGCCCGGTTTACCTGCTACCAGTGCATTGTATTTAATGGCTAATTGGTCTATTTGGTCCAATATTTTAGCGTAGTTGCCATTGGGGTTTAAGGTATCGTAAGCGGTTACCAGCTTAATAAAGTTTTTGTAGCTTTCTATGGCAGGTAACTTTAAGTCCCTCATGTTTTCGTCAGGCTGTTCAGAAAGTTCCTGGTTTCGCACCAAATACAAACTACTAAAATCTATATTGGCGTTTTTCAATTCAGTAACCCAATCGCTTAGCTTTAAGGTAGTAATGGCTGCACTGGCTTTGGTATCGGTTTCAAAAGTGTTTACCAAACTTCTGATGGCCTCCGTTTCTACCAGGTAACTTTGCCAGGGCAAACGTTTACCATACTGGGCTATAATAAGCGTAATGGTGCGGCCCGCTTCGCTTACACTTGGGTCGTAGTGTTTTTGGTAAGCCTCGGCCACCGCGGTAATGCCTATTAAAGCGGCATCCCTGCGGGCATCTAAACTTTCCAAACTCTCCGTATTACCATTGGCCTTGGCTGCAGCATATATGCTATCCAGTTGGCGTAACCTGGACGATATAGCTGTTAGCTCCACGTCTATTTTTAGTGTTTTGGGATCAAATTTGTTACTAATGGTAATAACATCTTTTAAAAAGGCAATGAACGAGGCATTGCGGTAGCTGTTTAATTTTGCATTTGTTTTCATTTTACTAAAAAATTAATAAGCGTAAAACGCATAACTATTTTGCCTTGTATATTAACAGCTCTTTTTTACCCCGTTTTTTTATTTTCGTGACAGAAAACTGACAAAACAAAGCCACTTACACTAAAATAAACGCATTTTACAGTTGTTTTTTACTGCTTACAGCGTAGGCAAAGAAAAAACACCCGTTTTTTTGCCGCTGACAACGTAGGCAAACAATTTTCAGTTGTTTTTTCCTCGCTGACAGCGTAGGCAAGGAAAAAACACCCGTTTTTTTGTCGCTGACAACGTAGGCACGAAAAAAACACCTGTTTTTTATTCGCTGACAGCGTAGGCGAGCTTGCAAACGTAATTTTTTTTGGGCCGGAGCATACCGCCACCTATTTTGGGGGGTGGCAGGGACTAGGGTGAGGGAGCGAGGTAAAAAATAGGTTTTAACTACTCCTTTATAATGGGGTTGGTATTAAAAAACAGGTTTTTATAAGGTATTTAAAATAGGGTATATATTTTTCAGGTTTATATAGTTGGGAACTTATAAATAGATTATTTCGCCCTGTTAGTAAGTTGTAAAATGGTTTTTGCTTAGTAAAATAAGGTGTTTTGGTGTTTTTAATCCTGTTTTTGGGTAGGTAAAAAATAGTATTTATACTACCAAAAAAGAGTGTTTTCCCTATTGCTTATATATTTTTAAATATATTTTTTTGTATGGTTCAATTGGGTAGCTACCAAATAATGCAACATTCCGATAATTATCGGGGTAAACTTTTAACAAATATTCAATTTTAAACAACAGTAAAATGAAAAGAAAATTAATTTTAGCCTTTATGTTGCTATTGGGCTTGAATGCCTTTAGCAAACCTATTATTACCTACAGTTATACAGGTAGTATCCTACAATTTTGGTTTGGCTCCTACGCTTATGTAAAATCTACTGCTACTTACGAAATGGTTGATGGTAAATTAACCTGTACCAGATGTGATGTAAAATGTGAAAAAGATGGTGCTATTGATTGCAAAGCAGAATACAAAAACGCAGTTAGCCCCAATCCGTTTACCCAACCTGAACAAGATTTAATTTGGAATATGCAATTATATGCCAAATGTGAAATAGAATCAGGGGTTACTGATGGTACACACAGTGAAACCATTACTATTCAATCACCAAACAACCAACCAGAAACTTACCGCTATACCATTACGTGGAATGTAAATGGGACTGGAGGATTTATTAAAATTACCAATACCTTAATGAATTAACATCATGAAAAAGTTAACGCTTCAATTATTTTTAAGCTTTGTTTGCATAAGCATTTATTATAATGCGGCAGCAGTAAATATAGTAGTTTCAAGAACACAAATGAATGCCGACCCTAAAACGGGATTGTTTGGCAGTGTAAGCGGCTACAATGTGCCTGTTTACGATGCAGGAGGAAACCTCTCTTGGATAGAACAGTATATTAATTGTAACGACCCCGGTAATCAGGTATGCCCGCCCATTATTTTAAAAACAGTAAGCACGGGCCCTCAGTTTGAAGAATTGGTTGATAATCCTTCGCTCCAATTGGCTTTAAAAGAGTATGCCGAATTTGCTGTTAACTCCATTGATAATGGAACTATAAATGGAAACGAAGCTAAAACCCTATGTGTAGCAGAGGCTGATGGAACAAATACCTGTTACTTAGTTACGGTACAATGGTCGTCAAATACTAATGGTGAGGGCACACAATCAGATATAATTTCATTAAATTACAACAAAGTTTTACTCCCCGCACCAAGTAATTAATTTATTATAACGTTAAGTAAATGTAGTATGCGCATGGCATTTACTTAACGTTTTTTATTTATATTTAAAAATACATGAAAATAAAAATACTCTTTGCTCTCCTGATTATTGCTAGTAATGCGCTAGCTCAAACCGATATAAAAGAACTATTTTGTGTTGATACCATATTAAAAGCCAAAAATATTTTACTACAAGATACCCGGTTTGGCAATACTGTTTTTGATGAATCGGAAGGGCAGGTTGTTTTTAACCTTTCGTCAGACGATAAACACGAAACACCCGTAGGCATTTACCATAAAACTACCCACCAGTACCAAGAAATAAACTTGCATATTCCTAAAACAATAACTATTGATGAAAAGAGTTCAATTAAAAATATCAGATTGACCAAAGAGTATATAGTTGTTTTCTACCATGATTTTTACTTTACATTCGATATAAATAAAGAGCATACCAAAGCTATGTTTAAAAGCATAACTTATTTAAACAATGATTTTGAAAACTATTTTGTTACACCAGATAATTATATTATTTGTTCATTAGTTTATAACAGAAGCATAGGGGAAAAAGTACAAATAGCCAAGTACAAATTGTTTGAAACCGAACCTGTCAGGCATATTGAACCTGCGTTTGATTGTATTGCGCTCTCGCACTTTTCGCCTAACCATTGGGTTGATGTAAATGAAGACTACATTGCTTTTACACAAGCTTGTAATTACCAAACAACCATATACAACCACGATTTAAAAGTAGTAACAACCCTTAACAGAAACATACCCGAGTGGAAACCATTAAATGCAGATACGGCAAAGCTTTTTAGCGATAAAACCCCATCTGAAATATTTAAAACATTGGGCCCTGTTAATACCAATAAAATAAGTAAGGTAGAAGGTGTTTGGTGGCTCAATAAAAACACACTCATGCTTAGGTATTATTTAAGCAATGTAAAAGAGGCTCCGTTGCCCGACCATTACTGGGACATTTACCATATTGAAAATACAAAAGCCACTCTTTTAGACTCAAACATAAAAGATGGTGGTATACGCCTGGCCATAAACGATACGACTACAAAATGTAATTATTACCTGTTAAGTTGGACTACCGAATGTTTTATTAAAAACAATACTTTTATTACCATTAAACCTACTGCACCTATTCCTTATTTTAACCGCAGGTTGGGCGATATTTTTGAAGAACAAAACAAATATATGAAAGCAAAAGCCCCTTTTTCGGGCATATGGATATATGAATGGAATACTAAAAAAGTTAAGTAACTACGTGCTCATAAGCATAGTTACGGTAACTATGGCACAAGCACAAATAACAGCTAAGGTAAAAACGTTTAGTGGCGATAGCATTAGCCTTAATACCTTGCTGCCAAACAAGGCCATTGTTTTTTTATACAACAGCCCTACATGTACCGCCTGCAAAAAAAATTTAGGTAAATACTTACAAGCCAATATTGATACCAATGTTATAACAATGTATGCAGTGGCACGTATACTCTATACGCCCACTACATATTGGACTACAGAGTCAGAAATAAAGAACTTATGCCCCAAAATAAAGGAAGTATATTTTGATAACACCAGCACCAATAACCTTGATACTTTTAACACCAATGCTGATGGTTTATTTGGTGAGTTTAAAATTGCACATGCACCCGCTTTACTATTAATAAACAAAAACAAAGTACAGCTTTTACCATACGAAACTATTTTTACAGGTTACGCCCTATCAACAGAAGCCATCAAAACCATACAGCAGTTTTTTAATTAATTTATACATGAAACAGTTCATACTGATTGCTTTATATATATTTATTAGCTTAGGCATACAAGCCAAAAACAAACTGGTAATAGTGGTAAACCCTAAAACCTGTCGCTATTGTTTACATACCATTTCGGGTACAAATACTATTGATTCCGCTATTAATAAAACACTCTATTTTAAAACAGATATAAACACAGAACAAATTGATTATTTTATATCAAAGAATTTCCCTAAAACATTTACCAATTACCAAATTATACAAAACGATTCCTTAGTTGATTACTATAACTCGTTTGATAAAAACTACATTATAAAAGGAATGGTAGCAGTGGTAAATGATAGCAATAATATACTAACCCATTTTAACTTAGAATATATAGCTGCTCATTTTGATAAAATAAACTGGTTGTGTAAAACCTACCAAGCCAAAGCAAGCATTAAAACAATACCAGAAATAAAACCTTTGATAGATTTTTATACCATATCCAAATCGGACAAAAACTTAGTTATATCAGGTTATGGCGAGGCTTTATTTGTGTTTGATAACAACCTTAAACTAAAAAAAGAAATCAACTTTAATACCGACTCCATTTGTACCTGGTTTTACCGCCAATTACATGAAACAGATATATGGTTAAACTATTTTTTAAGTACCAGCAGAGATTTAAAAACCTATGCGTTTATGCAACATACCATTTATAAAAACAAAGTTATTTTTCCATTTGTGTTTGATAGTGCGTATATACAATACGATACGGGCTATTTACCTCCCAAATACTTCCTGGGTACTTATTATATAGAGAAAGATAGTTTAGCCATTGAAAGAATAAGAGAATTTCCTAATCCGGAAAAGTGTTATGTGTCGTCAGAATATATGCGGGTAATTGACGACAATACTTATAGGTTTAAGCTAACCTATTTAACCCCGCAAGAAAATCAACCGGCATTTGGCAATTATAAAAGAGTTAAAAACGGGTATGAGTTTATTGGGTTTGAAAAGGCTACTATCAACACCACGCTTTCCAAAAATAGCATAGCTTACCCAAGTAATATATATATTAACGAAGAGTGTATTATTCAGTATAAAAATATGACTTACGAGTCGCTCATAGACCATACCATTGTTAAACTGCAATGCAAAGATTTTGAAGATGCCAAAAAGCGACACTCATCCATGTTACATTGTACCCGTAATAACGACCTGATTAAATTAACTGCCATAGATGGTAACCAATTGGTAATTTACTGTTTTAATTTAAAAGGGGTTATAGTCAATAAAAATACGTACAATTTAGGAACAGGTTTATTTAAAATCAGCAGTAATACTGTCAGTAATTCACCCAATGAGTATCATTATATTAATTCAGCTAATGAGTTGGTTACTATTACTGTATCGGAGTATAATTAACCGCACAACAACAAATACGCTCCTTACAGTTACCTATACAATTAAAAAATGAAACAATTTACATTAATAGCCTTTTACCTATTTATTAGCTTAGGCGTACAAGCCAAAAACAAACTGGTAATAGTAGTAAACCCCAAAACTTGCCGTTATTGCCTGCATACCATTAAAGGAACCAATATTATAGATTCCGTTATTGCCAAAACACTGTATTTTAAAACCGATA
>CAYTWI010000136.1:0-8310 GCA_964442045.1 uncultured Bifidobacterium sp.
CTGCTCTCCAAAGCATGACAGTTAGTGCGTATCTGAATAGGTCCATAGCTGATCGAATGTAGTAAGGTTAGGAACGTCTTTTGTTTTTAATAAAGTTTTTAGGTCAGATAGTAAATTCTCGCGAGTTGTAGTTTCTCTCCAAATAGAAGAGAGCGTATGATCTGCTTCATCAAAGAATCCCTCTTTCCATTTATAAATTGCTTTTTCTTCTTCTGTTTCTTCAATTACAACTCCTTTTTGACCAGTTTCAGATTGTACAGCTTTTTTTCTTCCCACAACTGGACGTTCATCTAGGCTAAGGTTACCTATTACCAAATCTTGAATTAATAAACTTTGGTAATGTTGATTAACTACTGTTTCAACAGGAAACAACTTCTTTGCAAAGTCTTTAACTCTGTGTTCAGATGGTTTCTCGGTATTAGTAAACTCCTTTTTTAGGTCTCCCAAGACCTCCATTACCAATATAGGGGTTATATTGTGATTATAATATATTGAAAGCCACCTAAGCTCATCAAAACTTAGCTGTTGGAAGGTCGATTTATCAATGATAATAACAATGTTCATTTTCTTTTATTTCATAAACTTTTAGCAAAGTAAAGTTATTAAAAAGCTTGTAAATAGTAGTTGATTGCACTGAGTAGATATTTTTTCTTCTAGAAAGTTCAATTCTTAGACTAGTTCTTACTTAAATGTATTTTTATACTATATCCTCTCCAAACGCTCCTTCGTCATTTCACCTTGCGTATTGCCCGTATTTAAAGTAGTATTTGGTTCAAACAATAAAACAGAAACTTCCTCGGCCGCTACAGGCCGGTGCTCCACACCTCTCGGTACTACTAAAAATTCATTTTCATGGAGTGTTACTTTCCTGTCGCGAAATTCCATCACAAAGCTGCCTTTAACCACCAAAAACATTTCATCTTCCTGCTCATGCTGGTGCCAAACAAATTCACCCTTAAACTTAACCAGTTTCACATGCTGACCGTTCAGTTCCGCCACAATACGCGGGTTCCAGTAATCAGTAAACAAAGCCAGCTTTTCAGGTATATTAATTTTATCCATTTTCGGTTTTATTAGGAGAGCAAATTAGACAATACTTATTAAATAATATGGGCTGGCATACCAAAAATATAGTAGCATAATATTGCAGGATAATAATTAATTTGCAGCCACTTTAAGACACCACAATGATCAGAACTTATTTATTCATAGCACTAAGCATTCTATTAGGTGCTTGCTCAAACGGACAAAACAATACAACATCCCTAACCGCTACGGCTTTCAGCGAAAAAATGAAACAATCAAATCAGGCCATTATTGTGGATGTAAGAACTCCCGGTGAATATGCCGAAGGCCATATAGCTAATGCCCATAATATAGATTACAACGGAGCCGATTTCGATGCTCAAATTGCTGCATTAGATAAAACCAAAGAATACCTGGTATATTGCTTAAGCGGAGGCCGAAGCTCATCAGCAGCCAACAAAATGCGCAATGCAGGTTTTACCAAAGTGTACGAGTTACAGGGAGGTATTATGAAATGGAGAGCTGCTAAGCTACCTGAAGTAAGCACCACAACTGAAGCAAAAACAAACGGTTTAAGCAAAGAACAATTCGAACAATTACTCAATACGGATAAAACGGTATTGGTTGATTTTTATGCAGACTGGTGTGCCCCTTGCAAAAAAATGAAACCCGCCATTGAGGAAATAGCCCAAGAAATAAAAGACAAAGTGGTAGTAGTTAAAATAAATGCAGACGACAACAAAAGCTTACTAGACCTTTTGCAAATAGATGAATTGCCAACCCTGCAAATATACCGCAACAAAAAAGCAACCTGGACCAATATAGGTTTAACCACTAAGGAAGAAATAGTAAAAGCACTTAACAAATAAAAACACATTACAAAAAACATCAGTTACACAAACTGGTGTTTTTTTATGCACTAAAAATTATCCATGGAAAAAATAAAAGCTATATTTTGTTGGAGTGGGGGCAAGGATAGCGCTATGGCATTACATACCGTTTTGCAGGAAAATAAATATGATATAAAGTATTTGTTAACCACCATAAACGGGCAAAACCAACGCATAGCCATGCATGGTGTAAAAGAAAGCCTACTCGATGCACAGGCACAAGCCATTGGTATACCACAGCTAAAAGTATATACTTATGAAGCCACTAACGATGCCTATGAAAAAGCCATGGAGCAAACATTGCTTCAGGCAAAAGCCGAAGGTATACAGCACGTAATTTTTGGCGATATATTTTTAGAAGATCTGCGTACCTATCGCGAAAACAATTTAGCCAAAGTGCAAATGAAGGCTGTATTTCCATTATGGAAACAAGATACCGCTTACCTTGTCGGTAAATTTATAGATACCGGTTTTAAAACCATAACCTGTTGCATTAACGATGCCTGCTTAACAGCCCAACATGTGGGTCGCTTAATTACCCATGACTTCATCAGTCAATTACCTGCCAGGGTTGACCCTTGTGGCGAAAATGGCGAGTTTCATACTTTTTGTTTCGATGGCCCCATATATAAACAAGCCATTCCGATAGAAGCAGCGCAGAAAGTATACATGCCTTTAACACTTCCGCTTAATAGTGATAGTGATGTTTGCAATACAGAAATAACCACCAAAGGATTTTGGTATAATGAATTAAATTTAATAGACCCCAATAATACCCAATACAAAAAGTGCCCGCATTGCACTACTTATTTTACATGCAGGGTTGATGATATAAGCCAGTGCCAATGCAGCACTGTAAAGCTAAATGCCGGCCAGCTTAATTACATAGCCAGTAAATATACCGATTGTTTGTGCGCTAACTGTATGCAAGAGTTAGCTGCGGAAGCAAACTAAAACTGTTAAAGCCTAGCGTTCCTTTAATAAAAGCTCATCCAGAAAAGCCTGGTAGTCCTGTTGCCAAAACTGATTCAACATATTGTTGTAAGCATCCCTGCTCGCATTTTCAGGCGTTAATTGAAACCCCCTCACACCTTTAATGGCATCTTTATAAATCTCCGCATTGTTCTTTACATCCACAATACTTATTTCCATATTTATTTCAGCCTGCAACATTTTACCCCACATAACCCCCAAGTCAGTAGTGTTAGCATTTATTTTTACTTCATAGTCAGCATCCTTTACCGAGCCTACAAAGTTACAGCCACTTTCCACCAACTTACGTTTAAGCTGAGGCTCCATAATATTAAACTCAATCCTTTTACCCAATATCAGCTCAGTACTGTTCGTAAAAACCTTTACAGGCTCTACTAATAACCTGATAATAGCACTGGGTGCATCAATACCCAGTAAAATATTTTTAAGCGAATTGTTTAAACTATCCGTTTTTATAATGCTTGCTATATCAACCGATACCTTTATTTGCTGAATAGGGTCTTTATTGATTACACGCGCAATAGCCATGGTAGCATCGCCCAACTGGTCCGTTTCTGTATTGCCGCCATAACTTACATTCCCCTTTTCTGCAATCAATGTCAATGGCATATAAGGTACCACAATACCATTGCTGCGTATTTTTACCGAAGCTTTAAACGTATTATTAATAGGCTTACCTACCTTACCCTTCAATTCAACAATATCTGTTTTAACCTGTAATTTGTATAATTGGTCCTGCAATTCATTAATAATTTCATTCACCAAAAACACCTTTTTATTATTATAAACAGTGGCAATATCCTCGTTCAAATAACTTTGCAGAGCACCCAGTGCCTTTACACGCAAACGCACTATCTGCATAAAATTATCATTCACCGTAAGCTTATCAGCACGTTCTAAATAATCAAGCGACTGGTTAATGGCAGCTTGTAGCTTTCTTCTTTTAGCTGCTTCATACTCCTCCTTCGATAAGCGATAGTATATCCAGAAATCACTTTTATTTTCCCAGCTATCCACCACCTCAAAACCCTCCACCATAGCCTGTGCATTTACCTTCGTATCATTGGCAAAAATCTGGCTAAAGTTACTGTTGTTTTGGTATTGCGATAAAATAGAATTACTTGAAACCACCACCTTTATCTCACCAATCAAATCATTCAAAGCATTCTTTTTAGCTATTTGCTGGTAGTCCATAGGGTTCAGCGATTTATTTACATAGCCCACGCCAACATAATACAGGCTGTTCACAGGCCTTTGTTGTACCCAGTCTGGTTGTTTGTTCCTGTCTTTTCTGTCGATGCCGTTTTTAGTAGTACCACAGGCACCAAACCCAATTAACAGTAAAGCTAAATAATATGTAAATAAATGTTTCAATGTATTTTGTTCTAATAAAAAGGCTGCATCAAAAGTATTAGTTAATAACCTTTTGAGGCAGCCTGTATCAAATTTTCCGATTAAAATTAGTTACCTCTTTCTTTAGCTAACTTATCCATTTCAGAGTTAAAAGTATCTTCAAATTTTTTCTTGTCGTAGTCCTGGTTCAATTTAGCATTATTTGTGATGCCTTTTTGCAAACCGTTCAATACATCTTGTTTGTTAGCCTCAATAGCAACCCAGTAAGTATATGAACCATTTTGTTCTTTAAAAGCTTTTTCTCCAATAATCTTAATATCGCTCAACTCCTGGTTAGTTACTTCGCGGGCTAACTCTTCAAACTTATTATTAAACTCAACCTTGTTATCAATATTACGTTGTTGTGTGTATTGGTCAGTAACCTTTTTAACAGTAGTATTAATTAAACTGGCCATTTGCGATTTAGCATTTTGCAAAGCAATTTTTTTGGCTGTTTGTAAGTCAGGGCTTGCACCACTTGAAGTAGAGCGGAAGTTTTCTTTATCGCTAAAAAACTCTTTGCTGCTAAAAGGTAAAGAAAGTTCAACAGCACCTGTGCTTTTTTCAATAGAAGTTACTGCTCCTTTTTTTGATTTACATGAAGGTAAAATAAGGGCTAATGCCATAGAAGCAACGCCTATTGATTTAATCATTGTGGTTTTCATAATAATAATTTTATTGTTCGAAAATAATTGTTGTTTCCATATTTACAAACCCTGTGCCAAAACAAATTAGTATTAATTTACCATTTGCAAATAGTTAGGCAAACTTTAGCAAAATGATTGAGTATAATTATAGAAGGAGGAGCCAAATTAAATAATAGATTTGTACTCTGTTTAACCGTTAAACAATCATAATATGCCTTATTTAATAAGTAGTTTTAAAGGAAATAAATACTTTGCCAACAGGCATTTTGAAACCATTTACCCCGCTTTATTCAGAAAAACAAATGTGGCTTACAAACGGGAGCGTTTAGAATTGAGTGATGGTGATTTTTTAGATTTAGACTGGAAAAGAAATAACCACGATAAGTTGCTTATATTGTTTCATGGACTGGAAGGCAGTTCCCGGTCAAGCTACATAAAAGGATTTGCAAAGTATTTCTCCGGCAGAGGATACGATATTTGTGCTGTTAACTTCAGAAGTTGCAGTGGCGAAAACAACCGTTTGTTAAGCACCTACCACGGAGGTAAATCAGGCGATGTAACACATGTATTAAAACACATAGAGCAACAATATAATTACAACCAATACATTATGGGTGGCTTTAGTCTGGGCGGCAATGTGTTGCTTAAATACTTAGGGGAACAATCCAAAAATATCAACACCAAAATAAAAAAAGCCTTTGCCTTTTCTGTTCCCGTTGATATGGTAGGCTGCGCCATTACCATGAGCAAAACATCAAACAAGGTGTATATGCAAAGGTTTTTAAATTCACTCAATAAAAAGATAGCGTTTAAAGCCAGGCAGTTTCCCAACCAAATTAATACCGACCGGATAAAATACATCAAAACCTTTTACGAGTGGGATGATGCCTATACCGCTAAGATTAATGGATTTGGAAGTGCGCAGGAATATTATAAACAGTCAAGCTCCTTACAGTTTTTATCCGCTATCACCATTCCCACATTATTGGTAAATGCCTTAAACGACCCTTTCCTTTCAGAAACCTGTTATCCGATAGATATGGCTAAGCAAAGCAATTATTTGTTTTTAGAAACACCGGCCAAAGGCGGGCATGTAGGTTTTGCATTAAGCCGCGCAACAGGCGATTATTACAGCGAAAAAAGAGCTTTTGAATTTGTATCAGCATAAAAGCCGTGCCGCTTACTCAAAACGAAGCGCTTCAATAGGGTCAAGCTGGCCCGCTTTTTTAGCAGGGTAATAGCCCGAGGCTATACCTACAATAAAACACAAAGTTAAACCCAATAATATCCAGGCCCACGGAATTACAAAGCCACCACCAATAAATGAGGTAACTATATTACCAACTATAATACCCAGTATAATTCCACCAATGCCACCCATCTGGCAAATAACCAATGCCTCAATTAAAAACTGTTTGCGAATAGTACTTTGCGTAGCCCCTAACGATTTCCGAATACCAATTTCCCTCGTACGTTCCGTAACCGAAACCAGCATAATATTCATTAAGCCAATAGCTGCACCCAATAAAGTAATAAAACCAATAACCGTAGCCGCTATCGTTATGAAACTAAGCTGACTGATTACCTTGTTGGCCACATTATCAGCTTTCATTATTTCAAAATTATTTTCATCAGTAGCCTTTAACCTACGAACCCTTCTGAATACACTTACCGCCTCATCAACCGCAAACTCCATATTGGTAACGTTAGAAACAGCTACCGTTACCACCGCGCTCATGGCCTTATCTGTAAATACCTGGTAAGCATTGTTAATAGGTACCAATACCATCCTGTCGCCACCAAAGCCCATTGATGAGCCTTTCTCTTTCAGAATACCAATTACCTTGTATTTAGCTCCGCCAATGGCAATCAGTTCGCCCAAAGGCATTTTAGTTTTAAATAATTTATCCTTTACATCCTTGCCAATAATACAAACATTAGCAGCCGAGGCAACATCCTGTTTAGAAAAATTGCGGCCTATGCTTAATTCATAAGCAGCTACCTGCAAATAGTTTTCATCGCCACCCAGTACCATAATATTAGGCTCCGTTTTATAACTTTCGTATTTAACAGTAGAGGTAAAGCTGGCATTTACGGAAGTAGAAAAAACACAGGGAAATTGAAAGAACTCAGCAAATTTCTCTGCTTCCTGTTGCGTAATGGTTTTATATTTTTTCTGAGGTTTACCATTTACACCAAAACGCACATTATTGCCCCTGTTTTTAATAGTAAATGTATTAGCCCCAATATTATTAAAGCTTTTGTTAATACTAATCTTCATGCCATCAATAGCCGTTAATATACCTACCAGTGCCATAATGCCAATAGAAATAATCAGGGCAGTAATAACAGCTCTGGTTTTATTGGCACTGATAGAAGTAAAAGCAATTTTTATATTTTCTGTTAATGTCATGTGTTATTAAAACAACATAAAGTGTGATGCAAAATAAGAGTAAGTTGGCAATTCACATATGTTTTTATTTAAAAGGAAAAAACAGTTATCAATAGGCATAAAACAAAAACGACATAATTTTTATAAGTAAACAATCCAAAATATATTGCGCCCACTATGAGAAAGCTTTATTTCATTTTTGCCAGTTTTTTGTTGTTAGTACTACATGCCTGTAAAACAAAAGTAATTACTGCTCCCAAGCCTCCTGCAGTAAGTATAGTTGTGCCACCCAAGCCAACTTCCATTATTGGTTTACCTGTTCATATTAATACCGCAGGTATAGCATCATCTATTAACAAAAAATTTGGTATAGAGTTATATAAGGATGATAAATTTGACGATAACGGTAATGATAACTTAAAATTAACAGTACTCAAAAGGTCAGATTTTATTGTGAGTTCAGGTAATAATGGATTAACCATAACAGCACCATTACATATAGATTTTGTTTACAATGTGAAAGTGTTTGGAGGTTTTGAAAAACCCATCAGCCAATCCCTTAACCTGACTGTTATATTTAATACCACACCTGCTATTGACAGAGATTGGAATTTGAATTTAAATAGCAAAGGGAAAATTTATTCGCTTACTTTAGTTACACTCAAAAAACTCGGTGCGGAGTTGGTTCCGATTGAATTACCTACTTTGCCATCAAACGAAATTAGCTTTTTGTTGGGGGTAGAGGCGGCCGCTGCTTTTGATGATTTGACTCGCTCAGGCAAAGATGATTTGATGGTTAGACAAAACAAAAATGCTTGGCCAAATGCTTTCCGTTCGGCTCGATTTGTACCTGCGGTTGAGTATTTACAGGCCAATCGCCATCGTACGTTATTGATTCAAGAATTAGATAAAACCTTGAAAGGATTTGATGTGTACGTCACGCCATCGTTTAGCAAAAACCTAACTATGA
>CAYTWI010000137.1:0-8122 GCA_964442045.1 uncultured Bifidobacterium sp.
GAACTGTAGTAATTACGGTCATTTTGAACTCGCGTTCTAAACGCTCCTGAATAATTTCCATATGTAACATACCTAAGAAACCACAACGGAAACCAAATCCTAAAGCGGCTGAACTTTCCGGTTCAAAGGTTAATGAAGCATCATTTAACTGAAGCTTATACATACTTTCGCGTAATTCCTCAAAATCTTCTGTGTCAACAGGATAAATACCTGCAAAAACCATTGGTTTTACGTCTTCAAATCCATGAATAATTTCGGCTGTCGGGTTTACTACGGTTGTTAAAGTATCACCAACTTTTACCTCGCGGGCTTCTTTAATTCCTGAAATAATATAACCCACATCTCCTGCTCTTACTTCACTTCTAGGTTCCATATCCAAACCTAAAATACCCACTTCATCAGCAAAATATTCTTTACCGGTGGCCATAAACTTAACTTTATCGCCCTTTTTTATAACACCATCTAAAATTCTGAAATAAGCTATAATCCCACGGAATGAGTTAAATACCGAGTCGAAAATCAATGCTTTTAATGGCGCTGTTTCATCGCCTTTTGGTGGTGGTACTCGGTGAACAATGGCTTTTAAAATATCATGTACGCCCTGACCTGTTTTTCCACTGGCTCTTAAAATATCTTCGTATTTACAGCCAATTAAGTCAATAATCTGGTCGCTTACTTCTTCCGGCATTGAACTGGGTAAATCTATTTTATTTAAAATAGGAATAATTTCCAGTCCTTGTTCAATGGCTAAATATAAATTTGAGATGGTTTGTGCCTGAATACCCTGACTAGAATCTACAATTAAAAGTGCACCATCGCAGGCTGCTATAGAACGGGAAACTTCATAGCTAAAATCTACGTGTCCGGGAGTATCAATCAGGTTTAAAATGTATTTTTTACCATCTAATTCATACTTCATTTGAATAGCGTGACTTTTTATGGTAATCCCTCTTTCACGCTCTAAATCCATATTATCTAACAACTGCGCCTGCATTTCTCTTTGGCTGGTTGTTTTCGTGTATTCTAAAAGTCTGTCTGCTAATGTGCTCTTACCGTGGTCAATATGAGCTATAATACAAAAATTACGTATGTTTTCCATTCAGCGCGAAAGTAGTGTTTTTGTATTTGATTTTTAAATGGAAAAATGACAGCTTTTAAATTAGTTATTTTTTCGCTGTAGCATGCTGTAAATAAGCCTGATTTATAAATAGATGGTATTGATTTGTTTTTTGGGAATGCCTAATGATATAAGCATATCCTGCCAACCGTTAAGGGCTGAATAATTTTCACCCAATACCCATATTATATTTGTTTTTTGAATGACTTCTTTATTGAGTCTACCAAATTGTTTATTGTTTAGCAATTCGTAAAAAGTTGTTGGACTTATAATACCTTGATCCATTTTTAAACTAGGGTTTATATCATCTATAACTAAATAATCAGTATTTCTCCATGTCCATAAATTGGTAATGCTTATTTGTTCACTGCTTAGCTCGGGTTCAAAAAAAAGATTGTACAATTTAGTGGCCGAAGTGTAAAGAGCCTTTTTATGTTTAATGGATTGTTCGTTGGCAATGGCAACACTTAAGCTGGTTTTGCCACTTTTGTAAGTACCAAAAAGTAGTAAATGTTTTCCATTTTGTGTATTGTTTACAAAATCATGAATGATGTATTTTGTGTTTTCATCGAGTTTATTTTTCCATTGGCTTAACCTGAATTGAAAGGGGAATTTTGCTTCCTGCTGGTACATTTTGGTAGTGTACCAATAATATGATGGGTAGGTTAAGGTTAAAAACAGTGTTCCTATAATAATAAGTAATGTTTGGCTATACTGAATGGTTATACCTGCAATAAATGCGCCCATCATAAAAAAGCAAATATCGGTAGCGGTATCAAAAGCTACATTGACTAAGTCTGGTTTAAAAACATACTCGTTGGCATTTTTTAATAAGGGGCCTAAAAAATTATATGATTCGAATGAGAACCAGAGGAAACTTATTCCTATGGCCGCAAACAAGTTTAAATGATTGGAATTAAAATAATTTTTTAATATTTGATAAGCCAGGATGGTTGGAATAAAACCCAGGGCAAGGTGGCCAAACTGGTTTGCCAGCCAGGTGTAAGTTAGTGTAATGCCACGGTAAGAATCTTTACCTATTAAATCAAATTGTAACTGTTGCAATATGTATTTTGCCTGAATTATTTTTAGCATTATTAGCGCAATGATTAATTTGTTTTCAAGGCAATATAGCAGATAATTAATAATGTAATTAGTAAGTTGTTAAATGTAAATATGAATAGCCTGTTTGCTTGTTTAATTTTTTTTATGGAGTGTTGTACTATAATGCTTAACAAAGTTCACCATACGGCCATTATCTGCTCTGATTATGAAGTTGCCAGACATTTTTATACGGTTGTTCTGGGTTTAACTGTTGTAAGAGAAGTGTATAGAAAAGAAAGGCAATCTTTTAAGCTTGATTTGGCTTTAAACGGGCATTATATTATTGAGTTGTTTTCTTTTCCTAATCCACCTCAAAGGCCTTCAAGACCTGAAGCTACCGGTTTACGCCATCTTGCTTTTGAGGTTAACGAAATAGAGGCCGTAATAGCGCATTTACTATTGCATAAAATAGCCGTGGAGCCTGTAAGAATTGACGAATACACCAACAAAAAATTTACTTTTATTGCCGATCCTGACGGGTTGCCCATAGAGTTTTACGAAAAATAATTATAAATGAATAAACCTAATGTATTGGCTATTGTAGGCAGCATGAATGCAGGTTCTATCAATGCCCAAATTATACATAAACTAAAAGCTTCTTACGAACATTTAATCAATATTGATATATATGAAGATATTGGTTCTTTGCCTCATTTTAGTCCTCACCTGGACACAGATATTGCGCCTGAAAGTGTAGTTCATTTACGTCATCTGCTTACTCGGGCCGATGGTGTTTTATTTTGTACACCGGAGTATATTTTCAGCTTACCGAGTATTGTTAAAAATATTTTCGAATGGATGGTATCTACGGTTATTTTTACTGATAAACCTAGTGCTTTTATTATTGCAGCCAGCTCGGGTGATAAGGCTTTTGAGCAAATGGAGTTAATGCTAAAAACGGTAGGAGCTAAAATGGATTCCGATAGCAATGTTTTGATAAAGGGTATGAAAAGCAAAACGACTATTGACGGTGATATTACTGATAAAGAAACAAAAGCGGCTATAGATAAACTAGTAGCCGCCTTGATTCAAAGTATAAATAATAAAAGTTATTAATGTTTAGTAGGCAAAAGCGAATACGGCTTCTACATCTTTTAATTCAATATTGTTTACACCGTCAGTAAGCCTGCACGTAAACTTAATTTTCATTTTAACAGTTTTCTGTCCGGTAGCATTGTTTTTATAATTGCTGATTTCATCAATAAAAAATCCGGTAAACTGCTCATTATATTTTGAGGAATAGGTAATCCCATTTTTATCAGTGTATTCAACTATTACTTTTTCTAACTGTAAGGTATCTCGTACCGGAACTATGTTGTACGAAAAGTTTGCACTGCATTTGTTGGTAGCTGCTGTGGCAATGTTTTTACTTACTATAGTAGTATCGTTGGTGGTTTTATTAATAGCTAACAAATCAACCTGGTATACGCCTTCGGTTTCAAAAGCAGGTAATTCAAATATTTTACCTTTTGGCTCTGAATTAATTTCATTTAAGTATTTCCATATAAACTTATGAGTTGATGAATCAGCATTTAAAACTTCACACTTGAACACGTTACTGCCCTTGTTGGTATAGGTGTAATCAATATAATTATTCAGGTTGTTGGCATCAATATAAATAGGGCTTTCAATATTGGTAACACAGCCTGTGTAATCTACATTTAACGATATATTTTGCTTGCCTTCACTTTTAAATATAAAATTAGGATTTTCTAATTTTGAACCAAATCCACCACCAAAATCCCAAGTATAATCAGGTGTTCCGTCACCTCTGCTCTGGTTGTTAAATACAACCCTGTAGCTTATAGGAGGTAATTTTTCATTGTAAAAAAGAAACGCTTTACCTATCTTATACAAAGAGTCTATTGACCAATTGCTATTGTTCCCAACCTGGTAATTTCTAAAAGTAATACTTAGTTTCTCGGTACAGTTAGCACATGTTTTTGCAATGGTTCCTGTAAATTGTTTAATGTTTAAGCTATCAACCGTATTTTCGGTTTTCATTACCATATTATTGTTACCTGCTTCAAATAACAGGGGTGAATTATTGGCAGTTGCGCTTACGTAAAATTCGGCTTTTCCAATATAGTTTACGGGTTCATCAACTGTTTTACAAGCGCTTGTAAGTATAGTAATAGCGGCTATTATATATAGTATTTTTCGCATTGTTTTTATTTTAAAATATATTGAATTCCTAATTTCAACCCTTTGTTATAATCTGCTTTGTTTGAATTGAAAGCTTCGTTTTTACTGATATCGTTTAAACCATAAATATAACTTACACCTAAAGCTATATTTTTAGTAAAGCGGTACTGATAGCTTAAGCTAATCTGCCAGTCGGTTTTATTTAATACGCTGCTGTATCCGCTTGCATTGATTGAATTAGTGGTATTATTTTCTACGTTAAAAGTTGTTATTTTATCGTTTGACTGAAGTAATTGAGCCATTTGAAAACCCAAACCTAAACTATGGTTTTTATAAACCGGATACAGGGCGTTTAAGCCTATAATGGCGTATTGGATAGATTGGTTGGTTATAGTTGTTTGTTTGGTTTCTGAACTAAAATCGTATTGTTTGTTGATATAGTTTCTGCTATCGGTATTTTGGTTGATTTGCTCAAAATGTAAATTGGTATTGAACGATAGTTTACCAAAGTCTAAATACAAACGCCCTCCTACAAAATAACCCAATGAGTTGCCAGCAAAGGCATTATTAAAGCTGTTTACACCCACTTCAGCGCTTGCATTGAATTGCGATGCGATGCTGCTTCTTTTAAGGGCAGGCTCAGGTTTACTTAAAAAAGTATAACTTTTGTTTTCAAAAGTTAAATCGGCAGGGCTAACCTGTAGGCTGTTTACTGCTTTTTGTGTTAAGTAATTTTCTTCCTGTTCCGCTGCTGTGATTATGTTTTCTTCTGTTAAAGTATTATTGTTTTCAATAGTTACATTAGCAGTTTGGGTTGCAACCGGATTTGTTTTTAATACAATATTGTTTTCTTCCGTTCTATTGTTGTTATTATTTGTATTGGCCGCTGTTGTTGCAGGCTGGTTATTTTCTTGTTGTTGGTTATTATTTGTTGATGTGTTTGTATTGTTGGTAGTAGCCGCTTGCGTATTTACTTCAGGCACTGTAACTGTATTGGGCAGTGTAGTTTCTTGTAAAGCAAGGGTCTGTGAGGCCGATTGGGTTTTATTGCTAACCAGGAACCATGAAAGCAGTCCCAGTAAAGCAATGGTTGAAGCATAAAATACCTGCTTACCCCAAAAAGCACTTTTTTGAACCCTTCGCTGGGTTATCAACAAAGCTTCGGCATGCTCCCAATAAGCATCCTCGTAAGCAAATTCCTTGCTGTCGAGCTTGTTCTTAATTAAATTGTCTAAATCTTTATCCGTCATGCTAGTTTTTCCCTTTGTTTTAGTTGAGGAAATATTTCAACCAGTTTTCTTTTTAAAATTGTTCGTGCATTGTTTACATGCCATTTACTAGTACCTTCACTAATGCCTAATTTTTCTGCAATTTCTTTGTGGTTATAACCCTCTATTGCAAATAAGTTAAATACTAATTTACTCGATTCCGGTAACTGCTGTATATGAATATTTATATCATCAGCAGTTAACTTGGCTTCTGCTTCATTTAAATCAAACGGATGGAAATGCATGTCTACATCTTCCGATGATTTGTCAATGAACAAAGCATTTTTTTTATTATTTACCCTAAATTCATCAATAATGGTATTAACCATAATTGTTTTTATCCAGGCTTCAAATGATTTGTCGGTATCAAAGTGTTGCAGGTTATTTAAAATTTTAAAGAACGCTTTATTTACTTGCTCCACAATATCATCCTTACTCTGGTAGTACTTATAGCATACAGGCATTAATTTAGTAAAACAGATTTTATATAGAGCACTTTCGGCTTTACGATCCTGTTTAATACATAAATTAATAAGCTTTTGTAGCTCTTGGTCCATTTAGGGTAAGAAATTTATTCAATAATCGGTTAAATTTTGTATTTCAACCTACTTTACGATTCTATTTATGAATGGGTTGGGTGTCTATCTTAAATTTTTTTATTGGTGTTCATCTATTTATTTTGATTATTGTAATAGCAAAAAAACAAATGAAAACGAAAGAAGAAATAGTAAATGATTGGTTACCACGTTATACCGGGGTAGATTTGGATAAGTTTGGTGAGTATATTTTATTAACCAACTTCATGAATTATGTGGAGTTTTTTGCAGAAAAGTTTAATGTGCCTATTGATGGTAAGAATAAGCCCATGCAGTCGGCTACGGCCGAAAACATTACTATTATAAATTTCGGAATGGGAAGCGCCATGGCTGCTACCGTGATGGATTTATTATCGGCTATACACCCAAAAGCAATATTATTTTTAGGTAAATGTGGAGGGTTAAAAAAGGTAACTAAGCTGGGTGATTTAATTTTACCCATTGCTGCCATTAGAGGTGAAGGAACCAGTAACGATTATATAATGCCAGAAATACCGGCTTTGCCTTCTTTCAGAATGCAAATGGCAGTTGCTTCGAGTATTGTTAAGCACAAGGTTGATTACTGGACTGGCACGGTTTATACTACTAACCGCAGGGTTTGGGAGCACGATGAAGAGTTTAAAGAAAAACTGCGTAAAACGCGTGCAATGGGCATAGATATGGAAACGGCTACCATTTTTGTGGTGGGTTTTGTAAACAGTATTCCCAAAGGGGCCTTATTATTGGTAAGTGATAATCCTATGACGCCTGATGGTGTTAAAACCTCAAAAAGTGATACAACTGTAACAGCCAAATATGTAAAAAAACATATAGAAATTGGCATTGATGCTTTGATCGAATTACGTGATTCGGGTGAATCGGTTAAGCATTTACGTTTTGAAGAAAAAAAGAAGCCCAACTAACTTGGGCTTTTTTGTTATAAAATGAATTCCTGTCCTTGTTCGGGCATGGTTACATTTTCAATACCGTTGGCTTTTAATCGTTCGTACATAACTGTCATTTGACTTTCGTCTCCGTGTACTAAAAATACTTGTTTGCTACCACCATCAAAGGTTTGCTTAATGTAGCTGAATATTTCGTCACAGTCAGGGTGTGAGCTGAATATATCTGTTGAGGCTATTTTGGCATTTACCCGTTTGTCTTTGTTTTTTATTTTGATAACAGACTGCCCTTGTAAAAGCCTGTGACCAAGGGTACCTTCTGCACAGAAGCCTGCAATTAGAATGGTTGAAAACGGATTTTCAATATTGTTCATTACGTGTTCCTGTATACGGCCGCCTTCCACCATACCTGCGGCTGATATAATTACACAAGGATCAGGGTAATATAATAGCTCTTCGTGGTGGTTATAATCTTCTAAAAACTTTACGTCTTCAAACTCAAATAAAGAGCCTACTTCCTTTTGAAACTGCGCTGCTTCCGGGTTTAATAAATCAATATTTTTTTCGTACACACGGGTACTGCGTATGGCCAAAGGGCTATCAACAAATATTTTTACATTTGGAATTAACCCGGCATGTTTTAGTTGGTGAATAGTAAAAACAATAGATTGTGTCCTGCCCACGCTAAATGCCGGAATTACCAAGCGGCCCCTTATATTGATGCAGGTGGAGGTAATGTAATGCAACATTTCCTCTTCGGCACTTTGGGTAATTTTATGTTTGCGTCCACCATAGGTACATTCACTTACCAAACAATCAATGCCCGTAAGTACTTTGGCATTGTTTACCAACTTAGAATCGCTGCGGCCTAAATCACCGGTAAAGCCAATGGTTTTGGTTTTGCCATTTTCGTTTACAGTTAATTTAACAGAGGCTGCACCCAGTAAATGGCCTGCTTCTATTAAGGTTACTTCGGCTTCGCGGTTTAAAGTAAATGGCGTGTCAAAAGGA
>CAYTWI010000138.1:0-7913 GCA_964442045.1 uncultured Bifidobacterium sp.
TCCGCGCATTGTTTTTATGTCGAGTATTTTCATGAAGAGGTTAAATTAAATTTTGCTAATAATACTAATTGTTTTCAAAAAGGACTAAAACAATGATAAAAAAATATTTTAAGAAATAAATGAATAGGAAATTAAAGTGTATTTTGAATTGTATTTATGTTAAGGGCATTTTTAAATTATAATTTTAATACTAAAAAAAATAAGTTTGTGTTATTAATGTTATATGCGTTTAACTTTTACCTTTATTTTTATTTGCAGCTTATATTTTTCAAAGGCGCAAATTGTACTGCAATTAAATAATTTACCTGGCAATACACCTGCCGGAGCCAAATATAGTATTGTATGTGAACTAAACGACTGGAATGCTACTGACAGCTTGTTTCAGTTTAAAAAGATAAAGAATAAATGGCAACTTGCTTTACCCACTTTAAAGGATACTTTATACTTTAAAGTAGCACGTGCCTCTAATAACAGTATTGAGGTTGACTCTAATTACGAAAGTATTCCAAACAGGGTGGTTTACCCTTCTCAAAAAAAGTCATTGGTGGGTATTGATGTGGCTAACTGGAACGATTTGCAAAAGGAACATTCTGCCAACAACAATGTAGAAATGCTGAGTGACAGTTTTTATGCGCCCATGCTTGGCTATGCACGTAAAATATATGCCTACCTGCCGAATGATTATTACAGGCAACCGGATAAAAGATATCCTGTTGTTTATGCTTTCCAGGGCCAGAACTTATTTGATAATTATACGGCTAAGTTCAAGGAATGGCGAATAGATGAAACTCTTCGAATATTTCAGAAACAGGGTGATAATGGGTGTATTGTAATAGGTATTGAGGACTTACCAAAGTATACTGACCGAGAAACGAATCCATTTTACAAAGGCTATTTTCCCAACGATACCAATTTAGCCTACCAGTTTACTAAGTTTATAAGTAATCAACTAAAACCTTATGTTGATTCTGTATACCGAACTAAAAGCGACCTTAATCATAATGCTATTATAGGAGCCGGTAAATTCGCTTCCATTGTTCTGTTCATGGGAGTTAATAACAGAAGTAGATTTTCAAAGTTTGCGCTATTTTCTCCTGTATTTGAAAACAGAGATTCTATATTGGCACTTATTGCCAACAATAAACGTAAACTATTTAAACGCTTTTATATTACTTATGCCTATAACGATAGTCTTGTTAATATTAAAGATTGTGAGGACATTGCTCTTTACTTAAGGGACAGTGCTAATTACTTTGATTCGGAAGTAAATGTAGTGGCGAAAATGACGGGCTCGCACGATGAGGTTTTTTGGTCAAAACAATTCAGACCTGCTTATGAATGGTTGTTTGACGGGTACAATACCAATAAAGCCAATCTGACCAAATTTGACCAGCGAACCAATAAGAACGATTTGATATTTGCAAACATTTACCCGAACCCGGCTCAGGGAAATGTTACTATTGAGACAGATGCAGTGAGTTTTAAAATTTTAACAGATGACGGCCTTGTTGTGAAAGAATTGAACAACCCGGTTGAAACATATCAATCCGGAAGATATACTTTTACCTATCAGGCAAAAAAACAGTTTTCAATTGATTTAACAGGAATGCAGGCTGGCAATTATTACGTGGTTTTTGTTGGAAAGCAAACAAGCAAAAGTGTTAGCAAAATATTGGTAGTACGTTAAAAGTTTATTGTTATTTTGGTTAAATTCTATACTTTTGGAGTTACTACTTTAACTCATTTATGGACCAACATTTCGGATTTTCTGAATTAGCAAAACAGGCTTCTTTACAACCTAAAGAGGCATTGCTTGAAAAACGCAATCCACATAATACACTTTACATTGGCGTTCCGAAAGAAACTACTTTACAAGAAGGGCGAATTCCATTAACGCCCTCATCTATACAGCTTTTAGTAAGTAATGGCAACGAGGTTTGGATTGAAACAAATGCTGGTAAACAAGCTCATTTCAGCGATAAGGATTTTAGTGAAGCGGGAGCAAAAATTTGTTATAGTAAGGAGGAGGTTTTTAAGGCCAATGTTATTTTAAAGGTTGAACCACCTACAGAAGATGAGATAAAGCTATTAACCCACGAACATTTCCTCATTTCGGCATTGCAACATGCCAGCAAAAGTGATACTTTTATTAAGCAGTTGATGCAGAAAAAACTGACTGCCATGGCTTATGAAAACCTGAAGGACAGTGATGGCTTGTATCCGATTATAAGAAGTATGGGCGAAATTGCAGGTATTACTTCTATAGCTGTTGCTTCTGAACTGCTAAGCACTACACAAGGTGGCAAAGGTGAAATGTTAGGTGGTATAACTGGCATTCCTCCCACTGAAATAGTTATTATTGGTGCAGGAACTGTTGGGGAATATGCTGCTAAATCTGCCTTAGGCAAAGGTGCCAGCGTAAAGGTATTTGACCACTCTCTGGCTAAACTGCGCAGAATTCAAAACAATTTATCGAGCAGCATTTATACCAGTTTGTTACACCCTAAAATTATTCAAAAAGCTTTGCAAACAGCTGATGTAGTTATTGGTTGTATGCGCGGTGATGACGGACGTAGTCCGGTTATAATAACGGAAGAAATGGTTTGCCAGATGAAACCGCAATCGGTTATTATTGATATTAGTGTAGACCAGGGCGGTATTTTTGAAACCTGTGAGATTACTTCGCATAAAGAGCCTACTTTTATAAAACATGATGTAATACACTACTGTGTACCCAATATTACCAGCAGGGTATGCCGCACGGCCAGTTATGCTTTAAGTAATATTTTTACCCCTTTATTGCTAAAACTATCCAATACTAAAGACATTGCCACTTTCTTATACCAGAATGCCGGTGCCCGCAACGGGGTATATGTATACCGAGGTAATTTAACTGATAAACACATTGGCAACAGATTAAATATTTACCACAAGGATTTGGATTTATTGTTAACTGCTCATATTTAATGGCCATTCAATTTTATAAAGTTTACGACTTTAAATTAGACGGAACGGACCCACAAGCCATCAATACGGTTAGAACAATTGACATAGACGGCAAACGCATTTGCTTAACGCGTTTGCACGATGGTTATTTTGCCATTGATGATAAATGTCCGCATGCAGGAGCACCACTTGGATCGGGCAAATGCGATGAAAACGAAAATGTTGTTTGCCCTATACACCGTTATAAATATAACCCACGTACCGGAAAAGGTTTGGCCAATCAAGGTGATTACGTTGACACTTATCCTACTCAATTAAAAGAGGACGGTGTGTATGTAGGCTTAACCGTTAAATGGTGGAAGAAATTAATTGGCTAATAAAAGAGGAAACCTGTAAAAGTAAAAGCCGTTTTACTTTTTTACATCTTTTAATAAGCTTACAGAAAATAGTCCTAAGGCTAATACGCCAACACCAATACAGACCCACATAAACCATTGTTGCTCATAAAAGGGTTTGATAGCTATTATTTGATTTTCCGGTAATCTCAAGTCTATTGTTTCGCCTACTAAAACTTCTGGTAAAACACTTGCATCCAGTTCATGGAAATTGGCTATATCGTAAATGGGTGCATTTAACTTTTTATCACCACACTGAATGGTGTAGTTATTATTAGGTATTAGCTCTGCTGCCAGATAATATGGGTTCTGGTAAAAATTAATGGAATCAATTTGCAATGGCTGATTGTCGTAATTGGCAATTTCTATATAAAAGTCCTTTTCATATAAGTTTACATCGTATGTCAAATTGGTTTTGGAACGAATTTGAAACGATGTTAAAGCACCATTGTATTGCACTGTTTTATTCTTGTACTTATTACTTACTATTTTATACAAATTGGCCTCACGTACATAGTAATCAGGGCCGGTCACATATAGCTTCATCTGATCTATTTGTTGTGCCTGCTCAAAACGAATGTGTATAATAGTTTTATCGGCTATGCTATCATTGGTTACTTTAAAAACAAGCGGCTTTATTTTATCCATTGTATTGGCTATTAATTCGCTGGTTGAATAGCCAATGGATAACACGTTTAAAGGAACTGAAGTGCTGTTGTCTATATTTATCTTTATGTAGTTGTAATCAACCAGAGGGAAATCAATTACTTTATTGACAGCTACGTTCTGGTTATCTAAATACAAGGTAAGGTTAGTAGTATCGGTTAATGCAAACCATTTTTTCTTATCGTTACTGCCGCTTACGGTATATTGTTTAGTAACTGCACTGTTCTTTATCTTTAACACTACCTGGCTCCAGTTGGGCTTATCCCCTTTTGCTATAATAAATTCGGAATTATTGTCATTTTCATATTGCAAAGGCTCAATGCTGTTAACGGCTAACTGGGTTATAAACTTGCTTACCTTATAGGGAACCTGCTTATTTTTTTCGTCCAGTATTCTTACATCATGCAAATCGGGCTCGGCAAACTGGCGCAGGCTATTGGGCAAATGTATTTTACAATAAGCTTTTTGGGCTACCTGGTTTAATAATGCTTTATGGGTAAACTGCTGTGCTGTAGAACCAAAAACAATAAAAACCAATAAAACAAGAAGGCTATAAATTTTCTTCATTGGTAGTTTCTTTTGGTTCATCGTTAATAATGATTGCTTTTATTTTTTGGTACATGAATGATATGACAAGTAGCACAATGCCTAACAATATGAATGCCAAAATTTTTCCGCCTTCTGAAACTTCCCTGATATCGTACACAAATAATTTTACAAGGGTTAAGCCCAACAAGTATAAAGCAGCTATACGCAGATGCTTAATCTGGTTTTTTATACCAAACCATAAAAACAAAAATGACAAAATGCCCCATAATACTGGTAAGAAGACTTTGCCTGTTTGTTTTATCAAATTGTTATAAATATCGAAGTTAATATAAAAAGCACTGTCGGTTGTATCTGTGGCTGTAGGCATAACCGGAACCATTCTTATTTTAACTATATGCAAAATTAATTCGCTACTGGCTAAAAATGTTATTACTATTACTGTGCTCCAATACAATATTTTATTCGATATTTTTTTGGATTCAATGTCGTGTTTAAATAATCCGTAAGTAATAAATGCCTGATAAAAAACGCAAACCAATGAAACATAATGAAAGGCAAAAGCCAAATGGCTTGCCTTGTTAAAGGTTAAAACATCGTTTATGTATTCCCATGAAAAATTATACTCTATTTCTTTAAACGGAAGGGTATTAAAATAACATACGTATACTATCAAATTTATTATACTAATGGTTTTAATAGTGCTGGCCAGGGCATGTGAACTTTGTTTATTGATAAAGAATATTACAATGCTTGTATACAAGAAATGATACATTCCGGTTAGCAGATAGGCTGTTTCAGGTGGGCTTAACCTGGTGTTTAACTGGAAGCTTACTTCTAACAAACCGGCAACATAAATCAAAATAACTAAAAGGAACCTGCTTACTTTTAAATAAACAGCAGCTTCATATCTTGCTCCGTAAAAGTCTAAAACCAGCTCCTGGTCTTTTTTCAATAAAATGGTATTAACCCATAAGCTTACACATACGAATGTGCCGGCTATAAATCCTTTGTTAATGAGCATAGGCAATGTTGATTGCAATGCATATTGTTGATTCCAGTCCATTACCAAACTAAGCAAAGCCAAAACATAAATAATAGCCGAGGTTACCCTGAATATATTCATGCCTGATTTTTGCGATAACCATAATAACAAGGCTCCTTCGGCTGCCCAGAACAGGGTAATGTAATTCCCTTTCAATTGTATTGGCGCTGCCAGGGTAATAAATGTTAAAGCTAAACCTATGAGTACATACAATAAGTTTTTATCGGCTTTGCTGTTTTTAACAATAAACCAGGCCAGTAAACAATTGCTTAAAGCAAGGCCTAAAGTAAACGCGCCTTTTAGCTGTGGATTATATGCACTGAAAAGCGAAATGCCTATACCATAATAAGCAAAAGTGTTACTTAATAAAATACCAAAATCAATGCTTTTAAAATATTGCTTGTGCTTAATGTTGTAAGCAATATTCATGGCAACAAACACAAAGTAGAATAAGGTAGCAAATATAAATGCACTGTTAAAATATTCAGGATGATCAGGCAATCCTTTGGTTGTTAACCAGCTTATATAAAGTATTACACTTAATACGTAGGTTATTATATTAACCAATGTCCATTTGCGTACAAAAGCTAATACAAGCATACCTAAGTCGAGGATTAAAATGTATGAGAATAACACTACATAATTACCACTTCCGGTACTTACAATAAATGGTGTGGCAAAGCCTCCTATAATGGAAAGTATAGCCAGTTCCTGCCTGTTATAACCAATGGAAATAAACACACTAAAGGCTGTTATTACCAACATTATGGCAAAGGCCACTGTTTGGCTGAATAAATGATATTCCTGAAAAGCCAGACCTATGGTAAAGTAAAATGTACTGATACCACCCGCTACTAAAACGGTACTGAATGCTTTAAAATTTTCGCGTAACTTATGGGCAAAACCGAGTATAATTCCGCCCGCTAAAATACCAATTCCTACACGGGCTATTTCGTTTATCCAGTTTTGGTCAATAGCATATTTTACAAAAAAGGCTATACCTAAAACCAATATGGCTATACCTATTTTGCTGATGAGGTTTTCTCCAATAAATTTTTCCAGGTCATTATTTTCAACAAGGCCAGCAAACCACGATTTTTCTGCTTCTTTTACCGGCTCTGCTTTTGCCTGGCTAAATATGTTAACAGGCTCTTGCTCTGATTCAATCTTCTCCTCTACCTGCTTAATATTTTCGGTTATGTACGTATTAATATCTGTTACTAAAATTTGTGGCTGCTCCACAATTTCTTCTTTGGTTTCAACGATAGCGGCATTATTTACTGTTAAATCCGGTTCCTTGGTTTTATAGGTTTCAAATATATTTATTGGTGCTGCTACTTCCTCTTCCTGTTGTGGTTTTACAATATCCTGTTGCAGTGCCGGGTTCGTGTTTTTCCGATTATATAAATCAAAAAGTTGTTGTTCTATTTTTTGTAACCTATCCTTGGTTTGAAAATAAAAAATAACAATCAGACCGAGTATAATTACCAATAAAAATATTTCCATAGGGGTAGATTTAATTCTTTAATAAACAATTATAGCAAAAAATAAACATAGTTTTTACACCCTACTGGTTATTAGACGTTGGGTTTAAAAGAATTAAAAAACCTCATTACTTACTTTTGGAGATAAAATGTAGCCTCTCCCATCGGGAAGGTGTCCCAACCTTCAATCAATCTGATTTCAGCCCTTAAGACCCCTTTTTCTCTCATAGGTATTATCCATAATTCTATGGTTTTTAATTCCGGGGAGTCTTCATTACATATTTTACCTAATGCACCACAGGCAATAATATATGAAATGCCATTAACGGCTGAATTGCCTTTATTTTTTGTCATTTTCACATTTTTAAATGTGGCATTACCAATTGAACCGCTAACGGTATTATCTGCATTTATTTTTAAGTTTAATATAGTATTGCTTTTGGTAAAGCTGTATTTCATCCATCTTATTTTGGTTCTGAAAGTAATGGGAGTGCTTTTAGTTTCCCAATTACCAACCAATTCATTGGATGTTTGATTTACACTGGTTTTAAAATTAAGTACCAGAAATAAGGTCACCAATACCATGGTGCCTTTAGCAAGTTGTTGCATAATGTTTTTCATTTTATAATATGTTTGAGTACACAAAAATAAAATGCCTTTATGCTACCATTGATTAACCTGGGTTAAGAATTTGTTTTTGCAAAGCGTCTCCGCATACGGCTTAGGGATTGTGGTTGAATACCCACATAAGAAGCAATTAAATATTGTGGAATACGCTGGCTAAGGTTTGCATAACTGGCTATAAAATGCTTGTATCTTTCTTCCTGGTTT
>CAYTWI010000139.1:0-6103 GCA_964442045.1 uncultured Bifidobacterium sp.
CCTCATTTTTTCTATCAGGGCCCGTGTATAAACCCAGCCTGTTTCTTTAATTTCAAAAGCACCAAAGCTGTCTTTCAAATGCGGTTCTTTTTCAGGGAATAAGTTTACATGTTTGGCAAAATCATCATTATCCATCCGGCTCGATAAATCGTTTTGCTCCTTTACCGAACCAAACAACTGATAGATATTTTGCTGAAACAGCAGTTGGCAATTCAACACGGTTTCTAACTCCTTGTAAGCCGTAAAAGTATCCTGCAACAGTTCATCAGCATTCCAGCTTTTTACCATACGTTTACCACTGATAGGATTATACATACCGGCAGCTACCTTGCTGGAGGTACTTTCTTTAAAGGCATCAATCACCACAAAACTTTCATTGGCTTTCATTAATTCATGCGCCAGTAAAGTACCCGCTAATCCTTGTCCTATAATGAGGTAATTGGTTTCCATTTTTTTTGCTTCTAGCCTTTGGCAGCTGGCTTTTATTTATTAAATTATTATACTGTTGTATTGTTAAATTGCTTATTGGCTAGAGGCCAGTAGCTATCCCGATAACTATCGGGAGCCAGTAGCCAGTAGCTTTATCCCCCGCAACATATGCCTTTTTCTCGGTGGGCCATCCAGTTTTTCAACGCTTAATCCTACCTGCTGCATAGCTCTTTTTACATCGCCTTTGGAAGTATAGGTTACCAATAAACCTTGCAAAGCCAAAGCCTTATACAATTGTTCAAAAATAGCTATATCCCATAACTCTGCTTGTTTGTTGGGTGCAAATGCATCCATGTAAATCACATCGAAATAATTTTGTAAAGCTGCAAACGAAAAGCCCTCCAGCTTAGCATGGTGTTTTACCAAAGTAAATTGTTCATCAATAGCTACAGGTATATTCCAATCGGCAGCATGCATTTGGGTAAATACATCTTGTTCGTGTGCATCTAAACCATCAGTATAATTCAATTGCTTAATTAAATACATAGCCAATGGAAAGGCTTCTATACTATGGTAAACAATAGGAATGTTTAGCTTTTTGGCTTCTGTAAAAGTAAGGATGGCATTTAAACCCGTACCAAAACCTACTTCAAAAATATGTACTGCTTTTTTATCAGGATTGTTAGCCACAAAAGCCTGCAATCCTTTGCCTATAAATACATATAAACTTTCCTCCACAGCTCCGTTGCGCGAGTGGTATGTTTCATCCATGTCAGGTACATACAAGGTGTATGAACCATCGTTGGTGGTATATAACTCTATATGATTGTTTATTGGAACTGAATCGTTATTCATGATTTTTAGTTGCTGTACTTTCTTGCAGGCGAGGACGCCTGCAAGGGCATGAGAATGACTATAGAGCCGTTGTAGGCGTCCTCGCCTACAACACATACTTACTTCGCTACCTGCAAATAAATCATCACGGGTAAATGGTCGCTGTAACCATTCAGGTATTTCATACCTGCAAAAGTTCTTAAAGGATTGCCTTTGTATTTTTCTTCTGTTTCCAGCATAAAATCTTGCTTATATACTTGTGCCGAACCTGCCACAAAGCTCACTTTCGACTTTTCGTTTAACAAATTAGCACTGATAATAATTTGGTCTAACATACTCCATTCGTTTTTAAACTTATGAGAACCTTGTCCGTCCATGGCTAATTCTTTTACGGTATTGTATAACATTTTATCTTTTGTTTTGGCTACAGCACCCGTAGCACCCAAAGTACCTACTACCGACATATTGGTAGGCTCATCGTTTAAATCGCCCATCACTATAATATTGGCTTTGGCATCCTTGGCGTAAATAGCATCGCAGGCTTTGCGTACTTCTCCGGCCACATATATACGTTTAAATTCACTCTCTTTCTCCCCTTCTCTCCTGCTTGGCCAGTGGTTCACCACAAAAAATATTTTCTCGTTATTTTTTAAAGTAATCTCTGCAATTAAAATATTGCGGGTATGGTCGCCATCTATGCCTTCGCTGTTTATTTTAATGGTTTGGCCTTTGGCTTCTTTTACCAAACTGCTTTTGTATATAAAAGCATTGTCAATACCGCGCTCATCTTCTCCTTCAAAAAACACCGTTTTGTAAGCCATTTTAGCCAATTGCTTATTTTTGGTTAAATCTGTTAAAGCTTCTATGCTTTCCACCTCACACATGCCTAAAAAGTCGGCTCCGGCACCATTGTTCATGCTGGCTATTACTTTAGCCATGTGGTCTAGCTTATTTAAATAGCGCTCGGTATTCCATTTGTATTTTCCTTCCGGTAAAAACTCTTCATCGTTTTTATTCGGGTTGTTAATGGTATCAAATAAATTTTCCTGATTATAAAACGCCACACACACTTTCTGTTGTGCGCTTACATTGCCTAATAGTAACAATGTACCTATAAAAACTGCCATTTTTTTCATGGCACAATTTTAGTCGATTGTTACGGGCTAAGCAATTTAAATATTGCTGCTTTTTATTACGTTAGCATTTTATTCGTAAGTTTACACAACAAAATTTAATTACATTGTTATTCATTATATGAAAGGTCATTTATTTTCAAAATATATCCCCAATCAAAACCAAGGTTCCTTATTTGACCAATTGCTCAATTTGTTTTTGCAAATGATGCAATATACCAATGGCGATGTGGCAGAAACCCTGGAGTGGATGAACGAAGTGGACAGGCAACACCATTTTACCAATAACGAATACGGAATGGGTAACTTTATACAAGACCTGAAAGACAAAGGTTATATTAAAGAAAATCCGGCCGATGGTAGTTTTGACCCAACCAGTAAAACCAACCAGACCATCAGGAAAAAAAGCCTGGAAGAAGTTTTTGGCAAGCTGAAAAAAGGAGGACGCGGCAACCACAAAACCAAATTTACAGGCCAGGGTGATGAAACCAATAGCGATACCCGCAAGTTTAACTTTGGCGATTCTATTGACCAGATTGACATAACGGCCAGTTTACACAATGCACAGGTTAATCATGGCATAGATACTTTTAGTTTAACGGAAGATGATTTGGAAATACGCGAGCGCGATTTTAAAACGCAAACCTCCACCGTATTAATGATTGACATTAGCCATAGCATGATATTATATGGCGAAGACCGTATAACGCCTGCCAAAAAAGTAGCCATGGCTCTGGCTGAATTAATTAAAACCAAGTACCCGAAAGATACTTTGGACATCATCGTTTTTGGCAACGATGCATGGCCTATAGAAGTAAAAGATTTACCTTATTTACAGGTAGGCCCTTTTCATACCAATACCTATGCAGGTTTGGAACTGGCTATGGATATATTACGCAAGCGTAAAAATGCCAACAAGCAAATATTTATGATTACGGATGGCAAACCTACCTGCTTAAAGGAGGGTAACGGCTATTACCAAAACAGTTTTGGCTTAGATAGAAAAGTAATTAATAAAACCCTGACCATGGCTGCACAAGCCCGCAGGGTAAATATACCCATTACTACTTTTATGATTGCCAGCGACCCTTACTTACAACAATTTGTGCGTGAGTTTACCCAGGTTAACAACGGCAAAGCCTACTACAGCGGATTAAACGGCTTAGGCGATTTTGTGTTTGAAGACTTTGAACGCGGGAAACGGAAGGTAGTGAAGTAAATTTTGAATTATGATTGTTGAATTATGATTTAGGAATGAATCTATATTTCAAAACAATTTAACAAAACAACAGTATAACAATCTAACAGTATCAACAATACAACAATAAATGAACTCCATAAAAACCATAGCTCAATTAAAAGCAAGCGGATACAAACCCAAAAGTGTAAAGCAGGAAATGCGTGATAATTTAATAAGCTTTTTAAAAGGAGGAAAAAATCCTTTTGAAGGCATACAAGGTTATGATGAAACCGTATTACCGCAACTACAAACTGCTATTTTATCGCAACACAATATTATTTTGTTAGGCTTACGCGGTCAGGCCAAAACACGTATTGCCCGTTTAATGCTAAACTTGTTGGATGAATATATTCCGGTAGTAGAAGGCTCAGAAATAAACGATGATCCGTTGGAACCATTAAGCCGCTATGCCATTGATTTAATAGCCGAGAAAGGCGATGATACACCCATTACCTGGATGCACCGCAACGACCGCTATACCGAAAAGTTAGCTACGCCCGATGTAAGCGTAGCCGATTTAATTGGCGATGTGGACCCTATTAAAGCAGCTACTTTAAAGCTACATTATAACGATGAGCGTGTAATCCATTTTGGATTGATACCGCGCAGTCACCGTTGTATTTTTGTTATTAATGAATTGCCCGATTTACAAGCCCGCATACAGGTTTCCTTATTTAATATTTTGCAGGAAGGCGATATGCAGATACGCGGATTTAAACTGCGCTTACCACTGGATGTACAGTTTGTATTTACTGCCAACCCGGAAGATTATACCAACCGTGGCAGTATAGTTACGCCTTTAAAAGACAGGATTGACAGCCAGATATTAACCCATTACCCAAAAACTTTAGACATCTCTAAAACCATTACCCAACAGGAAGCAGCCATTAAACCGGCACAAAGAGCAGCTATTACTTCAAATGAGTTATTGAATAACCTCATTGAACAAATAGCTATGGAAGCCCGCCAAAGCGAATTGGTTGACCAGAAAAGCGGTGTATCTGCCCGATTAACCATTAGCGCCATGGAAAACTTATACAGTGCAGCTGAGCGCAGAATGTTATTAAACGGAGAAAAGAATACCCATTTACGTATAGCCGATTTATTTGCCGTATTGCCAAGTATTACCGGTAAAGTAGAGTTGGTTTACGAAGGAGAACTGGAAGGTGCCAACAATGTAGCCCAAAACTTAATTGGTAAAGCCATTCGTACTTTATTCAGCGAGCAATTTGCCAACCCGGAGAAAGTAAAAAAATCAAAGAAACCAAATCCTTATGCCGAGATTATTAATTGGTTTAACGATGGTGATATGATTAGTATTTTATCAACCGCCTCTAACCAACTTTACGA
The DNA here is from genome assembly GCA_964442045.1 of uncultured Bifidobacterium sp. Taxonomy (GTDB): domain Bacteria; phylum Bacteroidota; class Bacteroidia; order UKL13-3; family UKL13-3; genus JAAFJM01. The sequence continues at coordinate 4,987 of CAYTWI010000139.1, forward strand.
AAGCGAATTGCTAAAAGTAAAAGGCTTAAAAGAGATTGTAAAAACTACCTTAGGCAAAAGCAGCAAAGCTGATGAATTATTGATGATGGAATTTGTATTGCATGGTCTTTCAGAATTTAGTCAGTTAAGCAAACACCAGTTAAACAGTGGCTTTGAGTTTAAAGACTTAATGAGCAGCATGTTTGATATGGGTGCCGGCAGAGCGGAAGAAGAATAGATAATAGCTACTATTTGCTGCCAATTATTTTATTTTGATATAATTGGTAGCAAATAACAATTCAGTAAGCCTATGCCAAATACCTATACCCAAATTCATATACATTGCGTATTTGTTGTAAAGTACCGTGAAGGTATTATTCAAGACTCATGGAAAAATGAATTGTACAAATACATAACAGGTATTGTACAAAACAACCAACATAAAATGATTGTCATTAACGGCATGCCTGACCATGTGCATGTATTAATCGGTATGCGCCCCACACAATCCATAGCTGACTTAATGCAAGATGTAAAAGCTAATTCATCAAAATGGATTAATGAGCAAAAGTTGACGCCCGGTAGGTTTGAATGGCAAGCAGGATATGGTGCTTTTTCGTATAGTAAATCGCAATTGAAAAATGTAATAGCTTATATAAAAAACCAAGAGCAACACCACGCTACAAAAACTTTCAGAGAAGAGTATATAGCGCTGTTAGAAGCATTTGAAGTGGCGTACAACGAACAATATATTTTCAAAGATTTGATTTAGTATGAACCGATATGTCCCACCCATGGGGCTTGTTTACGGGCTTACCTATATTCCGTCCCTACGGGACTGACTGCGTACCTCCCATCTATTAGTTTTAGACCTTGTCTGTTACCAATGTGTCGTCCCTACGGGACTGCCGATGTAGGCTTGGTTTTTTCGTCAAGTTTTTTATACCCATATCTCATCCCTAAAGGGATTAAGACAATTTCGAATGGTTTAAGCTGAGTCTGGTAACAATGAAATAGCAGCAAAAGCCAGTCCCGTAGGGACAATATATTGGTATGTTAGTAGCAAGTAGACTAGCTAAGCAAAGTCCCGTTAGGGACGATATATATATATACTACGGATGAACAATAACTGTCAACC
>CAYTWI010000139.1:6203-7858 GCA_964442045.1 uncultured Bifidobacterium sp.
TAGGGACGATATATTGGTAAGTTGGTAACAAGCATAGCAACTAAACAGAGTCCCGGTAGGGACGAAACATTGGTAGAGCAGTACATCGGCAGCCCCATCGGGGCGACATATCTGTAAGCACCAAACTACAGTAAACAGGTCTTGTTATTTTGCAGACAAATATGCCTCCTTTGCATAACAGATTTGTTTTGTCATACCTAAGTAATGACATTTGGCTCAATTTAAATTGTTAAATTCGCATCATGAAAAAGTCCATTATAGTGCTATTGCATATCGGTTTCTGGTTATGCTATCTGGTACTCATTATGGTCATGTTAGGTATGTTGTTTGGCGATAAAGGAGAAACCTCACAAGCACGAGTAGCCAATGCATTTAATATACTTATTTACTTTGCGCTCATTCCCTCTGCTATTTCGTTTTACCTGTTTTATTTTGTTCTGTTTACCCGATACATTCAGCAAAAAAAATTCTTACTGGCCGTTTTGTATGGTATAGGTATTGCTTTTGTTGCCGCTTTTATTGGTTATATTTTACTGCAATGGATTGTAATTAGCGATAAAGACGATTGTCTGGATAAAGAAAGTAATATGACCATTACGGCCATGCTTCTTTTTATGACCTTTATTACCCTCGTATCTGGAATTATAGCCCTTGTTATAAAAGGTTTTATTACCTGGTTTGAAGAGGTAAAACTAAAAGATGAATTAGCCATTAAAAACCGTGAAATAGAGCTGGCCTTGGTTAAATCGCAATTGGATCCACACTTCCTTTTTAATACCATTAACAATATAGATGTATTGATTTTAAAAAATGCCGAACAGGCATCTGATTATTTAAACAAGCTATCAGACATTATGCGTTTTATGCTTTTTGAAACCAAAGCCGAACAAGTATTACTAAGCAAAGAAATTGAATACATTGAAAAGTATATTGAACTGCAAAAAATAAGAACCGCCAATTTAAGTTATGTACACTTTACGGTTACAGGCAATCCCAACGGTAAAACTATTGCCCCAATGGTGTTCATTCCTTTTATTGAAAATGCATTTAAACATACCCACAATAAAAAACTGGTCGATGCCATCAATATTCAAATCATTATAAACCCACATAGTATTGAACTAATTTGCGAAAACAAATACGACCCGCACAGGCAAAAAACATCGGCTGATAATGGTTTAGGCAATGTACTCATCAAAAAAAGACTGGCCTTGTTATATCCGCAGAAACATACTTTAACGGTAAGCAATCAAAACGAATTGTATAGCATACATTTAACAATAACACATGGATAGGTACAACTGTATAATTATTGAAGATGAACCATTGGCTTTGGAAAGAACCAAAGACTTTGTAAATAAAATACCCTTTTTACAGCTTTGTGCTACGTTTGACAATGCTTTAACCGGATTAATGTACCTGCAAAACAACCAGGTTGATTTACTTTTTTTAGACATCAATATGGATGAATTATCAGGTATTGAATTGCTGGAAAGTGCTAATATTACCTGCCAGGTAATTATTACCACTGCTTACCAGGAGTACGCTTTAAAAGGCTATGAACTAAACGTAACCGATTATTTGTTAAAACCCTTCACCTTCAATAGGTTTTTACAGGCAGTTAATAAAGCGCAAAAAAATATATTGATTCCTGC
>CAYTWI010000140.1:0-2841 GCA_964442045.1 uncultured Bifidobacterium sp.
GCAATAGGTTTTTGTCAGGGCCTGTTTCATTACTAAATAGGTTCATGGCTATAAATTTATTTGTGATGCTTCCCAACCTATTATGGCTGTTTTGCGGGTAGTACCCCACATATAACCACCTAATTTTCCTGTTGCCTGTATTACCCGGTGACATGGTATTAAAAAAGCAACCGGGTTATCGCCAATGGCTGTACCTACAGCTCGTGAAGCATTGGGCTTATCTATTTGTTTCGCTATTTTTCCATAGGTTGATAATTCGCCCATGGGTATTTTAAGTAAGGTTTCCCAAACTTTTAACTGAAAATCGGTTCCTTTTAAATGCAGTTTTATTTGCGGTAGCTTTTGCCAATCGTGATTAAAAATAAACAAAACATTTTGTTGCATTGCATCAACATGCCGGTTAAACTGTGCATTGGGGAAATGGCTTTGCAATACCTGGAAAGCCTGTGTCTCATCATCGGCAAATGCAATATGGCAAATACCCTTGGGGGTTGAAGCTACTATTATATGACCAAACGGGCTTGATGCAAAACTATAATTAATAGTTAAATTTTTGCCCCCGTTTTTATATTCGGCCGGGCTCATTCCTTCTATATTTATAAACAAATCGTGTAAACGGCTGGTACCTGAAAGACCTGTTTCAAATGCTGCTTCAAAAAGGGTAACCTGGTTTTCTTTCAATAAACTTTTTGCATATTCTATACTTATATATTGTAAAAATTTCTTGGGACTGGTACCGGCCCAGTCGGTAAAAAGCCGTTGAAAATGGTACGGGCTTAAATGCACTTTTTCTGCTATTTGTTCCAGGCTTGGTTGCGCTTTAAAATTGCTTTGTATATAATTAATGGCATCAGCTATACGTTGGTAATTGATGTTTTCTTCGATGTTCATTTTCTAACTTTTTGCTATACAAATGTCGGCCGTTTTTCATCATTATAAAATCTGAAACTTGCCTTATTTTATTTTTCTTATCATTAAGCATGAACAATATTTAAGAAATAATTATTATTTATAAACCCAACATAGTTTTAAAAACTCACGTAATAGTATATATACAAACAGCACTATTTATTTCAATGATATTATTTAATTAACCCGATGGTATATAGTTTTTAGTATAATAACTACATACCTGCTAATACTTTTATGTTATGGTCTATGAGTTCAATTTACTGTTAAATGATGCACGCTTATTTTTTAAAAAAATAATGGCATCGATGGTTTTTAGCAACCATTTTATTTCGCCAGCACAGCTGCACGAAAAATTTATTCAGAATGAATTACCCAAAGGACAAGATGTTTTTTGGTTAAACCACAGCCATACTATAAGCAAGGGAATAAATAAATACAACAATATAAAACAGCTCACCTATGCAGGCGATTTGCTTATTTATTATTTAACATCCCCTAAGGAAAAACAAATTGTTTTTAACGAATCGGTTGATACTTTATTTTATTCAACCACGCTGCATGAAAAAGATATTGAAACTTATCTTATTCAACTATGCTTTAAACTAAATACCAAAGTAACTATTTTTATTGGCATTCAGTGCCATACTAACGACTGCTCCAATGCTGCCATGCATGAGTTGATACAACTCATTAACAGATATTTTAGCAATGCGATTATTTATAATTCAAATATGGATAAAGGTTTTGCTGATTTATTTAAACAGGCTCACATACCAACAGTATGTTTAACAAACAACGATTATTTACCTCTGCTTGCTAACCAAATGCAACATACTACCAATCTTATATTTAAAGCAGAAAAATTAAACACCCCTAAAACATTCCGCAACAGCAGGTTTTTCCACGACTAAAATTTAAAACTTATATTGAGTATGATATTTAACAGAGAACGACCAAGTTTTGAAATGGCTAATAACGTAACAGTAAAACGTTGTTACTATGCTTACCAATTTTCTAATATGTATATAAAACCTCAGCACAAAGTGGTTGATATTGGTTGTGCTAATGGATACGGAACAGTTGATTTTACTTTAAAAAGCAATAACGTTATTGGGTTGGATTACTCTAAACAAACCATAGCTGATGCCAGCAAAAAGCAGTTGTTAAACAAACGCATTACTTTTAAACAAGCAAAAGTACCGCCTATACCTATGGATGAAAACTCTGTTGATGTATTAACCTCTTTTCAGTTTATTGAGCATATAGAGCAAAGGGAAGAATTTGTAAAGGAAGCACATCGTTGTTTAAAAACGGGCGGACAATTTATATGTACAACACCTAACAGGTTACAATCGTTTGCACGAAACCCCTACCATGTTTTTGAGTACACGTTTGAAGAAATGGAAACAGAAATAAAAAAGTACTTTTCAACTTATACCATATTGGGCTTGCATGGCAACGACTCTGTAAAAAAATATTATAAAGAGAACCAAACATGGGTAGAGCTTGCTTTGAAATACGACAGGTTTGAGCTGCATAAAAAGCTTCCATCGTGGATGCTTACTTTACCGTATAACATAATAACCAGTGTAATGAGAAAACAGCTTCTAAAACAAAATGACAGAAGTGCCTCTATTTCAACACACGATTTCTTTTTAAGTGACAGCAACCTGAACGAAGCTATTGACATATTTGTAATAGCTACTAAATGATTTTTCGTATTGATTGTTGAACAGCAAAATCCATAGTTATAGCTATAACTATGGATTTTTTTACATATCGGTCACCAGTTTCACTTTCAGATTAACATATTATCTATCTGAAATTCAATACTACTATTAGCTTAATACCAAACAAAAAATATTTTTTTAATTATATTTTTCAAAAACCCAACATATACACTAAGCGCATACGTACCCAATAACAGAA
>CAYTWI010000140.1:2851-7796 GCA_964442045.1 uncultured Bifidobacterium sp.
AACAATTAATCAATTATTATATGAAAAAAATTACGAAACTACCCTTGACTTATTGTATGGCACTACTGGTTTATTGTGCCTTGTTTTTAAATACAAATACGCTTAAAGCACAAACCTGTAATCCGTACTATACCTACCTGGTTGGTACAGGCACTTCCAATAAAACTGTTTATTTTAATAGCACTAATTACGACAGTACGGTACAACACTACTGGACCTTTGGCGATGGTACTACCTCTGCCATCAGGAACCCGACTAAAACATATGTTAACTACGGCACTTATAATGTTTGCCACCGTGTAACCAGGTCGGGTATATGTAGCGATACTTTTTGCACGGTGCTTTATTTAACACCATCAAGCCCGTGCGTAGCTAATTTCAATTACTTTAAAGATACCATAAACAGTACAGTGTATTTTAACAATACTTCTACTGGCACTAATTTATTATATACCTGGACCTTTGGCGATAGCACAAGCTCTACCCTTCAAAGCCCAAGCCATGCTTATGCTCATCCAGGAACTTATACCGTTTGTTTAACTATACGTGGCCTATTTGATTCAACCTGCTACAGCACCAAATGCTCTACCATTGTGGTTACCAATGCCAGTAACCAACCGTGTATAGCAAATTTTTCTTATTCTAAAGATAGCTTAAACAATGTTCACTTTATCAATTCATCGAGTGGCAATAACTTAGCCTATTACTGGACATTTGGTAACAACACCACCTCTACAGCTATGAACCCTACTAAAACATTTTCACCGGGTACTTATACTGTTTGCTTAACGGTACAAAACTTATTGGATTCTAATTGTTACAATACTAAATGTTCAACCCTTACTATAACCGGTGCAGGCTTACCATGTGTGGCCAAATTTACCTACTATAGAGATACCATTAACAATACTTTATATTTTAACAATACATCAACTGGTAGTAACTTAGGGTATTACTGGAACTTTGGTGATGGTACCTATTCAACTGCCATGAACCCGAATAAAACATTTACTGTACCTGGTAATTACAATGTTTGTTTAACAGTTAGAAATTTATTAGACTCTACCTGCATCAATACTAAATGTTCAACTGTTATTGTCGGTAATGGTATACCGTGTGTAGCTAAGTTTACTTATTATAAAGACAGTATTAACAACATTTTCCATTTTAACAGCACTTCAACAGGCAGTAATTTAGCTTATTACTGGAATTTTGGGGATGGAACTACTGCTACAGCCATGAACCCAACTAAAATATTTACTCAATTGGGTACTTATAATGTGTGCCTAACGGTTAGAAACTTACTGGATTCTACCTGCATCAATACCAAATGTTCAACCATTATTGTATCAGGTCCTAAAGTACCATGTATGGCTAAGTTTACTTATTTTAAAGACAGCATTAATCAGGTTAATAATCATTACTATTTTTACGCTACACAATCAACCGGCAATAATTTAACCTACTACTGGAATTTTGGTGATGGAACGACCAGCACTCTTAAAAATCCGGATAAAACTTTTACTGCACCGGGTAATTATAATGTTTGCTTAACAGTAAGAAATTTACTGGATTCAACCTGTATTAGTACCAAATGTTCAACCGTAGTAATAATTGTGGGTAATACAATATGCCATGCTAATTTCTCTTTCGTATTATACAATGATAGAATGAATGCCAATCAATATGGCTGTTTGTTTAACGCCACAAACAGTACTGGCAACAATTTATTGTACTCATGGAATTTTGGGGATGGATGGACAGCAACAACCGCTAATTATTTTCATATGTTCTTTCCTGGTGTTTATAATGTTTGCTTAACTGTAAGAAATGCATTTGATTCAACTTGTATTGATACCAAATGTATGACTATAACCGTAACAGGTGATTCATCACAACCATGTCAAACTGATTTTTCATATTGGCAGGATAGCAGCATGAATAATTCAACTGTATATTTTAACAACATATCAAGCAAACCAATAGCGAGCAGTTTAACTTATTTATGGAATTTTGGAGACGGCACTACTTCTAACAGTGCCAGCCCTGTTCATACTTATCCGCATGCAGGCAATTACAATGTTTGTTTAACTATTTCCGATTCAATTGATTCTTGCTACTATACTAAATGTAAAGTTGTATCTGTTGGCACTAATCCATCAGGCTGCAATGCATCATTTAATTACTACTTGGATAGCATTGGCGTAGCTCTTTTCAATACCGTAAATCCTCAACCAAGCGGTACCAATTATTCATGGACCTTTGGTGATGGTTCATCTTCTACTTCGCCAAGCCCGGCACACCTGTACGCTTCAAATGGCTGGTACCTGATTTGCTTAACCGTATGGCGTCCGGCAGATTCATGTGCAAATACTGTATGTGACACCATACTTGTTACCAATGCAGGTACTGGAGTAAAAACAGTTGAAGGTATGAGCATCAGCAATATGTACCCAGTACCTGCCACTAATGAACTGAATATTGAGCTTGCTAATTTATTTAACCAACCGGTTGAGGTAAGCATTACAGATATGACGGGAAAAGTACTTTTAACCAAAACTTTTACAACGCATGTTGGACAAAACAATATTAAGTTAGATATTGGTGATCTGTTTGGCGGTATGTATATGGTACAAATAAGTAACGAACAGGGCCGGATAAGCAAAAAAATGATCAAGTAAAATATATTCAACAATAAACACAAAAGACAGTAGGGGTTTAGTCTACTGTCTTTTGTTATATGTAAATGCAGGAACTCAACGAGATTATAGCACAATGTAAAAAACAGGATACAAGGGCAGAGTATGCCCTTTATCAAAAGTGTTTTACACTGCTTATGCCTATATGTTACCGATATAGTGCCAATCGTGATGACGCCTTGGATTTACTGAATAAAGGCTTTTTAAAAATACTCAACAACATTTCAAAGTACGATGAACAACAGGCTTTTGGTAAATGGGCAAAGAGTATTTTAATAAATTCAATAATTGACGAATTTAGAATGAACAAAAAATATAGAGAAAATCAGCAGGTAACAGACTTTTCTACATTTAGTAGTAACGAACACCCATTCGATATTAACAAAGCCGAACAAAAACTGAGTGCAGAGGAAGTTTTAACAGAAATAGGCAAGTTGCCTAAAATGAGTAAAGAAGTACTTAATCTTTATGTGTTTGAAGGATTAAGCCATAAGGAGATAAGCTTATCATTAAATATTAGCGAAGGAACATCAAGGTGGCATTTATCAAATGCAAGAACACTTTTAAAGGAGAAGCTGAGCACAATTTTATCATCGCTTAAAATGTTAGTATTATGAAACAGGAAGATGAATTATTTGATGAGTTCCTGAGAAAAAAAGGAAACAATGCAAATATACAGTTTACAGAAAGTGACTGGCTGGCAGCAAAAGATATGCTTGCCAACGATCGCTTACAAAAAAAGAACAGAAAACGTTTTTTACTGTTCTTTTTAACCATGCTGTTTATTGCGTTTATCAGTGCTGTTACCTGGAACCATGTAATGCCATTAAATGCTGCGGATAATAAAAATGTTACCGCTGCTTCCTCACCTGATTCATCTGCCTCTTCAAATAATCTTTCTGCTACTACTGCCAATAATAGTGATGCTAACAATACCAATAATGTAACTGTAAATACCAAAGATAAAAACAATACAACTATTACAGATAACAGCAAGCAATCCAATAACAAGCAACAGAAGACTGCTGTTAATATAAAAGATTATAAAACAACCCCTGATAAAACCAAAATTACTATTGCTAATAATTCCAACACCAACAATACACAAAGCAGAAAATACAAAAACTTAACTGTTGTTGCTTTAGCCAATAGTAGTAAATCAGGGACAGAACTTGCATCACCTGCAGAAAAAGAAGCACTGATTGAAGAACAAAACAGTGATTACTTATTAATGAACAGTAAAAAATTAATCGGCTTCAATGTACAGCTAAACACCTGCGATACCTGTGTACAGGAAAAAGCAATGGCCTATAAAATATATAAAAAACAAAAGCAACGCGCACGGCAACAAGTTTGGCTGGAGACAGGATTAACTTATTATAATCCTAACAATGCATGGTATAACCCTATTGATTTTTATGTCGGATTTACATACCGATACTTTATGGGCGCTAAAACTTTTTTAAGCAGTGGTATCTTTTACAGTCGTATAAACCAAAACCAACAAGAGCGTATTATTACCGAAAAAACATATAGTTTTGGTGTGAATGAAGACATCAAAAAATTGAGAACCACCCGCCTTGATTATATGGAAATACCGCTTATGCTGGGGTACTGCATTACACCTAAACACAGTGTGCAGGCGGGAGTTTCACTTATGTATGTAATAGAATCGGCTGAAGTTTTAAAAACAATACTGAGCAAAGAAGCCAACAAAGAAAAAACAGATTATTTAAATGGTTACAGGAACCATGTAAATGATATTGACTGGCAAATTAATTTATCATACCAATACTACTTACGCCAAAACTGGCTTATTAATACAGGTTTTCATTATGGTTTAACCAATGTTACAGCTACGGATAAGAACAATATTGGCTTGCGTTTAGGAGGCGCTTACAAATTTTAAACACATGAAAAAATACATTGTTTATATACTGTTAATGTGCATTGTTTCATGTAAAAAAAACATTGACCCTGTTGCCAACAATGGCAATCCTGATTTTGAAGATGATGATGATGATGATGATGATAATGATGATGTTATTGTTGCTGCTGCTGCTGCTGATGCAGCGTTGGCACTCGTAGACTTTACAATTGTTGATGACCCTCTTGTGTCGTTCGACAGGCGTTTCCGCTTGCTGTCGTGCTCTGGTGGAGTTGCACTGCTGGTCTTGCTGCGCCTTGTTGTCATTGTAAATGCAGCAGACGGTGAGGTCACGCTCCCTGACTTGGGTGACAACGGC
>CAYTWI010000141.1:0-7518 GCA_964442045.1 uncultured Bifidobacterium sp.
CCTGATATGAATGGCGAGGATTTGATCAGAAAAATAAAAGACCAAAACCCTGAAATACAAATTATAGTTATCTCAGGACAAGAGGATGTACAAACAGCCGTTCAATTATTAAAACTTGGTGTTTACGACTATATTTTAAAAGACGAGGACACTAAAAACAGGCTTTTAAATACTATTCAAAACGCAAGAAACAATACCTCATTAAAACAGGAAATTGTTTCGTTAAGAGAAGAAGTTGCCAAGAAATACGATTTTAGCAATACCATTATAGGCAACTCTGATTCTATCAAAAAAACCTTTTCATTAATTGAAAAAGCTGCTGCCAGTAAAATAGTAGTAAGTGTTACAGGTGAAACAGGTACTGGTAAAGAATTGGTAGCTAAAGCTATTCACTACCACAGTGAACGCAAACGTTTACCTTTTGTAGCGGTAAACGTAGCCGCTATTCCCAAAGATTTAATTGAATCCGAACTATTCGGACATGAAAAAGGGGCTTTTACAGGTGCCGATGCCAGACGCATTGGTAAGTTTGAACAAGCCAATAAAGGAACTATATTTTTAGATGAAATTGGCGAAATGGATTTAAACATTCAAGCCAAATTATTAAGAGTATTACAGGAAAAAGAAGTTACACGTGTAGGTGGTAACCAAACCATACCACTTGATGTAAGAGTAATTGTAGCCACCCATAAAAACTTATTAAAAGAAATACAGGAAGGAAGATTCAGAGAAGATTTATATTATCGCTTACTGGGCCTACCTATTGCCTTACCACCGCTCAGAGAAAGAGGCAATGACATTATTTTAATCAGCAAACATTTTATTGATGATTACTGCAAGGAAAATAAAATAAAGAAAATTACCCTGAGCCCAGAGGCTCATAAAAAATTATTAAGCTACCATTTTCCAGGAAACATAAGAGAGTTAAAAGCAATTATAGAGTTGGCCTGTGTAATGTGTGACGATTCTGTAATTACAGAAAATAACTTAACCTTTAATACAGAAAAATCCTTAAACAGTTTGCTGATGCAGGAAATGACCTTAGATGACTATAATAATTTAATTATAAAAAATTATTTAGACCGCTACAGCGACAATGTTTTAGCCGTAGCGCGGAAACTCAATATCGGAAAGTCAACCATATACAGAATTCTAAAATCTGACTCATTCCAAAAAATTAAATAACTCACCCAACATTTCAAAAAATTATGACTAAGAATACAATACTGGCTTTAGATGATGAATTAAGTATTTTAAAAATACTTGATTTCTACTTTGGAAAAAACTACAATGTTGTATCAAAGAGCAATGGAAAAGTGGCTTTAGAATGGATGCAACAAGGTCAGTTACCAGATATAATTATTGCAGATGTAAATATGCCTGACATGAATGGTTTGGAGTTTATTGCACAAATAAGAGCAAGTGGTTTTTTCAGAGATATTCCTCTTATTATGCTTAGTGGTAACGAAGGCACTGCCGATAAAATTAAATGCTTAAAAGCAGGTGCAGATGATTATTTGGTAAAGCCATTTAATCCCGAAGAGCTGGAAGCCCGAATTGAAAACATATTACGTAGAATCAAAAAAAACTAAATTAACTTATGAACGCAAAGAAACCTGCTATAGCGTTAATAGATGAAAATCCTGAGTTAATCGTTGATTTTTCGCATCAATTCAGAGACAATTTTGAAATTTTTAGTTTTGAAAACGTTTTTCAATTTATACAATGGACCAATAATAACCCACCTGTAAAGCTGATTGTTTCAGGCAATGATTTATTAGGCGTTAAAGGAATTACATTACGAAAAAACTGTAAAAATATTCCAAAAACAGCCAATGTTCCATTTGTTACTTTAGTACCCAAAATAACCGAGCGTAATAAAAGTGTAGCACTACACGAAGAGTTTGCAGATATTTTCGAGTTACCTATCAATAAAAACGATTTTTTAATACGGGCTAACTATTTAATAGAAAATCCACCCCGCTACCATCAGTCAATATTAAACGCACGCAATGAGTTTGCTGATTATTCAATGCCGTTTATGAAACGACTTTTCGATATTTTGGTTTCAGGAGCTGCGCTGCTTTGCTTATCACCGGTATTTTTAATTGTAGCTATTTTAATCAGGTTAGAAAGCAAAGGCAAAGTGTTTTATTTTAGTAAGCGGGTAGGTACAGGTTATAATGTGTTTAAGTTTTACAAATTCAGAAGTATGCGAACTGGTGCCGACAGTATGCTTAAAGACCTGAAACATTTAAACCAATATACCAGTAACAAAACAACAAACGAAAATACTGATCAAACTTTTGATTTAAAGGTTTACTTATGTGACGATTGTAAAAGCAAAAATATATCATGCCAGGCCCCCCTATTTATGGATGGTAACCAGATTTGTGAAAAAGCTTATATCGAAAAACGCAAAACCGATGCAGGATCTACCTTTATTAAGATAGAGAACGACCCACGTATTACAAGGGTAGGACGCTTTATAAGAAATACCAGTATTGACGAATTGCCACAACTATGGAATGTATTAATTGGCGATATGAGTATTGTTGGAAACAGGCCTTTACCTCTTTACGAAGCCGAAAAAATTACTACAGACCAATTCTCCATGCGCTTTTTGGCACCTGCAGGTATTACTGGTTTATGGCAGGTAACCAAACGTGGAAAAGGCGGCCCTATGAGTGAAGAAGAACGAATGGAATTAGATAATGAATATGCTAAAACCTACTCGTTTTGGAATGATATAAAACTAATTCTGAAAACAATTCCGGCTTTGTTTCAAAAGGAAAACGTTTAGTACAAACAATTATTTAGGACTATTCGATTGAAATAAAACACGTGTTTTATTTTAAAACTGTCCTGTTCTCAATAAAACCAAAGTACAAGCTTCTAAAGGTTCAATTCCTTTTTCTTTCAGCGCATTTTCAAATTCCGTATTTTCTGTTCCCGGATTAAATATAACGCGCTTAGGTTTTAAGGCAATAATTTTGTCTATATATTCTTTTTGATTCTGTTTGTTTAGATACAACGTCACAGTATCAAAGGCAGTATCCACAGGCCAGGTTGTTTCAATTTTATTCTTTTCAATCACTCCTTCTTTTAATCCAAACGGATATACCTCATGATTATATTCACGCAACATAACGGTGGCTTTATACGCATATCTTTCAGGCTTTGCACTTGCCCCTACAACTAAAGTTTTTTTCATATTTCAAAATTAACAATCCGCATTGGTATTTTATTATTTTCGCACTTTAATTTACAAATACCCCTAAAGGTAATTTTACACAATGAAAATAAGTTATAACTGGTTAAAAGATTTAATAAATATAGATTCAAATGCCCAAGAAATTGGCAAATTACTTACAGGAACAGGGCTTGAAGTAGAAAGCATAGAAACATTTCAAAATATAAAAGGAGGTTTAGAAGGTATTGTAGTTGGATTTGTAAAAGAAAGAGTAAAACACCCCAATGCAGATAAACTAAGCGTTTGCAAAGTAGATATAGGCACTGGTGAGGATAAACAAATAGTATGTGGTGCACCCAATGTAGCTGCCGGACAAAAAGTACTTGTGGCCACCGTTGGCGCTACAGTATACCCAACCAAAGGCGAACCCTTTAAAATAAGTAAATCAAAAATACGTGGCGAAGTGAGTGAAGGTATGATTTGTGCTGAAGATGAATTAAGTTTAGGCGAAAGTCATGATGGCATTTTAATTTTACCGGAACATTATGAAACAGGAAAACCTGCTTCGCATTATTTTGATATTTATTCGGACCATGTATTTGAAATAGGATTAACTGCCAACAGAGGCGATGCAGCCAGTCATTTAGGAGTAGCTAGAGATTTAAGAGCAGTTACCGGACAGGAATTAAAAACAGTTCAATACCAACTGCCCGCCATCAATGCTAAAAACACTATTGAAGTTATAATAGAAGACCAGGAAAGCTGTAAAAGGTATTCGGGCCTTAGCATTTCCAATATCAGCGTAAAACAATCACCAGAGTGGCTACAAAACAAACTAAAGGCAATAGGTATTAACCCCATTAACAATATTGTTGATGCCACTAATTATGTTTTACATGAATTAGGACAACCGCTTCATGCTTTTGATGCAGATAAAATTGAAGGCAACAAAATAATTGTAAAAAAAGCTGTAGCCAACAGTAAATTTACTACGCTCGATAAAACTGAGCGCACTTTAAATGGCCACGAATGTTTAATTTGTGATGCAAAAAAACCATTGGCTATAGCCGGTGTATTGGGCGGATTAGATTCAGGCATTACCACCGAAACTAAAAATATATTTTTAGAAAGCGCTTATTTTGATGCTGTAAGTATTCGTAAAACAGCCAAAGCTCACACCTTAAGTACAGATGCAAGTTTCAGATATGAAAGAGGCACTGACCCCAACATAACTATTGACGCTTTAATAAGGGTAGCCAACTTAATACTGGAAATAGCAGGTGGAGAAATCACATCAAACATTATTGATGTATACCCTGTTAAAATAGAAAATGTAATTATTGATTTTTCATTAAGCAAATCAAACCAGCTTATTGGAAAAGATATTCCAAAAGAAAAAGTTTTAGCCATTTTTGAAGCTTTGGATATTGAAGTATTAGCTGATAAAAACGATATACTTCATATAGCCATACCGGCATATCGCTCAGATGTAACACGCCAGGCCGATGTTACAGAAGAAATTTTACGTATATATGGTCTAAACAATATAGAAATAGGCAACGATATTAAATCGACCATAGCCTACAACAGCACAGAGCAAAAAGTAAAACTTAAAAACAATTTAGCCAATTACTTAAGTGCAAACGGGTTCAACGAAATAGCCACCAATACCTTAACAAAATCTGCTTATTACCAGGAAGCAGCATTGGCAAATGCGGTAAAAATACTCAATCCGCTTAGCAATGATTTGGATATTATGCGTATTGACATGGTGCAGAATATGCTGGAGGCTATGCAATATAACCGCAACAGGAAATTACAAGACCTTCGCTTTTTTGAATTCGGTAAAACCTACCACAAAGGCATCAAACCCGAAGACAAACAGATATTGGAAGGGTATTCTGAAAAATCGCATCTGGTTATTGGTTTATGCGGACGTAAAGAAGCTGAAAGCTGGAATGCATCAAACCAAACTGTTAATTATTTTACCATAAAAGGTATCGTACTTGCATTATTAACAAAAAGTAAGCTAAACAATATTGAAATTCAGCAGGAGCAAAAAGAGAATTTTGAATTAGCTACCAGCGTTTTATTTAGACAAAAAGAAATAGCTGTTTTCGGACAATTAAAAACCGAATTAGCCAGTAAATTTGATATTGATTTACCGGTTTATTATGCCAGCATCAACTTTGACTTATTGTATGCCTTAAACGCCAATGAAACAAAAGTTATTAAACCCGTTTCAGTTTTCCCTGCTGTAAAACGTGATTTAGCCTTATTGATTGACGATGCTGTTAACTATGCACAATTGGAGAAAATTGCCATTAAAACCGACAATAAGCTAATTAAAGCTATTAATGTGTTTGATGTTTACAAAGGTGATAAAATAGAGACTGGTAAAAAAAGCTATGCCTTAAGTTTCATTTTGCAGGATGAAACAAAAACATTAACAGACCAGGAAATTGATGCTGTGATGAACAAATTGATTAAAAACTACGAAAAAGAAATCGGAGCAACCTTGAGAGCTTAGGTTATGGATAACAATTTATTTTTAAGTACCGAGATTAAATTGCGGGTTATAAAACTCCTGAATCAAAATAAAATTTTGATGGCTAGCAACTTGGAACTTGAAAATAAAATAAACGAACTCAACAAAATAGTTGAAAAACAAAAAAACTTATTACAAGAGTTAGAAGATAACAATAAAATTATTAAACTTGCGAGAGAAATACATTTGTCGACCAAGGAAAAGCAGGAATTGAAATTGGAGTTGAAGGAAAAAATCAAGTTGATTGACGAATGTATAAAAATGTTAAGCCAGTAATATCTTAACAGTTGAACGAAATATCAATTAATATCAATATAGCCGGGCGCAATTACCCGCTTACCATTGCACCAGCCGATGAGGAAGCAGTGAGAACAGCCGGTAAAATGATAAATGACAAATTGAACGTGTACAGCGAGCAATTTTCACTAAAAGATAAACAGGATGCACTAGCCATGTTTGCTTTAGAAATAAGCATGGAGCACCAGAAACAAAAGACATTGGCAAAAACCAATGACGAATCAATAGCTGCAGAATTAAATGCAATCAAGCAACTATTGTCCCCCGTTCAGCTATAAATTAAGACCTCTTACTGCGTTTAACTAAGTTTAACTAATTTATTTAAACCACACACAAATGAACATTTTTTTAATAGTAATTATTGCCATGGTAACATTTGGAGCAGGTGCTGCCATTATGTTTTTCGTAAACAATAATTTGCTTAAAAGTAAAGCCGAAAATGTAATGAAGGATGCCGAAGCGCAAGCCGAAATTACCAAAAAGAAAAAAGAGTTAGAGGCCAAAGAAAAATTTATACAATTAAAAGCGGAGCATGAAAAAGAAGTTCAGCAGCGCAATGGCCAGATAGCACAAAACGAAAACAGGCTAAAACAAGTAGAAAACTCTTTAAAGCAAAAAACAGAACAAGTTACCAAAAAGGATAACGAGCTTGAGCAAATAAGGCAAACCTTAACCAAGCAACAAGAAATTGTTAAGCAAAAACAAACTGAAGCTGAGAAGGCATTGGCCAATCAACAAAAACAATTAGAAAAAATAGCCGGCCTTTCTGCTGAAGAAGCGAAGAAACAATTGGTTGAAACTTTAACCGAAGAAGCACGTACAGAAGCATTAAGTCGTGTAAAAGACATTGTTGATGAAGCAAAACTAACTGCCAACAAAGAAGCTAAGAAGATAATTTTAGGGACTATTCAACGTACCGCGGCCGAGCATGCCATAGAAAATGCTGTTTCTATTTTCAATATTGACAGTGATGAGATGAAAGGTAGAATTATTGG
Source organism: uncultured Bifidobacterium sp. (assembly GCA_964442045.1). GTDB lineage: Bacteria > Bacteroidota > Bacteroidia > UKL13-3 > UKL13-3 > JAAFJM01. The sequence continues at coordinate 7,034 of CAYTWI010000141.1, forward strand.
AAGAGAGGGACGTAATATCAGGGCATTAGAAGCGGCAACAGGTGTTGAGTTTATAGTTGATGATACCCCTGAAGCTATTATCCTTTCTTGCTTCGATCCTATTAGAAGAGAAATTGCACGTTTATCTATTCACAGGTTGGTGACAGACGGGCGTATACACCCTGCCCGTATTGAGGAAGTGGTAGCCAAAACAAAAAAGCAAATTGAGGACGAGATTGTAGAAACAGGTGAACGTACCTGTATAGATTTAGGCATACATGGCTTACATCCGGAACTGATTAGAATGGTTGGCCGTATGCGTTTCCGTTCAAGTTACGGACAAAACTTATTAATGCATAGCCGCGAAGTAGCCAACTTATGTGCTACCATGGCAGCTGAACTAGGCTTAAATGTTAAATTAGCCAAACGTGCCGGCTTATTACACGATATAGGAAAAGTACCTGATGACGATGCAGAAACACCACATGCTTTATTAGGAATGAAGC
>CAYTWI010000142.1:0-7370 GCA_964442045.1 uncultured Bifidobacterium sp.
TACTTTCAGCACTTTTACGCAAGATAAATCAACCATTATTACCTTTAAAGAGTTAATGAACGGCAGGCAGGATAAAAAATTAGGATGTACCCCAAAAGGGCAACTTGTTTTTATGAAAGATGATTCTGTTTTGTTTGCAGCTACTACCAGCTCCAACTGTACTCAGTATCATTTAAATGGGCAGACTTACCAAACACGCATGACTTTACGTGCGGGTTTATTGATAGAAGAAGTAACAGAAAGATTAATTAAAGAAAGAAAAAAGTAAAATGATAATATATGGTATAAAAAATTGCGATACAATGAAAAAAGCCTTTACTTGGTTAAACGATAAAGGTATTGGGTATGATTTTTTCGATTATAAAAAACAGCAAATAACAAAAGCCGATTTGGAAACATGGTTAAAATCCTATCCTATAGAAATCATAGTGAACACCAAGGGTACAACCTTTAAAGTTTTGAGTGATGCCGATAAAAGCAAAGCATTAAATCCGGCAACTGCTTTTGATATAATAAGCCAGAACCAATCAATCATAAAACGACCCATTGTAAATAACCATAACCAAATAACAGTTGGTTTTGATAACAGTAAATGGGAACAATTATTTAAGTAATATGGATACCTATCATATTAATAATATTGCTTTAGCCTGCAATGGTGAGTGGTTGCAAATGGTTAACAACATTGCACCCATTGAACATTTGGTTATTGATACGCGCAAAATTGTATTTGCCAATACCAGTTTATTTTTTGCCTTGCATACCAGCAAAAATGACGGACATAATTACATAAAAGCAGCTTACGAAGCAGGTGTAAGGAATTTTGTGGTAAGCAGCATTATTGATGTAAAGCCATTAGTACATGCCAATATTATTAAAGTTGATGATACTTTAAAAGCATTGCAACAACTGGCTACTTTACACCGAAGTCAGTTGACATTACCGGTAACAGCCATTACAGGCAGCAATGGAAAAACCATTATAAAAGACTGGTTGTTTCAGTTACTTAAATTTCAGTTAACCATTTGTAAAAGTCCTAAAAGTTATAACTCGCAGGTAGGGGTGCCTTTGAGTGTATGGCAACTGAAATCGCAACATGAGCTGGCTTTATTTGAAGCAGGCATTTCAGAGCGTAATGAAATGCAATTGCTGGCCAATATTATTCATCCTACTCTCGGTATATTTAACAATTTAGGTAATGCACATAGCGAAGGATTTACTGATGAAACTGAAAAATTAAAAGAAAAGCTATTGTTGTTTCAGCATGTAAAAAATCTGGTTTTCTCCTGCGATCAAAGGGCTATTAACAAGCACTTGTTTAATTTTGTAGCACAGCATGGCATCAAGGCTTTTTCATGGTCGGCTACCCAACAGTCAGAAGCTTATTACCAGTTTACTACATATATTGATGGTAAGCATACACAAATAGCTTGTGAAGAAAAGAATATAACAGTGCAAATACCTTTTACTGACGAAGCCAGTACATGGAATGCTTGTACTTGCCTGGCTTATTTATTAATGCTGGATGAGTTAAAATTATTTAGGCTTGATTTACCAGCGGTGCTCAATAAATTTAGTGAATTGCAAGCCGTTGAAATGCGTCTGCAACTGAAAGAAGCCAATAACAATTGTATCGTTATAAACGATAGTTATAATAACGATTTAGACTCGCTTAAAATTGCCTTACACTTTTTGCAGTATCAGGGCAATGGCTTGCAAAAAACACTTATATTGTCAGATATATACCAAAGTGGATTTGCCAATGAAAATTTGTGTAAACTGGTTGCCGAGCTTATTGAAGCTAACAGCATCACTAAATTCATAGCCATTGGCGATGTGTTTTATCAGCACCAATATTTGTTTCCAAGCCAGTCCTTGTTTTATGTTACTACACAAGCATTCATAGAGTCGTTTAGTACATTGAATTTTGAAAAAGAAATTATTTTACTCAAAGGCGCCAGGCAGTTTGAGTTTGAAAAAATAAATGCTTTGCTGGAAAAGCGGGTACACGAAACCGTTTTTGAAATAAACCTGAATGCACTAACCAATAACTTTAATGTTTACAGAAAGTTATTGGGTAATAAAGTGAAAATAATGGCCATGGTTAAAGCCTTTAGTTATGGAACAGGTAGCTACGAAATAGCCAAAACACTGGTGTTTAATCAGGTTGATTACCTGGCAGTAGCCTATGCCGATGAAGGCGTAGTGTTACGTAAGGCAGGCATAAACACACCCATTATGGTAATGAATCCTGAAAAATCGAGTATGGATTTATTACTGAAATATAACTTGGAACCGGCCATTTATAATGTAGCCATTTTACAGGAACTCATCAATGCAGCCAATGGGCAGGAGGTAGGTATACATATAGAATTGGATAGTGGTATGAAACGTTTGGGTTTTGATACCAACCAGGTGGCAAGCTTATTGCTTATTTTAAGCAACAATAAAAATATACAGGTTAAAAGTGTTATGTCGCATCTGGCCGCAAGTGAGGCTGTGGAGCACGATGCTTTTACCTTACAACAAATTGAAAAATTCGATACCTTATCAAAGCAAATAGTTAATCATTTTCCATATACTATTTTGCGCCATTGTTTAAACAGTGCCGGCATTGTTCGTTTCAAAAAAGCACAGTTCGATATGGTACGTTTGGGAGTTGGCTTATATGGTATTGACCCTGCCTTTGAAATACAAAATCAATTGCAGCAAATAGGAACGCTAAAAACAGTTATATCGCAAATTCGCCATATTGAGCCGGGCGAAAGTATTGGTTATGGTAGGAAAGGAGTAGTTAGCAAACCATCGCGTATAGCTATTGTAGCCATTGGATATGCTGATGGGTTGGATAGGAAACTAAGCAATGGAGTTGGTTATATGCTGGTAAATAATAAACAGGCACCAATTATTGGAAATATATGTATGGATATGACCATGATTGATGTAACTGAAATAAATTGTCAGGAAGGCGATGAAGCTATTGTTTTTGGAGCTAATCCTACTATTACGCAAGTGGCGGAAAAACTGCAAACCATTCCTTATGAAATATTAACTTCGATTTCGCAACGTGTTAAACGTGTGTATTATGCCGAATAAATATAGCGTATGAACTTACCTGTAATTACAACCCATAATATAACTACACTTTTTAACAAGGAAGAAATTGTAATGGACACCATAAAACAAATTCAAAAAGATTTTGATATGTATGGTATTGAATTAAATTTTACGGGTGAGGTAGCAGATGCTTATAATCAAATGATGCAACAGTTAACTCCACAGCTAACACGCTTGCTTGCATCAGAAAGAAGTAAATTGCAGTCGGTTTTATACCGGGTTGATTTATCGGAAAAGAGTTTGCAAAAAGCCATTGAAAATACACCCGATAAAACATTGCCGGAGGTAATGGCGCATGAGATTATAGTACGTGAACTGAAAAAGGTTTTAACTCGACATTATTTTAAAAGTTTGGAATAAGATTTATTTTGTTTAATAATATTTTACAATGGATAGCATTATAATAAATACTGATACCCAAAAACTTGACATACACTTTATACACCATTTTATTTCCAATACCTATTGGGCTAAAGGCCGCACGGTAGCCGAAGTACAAACTTGTATAGATAACTCGCTTAACTTTGGTATTTACTTAAACAATAAGCAAATTGGTTATGCACGGGTGGTTACTGATTATGTGGCTTTTGCTTATTTAATGGATGTGTTTATAACGGAAGAGCACAGGAATAAAGGTTATTCAAGCCGTTTAATGGAATTTATACTCCATAATGAAGCGCTTGAAAAAATAAAAGTATGGCGCTTAGCTACTACCGATGCTTACTTTTTATATGAAAAATTCGGTTTCAAACCACTAAAAAGCCCTGAGAAAATGATGGAGCGAATAACTTCATAAACAAATATTTCCACTTATAATATTTTGGTACTTAATTAGGCGCAAGTTTTTATTTTCGCCCCGGTTAACCATTTAAACAAACTCAATGAAATTCAAACATTACTTACTATTAACTACATCAGTATGTGCTTTTGGTGCACATGCACAACATAAAAATTCTAAGTCAGTTATTGATAAAAAATCAATGGACCTGACTGTTAAACCTAATGACAACTTTTACCAATATGCCAATGGTACCTGGTTAAAAAATAATCCGGTTCCCAGTACAGAAAGCCGTTGGGGAAACTTTAACATAGTAGCAGAGAGAAACAATGAAATATTACGTAATATTTTAGAGAATCTGGCTAAAACAAATCAAAAACCAGGCTCTATTGAAGATAAAATAGCGACCTTTTATAAGCTGTATGTTGATACCAATAAACGTAAACAAGATGGTGCAAAACCGGTAGGTAGCTATTTTGAACTGATTAATAATATTAAAACAAGTGGTGATTTGTTTAAAGTATTGGCTACTTTTCATCGCAAAGGTCTTCCGGGATTTTTCAGGTTCGGTGTTTCGCAGGATGCTAAAAACAGTCAGGTATACATTCCTTATTTATCGCAAGGTGGATTAGGTCTACCTGATAAAGATTTTTACTTTAAAACAGATGAGAAATCGATAAAGATACGCGAAGAGTATAAAAATTATATAAGTAAACTGTTTGGTATTTATGGTTACAGCAGCTTAATTCAAAGAAGCAATGCGGAGTTAATTCTTAAAATGGAAACAGACCTGGCACAAGGAGCCATGAGTCGTTTGGAGAGACGTGACCCGGATAAGCAATACAATAAATATATAGTTAGCGAGTTTTTTAGCAAGCTTCATAATTTACCAATTAAAAACTATATAGCTAATACAGGTATTGGCGAATTTGAAGAGTTTATAGTAGGCCAGCCGGCTTATTTTATCAACTGGAATAAGTTAATGGATACATATACCATTGACAACTGGAAAACATTATTAACATGGTCGTTAATTAACAATACCAGTAGCTTATTGAGTCCTGAGTTAGAGCAGGCACAGTTTGGTTTTTATGCTACTGTATTAAACGGAACCAAAGAACAAAAACCATTATGGAAAAAAGCCATTGCAGCTTGTAACGGTGGGGTAGGTGAAATGTTAGGGCAGTTATTTGTAAAAGAAACATTTAGCAGCAATGCCAAAGTACAGGTAAATACCATGGTGTCAAACATTTCAAATGCGTTTAAAGAGCGTATTAAAAACCTGGCTTGGATGAGTGCGCCAACCAAAGATAAGGCTTACGAAAAGTTAGCCAGCATTTCACGTAAATTCGGTTACCCTGACAAATGGACCGACTACACTGATTTAAAAATAACAAATACAAGCTATTTTGAAAACGTATTGGCATCAAATGAGTTTGATTATAATGATATGATAAGCAAACTAGGTAAACCCGTTGACAGAAATGAATGGGGTATGTTACCACAAACTGTAAATGCTTATTACAACCCTATAAACAACGAAATAGTTTTCCCTGCTGCCATATTACAAGCTCCTTTCTTTGATGAGCATGCCGATGCAGCTTTGAATTACGGTGCTATTGGCGCTGTAATAGGCCATGAAATTACACATGGTTTTGACGACCAGGGAAGCAAGTACGATGCAAAAGGAAACTTAAACAGCTGGTGGACTGCAGAAGACAGAACCAAGTTTGAAGAAAGAACCAATGTGTTGGTAGAACAATTCAATAAATTTAAAATGGGCGACAGCTTATATGTAAATGGTAAATTAACCTTAGGCGAAAACATTGCCGATTTAGGTGGTTTAAGCATCGCTTATGATGCCTTTAAGTTATTTTTAAAACAAAACCCCAAGGAAAATGTAGTAAAAGATGGGTATACACCGGAGCAACGTTTCTTTATAGGTTTTGCCCAATTATGGAAAAACAATGCACGTCCTGAGGCTATACGCCAGTTAATACTTACTGATACACATTCACCGGGAGAGTACAGGGTAAAAGGTCCGTTAAGCAATATGCCAAGTTTTTACGAAGCATTTGATGTACATGAAAACAACGGTATGTTTATTAATAAACCGGAAAGAGCAGATATCTGGTAAAGAAAATATTGGAGCATTTAGCAGGGAAATATTAAACTGTTTTCCTGCTAATCTTCATAATCGCTGGCATTGAAAGCCGCATCAGTTTTGCTGGAGGTAGCTACCATTTTTAAAATATCGTTTAATTCTTTTTCCGTAAAATCCCTCCACTCACCAACACTTAAATTCTTCAGGCTGATATTCATAATGCGCACACGCTTTAGCTTTTTTACCTCGTAGCCCAGATAACTGCACATACGTCTTATTTGCCTGTTAAGTCCTTGCGTAAGTATTATTTTAAAAACATAGTTACTTATAATTTCAACCGTACATTTTTTAGTAATAGTACCTAACATAGGTATCCCATTACTCATTTTTTCTACAAAGTTTTTATTAAGCGGCTTATCAACGGTAACTATGTACTCCTTTTCGTGGTTATTACCAGCCCTTAGTATTTTGTTTACAATATTGCCATCGTTGGTTAAAAATATCAACCCTTCACTTTCCTTGTCGAGTCTGCCAATGGGAAACATACGCTTAGGATGGTTGATGTATTTAATAATATTGTTTTTTACATTCAATTCTGTTGTGCAAATAATGCCAACAGGTTTGTTAAAGGCAATATAAATATCGTTTTTAATGGTTTTTATTTTTTCGCCATCTACCTTTACCACATCACCATCGTTTACCCTGTTACCTAGTTTGGCTACTTTGTTATTAATAGTAACACGTCCATCCACTATAAATTTCTCTGCTTCGCGCCTTGAACACATGCCGCTGTCGCTTATAAATTTATTTACGTTTATACCACTTTGGTTTTTACTATCCATATTGTTTCAAAGTGCCAAAACTACCAAATATTAACAAAAAAGTAATCTTTTAAAAAGTATTTTTTAAAATGCTTTTGATTGGTTTATTTGCGTACTGTAACACCATAATTGTAATGATATGAAAAAATTATTGTTTGCTTTAACATTATTACTCTCAGGCCAAATTTGGGCACAATCAAATCTGACTGTATTTGCCGAAGAAGGTGAAAAATTCATCATTTTTTTAAATGGCGTACAGCAGAATAAAACACCACAAGCCAACGTACATGTAGAGAATATAAATGATAATGTACAAAAACTACGTTTGGTTTTTGACGATAAAAACCTGGCACCTATTACCCAGAATTTATATTACGAACCGCATAAAGAATACACCTGTGTAGTGGTTCAGAAAAAGAAAAATCAGGTAAAAAGAATTGATGGAAAAAATGTACCTGCTGTATATGTTATCCGCTTGCAGGATGTAAAAGACATAGACCCCAATGCAGTTAAAAAAACAGATAAAATAATTTTACCTGATAATATAAAC
>CAYTWI010000143.1:0-7343 GCA_964442045.1 uncultured Bifidobacterium sp.
CTAGCATGATTCCTATAATCCAAAAGCGGGTTACAATTTTTGATTCATGAAAACCTAATTTTTGATAATGGTGATGCAGGGGCGACATTTTAAATAACCTGTTAGCTCTTGCATATTCAATTCCGTGTTTACGTTTTTGGTATTTGAAATAATACACTTGTAGTATTACTGATAAGTTTTCGATTAAGAACACGCCACATAAAATTGGAATCAATAATTCTTTACGAACCATAATAGCAAATACGGCTATAATACCTCCCAGTGAAAGGGAACCTGTATCGCCCATAAAAACCTGAGCAGGAAAAGCGTTGTACCATAAAAAACCAACGCAGGCGCCAACCAAGGCTCCGCCAAAAATTACCATTTCGCCCAGGTTCGGTATATACATTACTCCGAGGTATTCAGAGAAAACAAGGTTACCACTTACATAGGCAAAAATACTTAGTACTAATGCTATAATGGCTGATGTACCTGCCGCTAAACCATCTATACCATCGGTTATATTGGCACCGTTTGACACGGCTGTAATAATAAAGGTAACAACGACTAAAAATATCAGGTAATTGTATTTTTCAAAACCTTCCCATATCCAGCTTAAAAGGTATTTGTAATCAAACTCGGTTGCTTTGAAAAAGGGAATGGTAGTAGTAGTGGCTTTCTCATCATGTACATATAAAATTTGCCCGTCAATAACTGTTTGTTGCAAGTTGTTGGCTTGTATAAACTCCATGCTTACATCCTGTGGCTTATAAAAATCTTTTGTTTTTACATGTTGGTTATAATATAAAGTGGTGGCTACAATTACGCTTATTCCTACCTGTCCAACTATTTTAAAACGCCCGGCTAAACCTTCTTTGTTCTTTTTAAATACTTTGATATAATCATCTAAAAAACCAACTGCACCTAACCATAAGGTAGTAATTACGGCTAAAATTATATATACATTATTGATACGCGCAAACAATAGGGTAGGCAATAATATAGCTGCCAGTATAATAAGCCCTCCCATAGTTGGTGTACCTACTTTTTGTTTCTCACCTGCTAAGCCTAAGTCACGTATTTCATCAGCTACCTGTAAGTTGCGCAACTTTGCTATCAGATTTTTACCAAATATCATAGAGATAGTCAGTGATAAAATAATAGCCATTGCAGCCCTGAACGAGATGTACTGAAATACCCCCGCACCCGGGAAGTTAAATGCCTTGTTTAAATAATCGAATAAGTAGTATAACATAATAGCTAATGTTTATTGATAAATACTATTTTTAATTTTATTGGTTAAATAATTGAAAAACGTCTGCCAGCACTTCTTTGTCGTCAAAGTGATGTTTTACTCCATTTATCTCCTGGTAATTTTCATGTCCTTTGCCAGCCACTAAAATGATATCGCCTTTACTGGCCATACTCACAGCTGTTTTAATAGCTTCTTTCCTGTCGGTAATACGCAATGTTTTTTTATAGTGGATGGGCTCTACCCCTTTTTGCATTTCATCCAGTATGGTTTCCGGATTTTCATTGCGTGGGTTATCTGCCGTAAAAATCACTTTGGTGCTTAATGTGGTAGCTACCTGTGCCATTATAGGTCTTTTAGCTGCATCCCTATTTCCACCACACCCTACAACGGTTATTAATTGTTCATTATTACTTCTTATACTGTTAATGGTATCCAATATATTTTTTAAAGCATCGGGCGTATGGGCATAATCAACAATAGCAATTACTCCTCCTTGCGACTTCATAAAATCAAAACGGCCATTAACAGCATTCAGGTTCGATAAATGAGTGATAATTTCCATTTTATCTTTACCTAATAAAAAGGCTGCACCATAAACAGCTAATAAATTATAAGCATTAAACTGGCCTACTAACTTAAACCATGCTTCATCGCCATTTATATTTACCAACATGCCACTAAAGTCTGCTTCAATTACTTTGGCCTTAAAATCGGCCATTGAGTTTAACGAATAGGTATAGCGGGATGCTTTTGTATTCTGAAGCATTACCGCTCCATTCTTATCATCTTTATTGGTTAATGTAAAGGCATCATCGTTAATGTTATCAAATAGCTTTTTCTTTGCCTTGATGTAATTATCAAATGTTATATGATAATCTAAATGGTCGTGTGTAATATTGGTAAATATGGCTCCGGCTAAATGCAAACCTGTTACCCTGTGCTGGTCGATGGCATGAGAACTGGCTTCCATAAAGCAATACTCACATCCGGCTTCCACCATTTGGTTTAACAACTCATTTATCTTAATGGCATCAGGAGTAGTATGTGTACTTGGTATAATGTTTTCGTTTATCTGGTTCTGTACGGTTGACAGTAAACCAACGTGATGACCAAATGATCGGAACAACTTAAATAACAAAGTAGCGACTGTTGTTTTACCATTGGTTCCTGTTACCGCTACCAACTTTAATTTTTGCGAAGGGTAATCATACCAGCAAGTTGCCATGTTAGCCATAGCTACACTGGTATTGCTTACCTGAACGTAACAAATATTTTCGTTTAATACATTTGGTAATACTTCGCATACTATGCAGGCCGCCCCCTTGGCAATTACATCGTCTATAAATTTATGACCATCAACCTGGGTACCTTTTACAGCAAAAAACACAGCACCATTGCTTACGTTTCTCGAATCGTAAGTAAGTAATGATACTTCCACGTGCATGTTGCCATGTACTGAAATGGTTTCTGTTGCCTGTATTAAGCTTTCTAGTTTTACTGTCATCTATTCTATCCTAAAATTAAACTAACTTTAGATCCTTTATTATAATTAGTACCTGCTTTTACTGATTGATATTTTACTTTGCCTAATCCTTTAATGGTAACTTTGATACCTTTATTTTCTAAAAGAAACAAAGCATCTTTGGCAGTCATTCCTTTCACATCGGGCATTTGTTTGCTTACATGTTTAACGGGTTGCATAGCCAATGAGTTATCCTGTTTTACCAGGTTCATCCAGTTGGTTTCGTATTCACTTATAGAGTCATTATGTACATGTGATGAAATACCTACTTCGTTTAAAATGGATGTTACTTCTACTTTATATGCTTTGTATATTTCCGGTAAATCGGTAGAAGCCACAGGATAAATTTCTGCTACATCTTTATGGATTTGTGTAGAGGTAGCATATATCTTATTGGCTAAATCTTTAAATACGGGCAATGCTAACTGGGCTCCATAAATCATGCTTCCCTGCGGACGGATAATAACTACATAACAACTGTACTTTGGCTTATCGGCAGGAAAATAACCACACCACGAAGCACGGTATACTTTGGCTCCGCCCTGGTAATAATCTTCACCACGTTGTATTATGGCTGTTCCTGTTTTGCCTGCAAAGGTGTATGGTAGCTTGGCATTGGCTGCGTTAAAAGCAGTACCATGTTTCACAACGCCTTCCATCATGTTACGCAATTGTTTAACTACACTAGGCTTGCATACTTGCTCGTTTAACACTACAGGATTAAATGACTGCACAACATTACCTGACTTCAATATTTTTTTAACAAATAATGGTTTAACCATTTTGCCATTATTTGCTATGGAATTGTAAACGGTAAGCATTTGTAAGGGCGTTAATGAAATTCCATATCCCCTGCTCACTGCCGACAAATCGCTTTTACTCCAGTACTTACTTTTTGGTGTAAGGTATTTAGGCGGTAAAGCACCGTTTATTTGTAAATCTAAATTGGCATTTAAACCTATTTTATCTAAATACTCGTAATGCTCTGATGGCTTTCTGTCGTAATATCTTACTATCTGTTTTGCAAAGGCCACGTTTGATGATTGTTCAAATGCCTGTTGCATATTTAACTCCATATAACTGTGTGAATCTTCTACAGGTTGTCCGTATATCATGGCTCTGCCACCTTCTACATTTACTATATCGTTTGGTTTGGCATAGCCATTATCTAATAAGCTCATCATGGTTACCAACTTAAAGGTAGAACCCGGTTGCACCCTTAACCCTATGGCATCGTTAAATCTTTCTTCGTAAGTACCATCTTTCATGCGGGTTAAGTTGGCTATTGCTTTTACCTCGCCTGTTTCTACTTCCATCAATATGGCTGTACCTCGCATAGCCATATTTTGTTGCAATACTTTTAACAATGATTGTTGTGCTACATCTTGTAAATTAATATCGATAGTAGAAATAATATCGCAACCGTTTTCGGCTTCTACTTTGTTTTCATTATTAATAGGAATATATACACCACCGCTTACACGTTGTTTCATTTGCAAGCCGGCAGTGCCTTTTAAAAAATCATCGTAAAAGCCTTCTAAGCCTACATATTTATCAGCGTTTGCATTAACAAAGCCAATGGTTCTGAAAGCAAGTGTTTGGAACGGTTTTACGCGGGTACTTCGTGGCTCCAGTATTAAACCACCTGTTACGCGCCCAATTTTAAACAACGGAAATTGTTTAACACGTAGCATTTGCTGGTGGGTAATACGTTTCTTTAAAGTAAAATAGCCTATCTCTTCTTTACGTAAATTTTTCAATAAGCTTTTGTACTCACCTGCACTCCTGTCTTTAAACTCCTGGCTTAAATAGTAGCATAATGAATCACAGTATTTATCAAATGTATCTTTCTTGGCAAATGAAGGAGCAGTGGCATCTACTATCATATCGTAAATAGGCAACGAGGTTGACAGTAAAGCACCATTGCAATCAAATATATTACCACGCAAAGGCTCTATGGCTTCCTGTTTTACTGAAAACTTGCGTGCTTTGGCCTGCCATTTACTTCTTTCTACAAATTGCAGTTTATATAAACTGAAAAATATGGCGCACGCTAATATGCACATCAAACCAAATATGGTTAATGTTCGTATCAGGATTGCTTTGCGTGCGTTTATTGCCATTTATTTACTTAACTGTTATTTTTACCGGTGGTATTGTTGCTTCTTTTACGTAATCAGTATCACCTTTTGTATATTCTGCCTTACGAAACTCTTTTAACCTATCTGCTATAGCTGACTGCCTGCTGGCATTCATCATTTCACTTAAGGTTATTATATACTGGTTTCGCAACTCTTTGTTTTCTTTTGTTAACTGGTCTATCTTTTTATTCAGCTGATCATTGTTGTGGCTGCTCCATATTAAAATGGCTATTAAACCACAGCAAAAAATAATAAAGGGCATTTGCGCAAACAGCGCATTTGAGTTGAGCTTGAAGTCTATATCAGATAAGCGTTTAACGGCACCTTCTATTATTTTGGTGTCGGGCTTAGCTGTTTCTTTTACTTCCGGCTCTTCATCGCCTATTATTATTTTGTTACTCACTTTATAACTTTATATTTTTTCAGCTACTCTCAACTTAGCGCTTCTGGACCTGTTGTTTTCTTCCTGCTCACTGTCAGTGGCTACTATGGCTTTTTTGTTTAAAGGATTAAACGGCCTTTTGATGTTACCAAAAAAGTCCTTGTCTAATTCGCCTAAAAAGTTGCCACTGTTCATATAGTTTTTCACCAACCTGTCTTCTAATGAGTGGTAGCTCATAATAACGAGCCTGCCTGAGGGCTTAATAATATCGCCACACTGCAACAACATTCTTTCCAACACATGCAACTCATTGTTTACTTCTATTCTTATTGCCTGAAACACTTGCGCATAAAACTTAAAGTCTTTAAACTTGGGTGCCCGGTGCTTAATAGCAGCTTTAAATTCACCAATAGTTTCAATGGCTTTTCCGTTCCTGGCAGCTATTATATCGGCAGCCATTTTACGGGAGTTATGCAACTCACCATATTTATACAATACATTGGCTAAGTTTTCTGCGGTGTAATTATTAACCACTTCAAATGCCGATAAAGCCTGATGCTGGCTCATGCGCATATCCAGTTTTGCATCATCAAAGCGAATAGAAAAGCCTCTTTCGCCTTCATCAAACTGATGTGATGAAACACCTAAATCGCCCAACAAGCCATCTACCTTATCGAAACCCTGATATTGTATATGGTTTTTTAAGAACTCGAAATTCTGATCTATGAAAATAAAACGCTCATCGTTTATTAAATTACGTTTAGCATCTTCATCCTGATCAAAAACTATCAACTTACCTTTTTTACCTAACTTATTTAATATAGCTCTGCTGTGTCCACCGCCACCAAATGTTATATCCACATAAACACCATCTGGTTTTATGTTTAATGCCTCCAGGCACTCGTTTAACATGACAGGGTTATGATACATGAGCTATTTGTTTTGTTTGCTTGCTTTAATTGTTAATTGTTAATTGCTTATTGTTCTTCGTTTTTCTTTTTAGTCATTACCTCTTCAGCTAAAGCACTAAAATCTTCCGGCTCCGCACTTAACATATTATCGTACTCTGCTTTGCTCCAAACTTCTATTTTGTTTCCATAAGCCAACAACACCAACTCTCCCCCACTTAAGCCTGCATATTCCTGTAATGGTTTTGGCAAAAGAATACGGCTTGCTGTATCCATTTCCAATCTACTTGCTCCTCTTAAAAAGTAGCGTTTAAACTCACGCTCTTTTTTTATGTAATCGCTCAGCTTATTTATTTCCCCGGCTATGTTATCCCACTCGTTGGCGGGGTACAATACACAGCACTTTTCGAACCCACGATTAATGAAGAAAGCATCCTTCGCTTCTGCAGGAAGTTGCTTTTTCAATGCTGCAGGCACTATTAACCTGCCTTTAGCATCTAATTTACATTCATATTCACCGTGGAGATTGAGCAATTTGTTTTTTGTTATAACGCTGTAAAAATAAAAACAAAAATCCACTTTTCTCCACTTTCCCCCACTTTTGTTGAAAATTGAGGCTTTTTTATATTCACAATCTCCCTTAAAGAAATTCACAATGTCGCATTTGTGTAAGGCGAAATCGGTTTATAAGTTCAAGTGGGGGATTTTTTAAAGCCGGTCATTTTGGGTAATTAAAAAGTCGCTTTTAAACCTTTAAAGGGCAGTTATTTGAGAAATAAAATGGAAAAATGGAGTCTAAAAGTCATTTTGTGTTGTAAAAAATGCTTTCCGGAATCAATCCTGTTAACTTAAATATTGATTGTTTATTTAGTGGCAAGCTTTTATTTTTACCTCTTGTTGAATTGATAACTACCGCATGCCAGTAAAACTGATAAAATACTTTTTGTTTCTTGTTATAGCCTGTATACCAATTGTCCACTGGAATCCTGTAATGGATACTACGATGTTACCCAGGCAAATTTGGCTTACGGCTTTTGCACTCACCGGTGCTGTTTTTTTATTATTTGCCGATTCCAAAAGTATTTCATTAACGCCTGTTCATTGGAGCTTATTAGCTATGATTCTTTTGAGCGGATTTTCTATTACTTACGCATTC
>CAYTWI010000144.1:0-2333 GCA_964442045.1 uncultured Bifidobacterium sp.
AAATCCTATCGTGTGTTCCGTGTATATGTAACAAAGGAGTTGTTGTTTTGATTTCGGTTTTCCAGTTTATTATTTCATGTATAGCCCAAACTAAAAAATCCAAATCAGTATCATTTATTATTTGTGCTAATAGCTGTGCTTCTTTTTTTGTTTGAATACTAAAATAGAAATTAGCTGTTATCCGGTTACTCCATTTTAAAAGGGCTTTGGGATAAATTAAATGCAGTTGCAAAAGGCTCACTAATTTCAATGGCCAGCTAAACTCATTCGGTGATTTAATACTTGAAATAATAATTAGCTTAGTACAATTAATTTGCTTCGCTATTTCTTGTGCTATTATCCCACCAAAAGAAATGCCTATTAAATAAACAGGCTCACTGGTATCTATTTGCTTTATTAGCCTACCTGCATAATCAGCCAAACTTTCTCTTTTAAAAGGCTTTTCCCATTTAATATAAACCTTTTCTATACCTGGTAAATAAAGGTATTGAAATACACGTTCATCCGCACCCAGTCCACTTATAAAATATATCTTCATGCCTTTTGTCCGTCTTTTATATAAACACTCTTTTAAACAAATTTATTAGTGATATTTACCATTAAGATAAGTTTGTATATTTTATACTACAACAATCTATAACACTTGATTTTACTTACTTCTTCCCTATGTTAAAGTGTTACATTTATCAATTATAAACATTTTTCCACTAAATACCCTTGTTTCAGCATTTGAAAGTAATAATATGAAGCTCTACTTTCGATATCGTTAACCAAAACAAAACAATATGAAAAAAATTATCTTAACTATTGCAAGTGCTACATTATTTATTGCAGCATATGCTCAAAAACCAATTGCTGGTTCAAAAACTGCTGAAGTTGTTTTAAACTTTCAAACTGGTACTGCTCCAATTAGCTATAATTTACCAGGTGAACTACGCTTACGTTATTTCCTTTCTGAAACAATGGCTGTTAGAGCTCGTTTAGGATTAGGTATGTCTACTTCTACTGATAAGGTAGCTAATGCTGCCGGTGATGTAACTGCTGAAATCAAAAAAAGTAGTGGATTTAATATCATGTTAGCTCCTGGTATTGAAAAACATTTTGCAGGTACTAGTAAATTATCACCTTATGTTGGTGCTCAATTATTATTTTCTTTAGGTACTGGTAGTTCTACTGAGGTTAGCAATGCAGATAATGCTAGTCCAACTTCAGGTCAAGTTAACTCAGGCGATTCTTACAAAACAACAGGTGGTAGTAATTTAGGAATTGGCTTAGGCTTATTATTAGGCGCTGATTACCATATTACACAAGGTATTTTTGTAGGAGGTGAAATGGGATTAGGTTTATTTAATATGACTTCTGCAGGTGATGGTACTGAAAAAATAAACAACAATCCTGAAACTAAAACTTTAGGCGGTAGCACTTTCGATTTATTTGGTGTTACTACTGGTGGTGTACGTTTAGGATTTGTATTCTAGTCTGATACACGCTTAAATTTTAATAAAAAGGCTGTCTGAATTGGCGGCCTTTTTTATTGAAGCACTAAAAAATATTCATTAAAGATTCCATATGAAAAAGACAATAGCTATACTGCTCATTATTATTCAATCCAATTTTTTAAGTGCTCAAATTGGGCAGTATAAGTTTTTTGCCGGAGGTAGTATTGGCTTTTCGTCTGTAGGTTTTGGCGAACAGAAAATAACATTAAGCAATGGTGCTTCCAGCACGCATACGCTAAAGCCTGCTATTAACTGGAATTTTTCACCAAGCATGGCTTATTTTATTAATGATAAGTTAGCTTGCGGGGTTGCTGTAAATTTAGGCAGCAGCTTTATAACACAACGTATAAGCCTTGATGGCACTACTATTGAAAATATCAATGCTTTTAATTATGGAGGTAAATTATATGTACGTCATTACCTTGAAATATGGCGAAGCATTTATTTTCACAGCCAGTTCAACCTCGATTTTAACTCAGGCACTTATAATGACAAACAAACTGTTGGTCAGTCACAATTAAAAGACAGTATTAAAGTAACTAACTCGGTTTTTGAAGCCAGTTTAAATCCGGGTATCACATTTTTTATTATTCCTAAACTGGGCTTCGATTTTTCATTTAACAAAGTACTCAGCTATTCATTTATAAGGGCAAACCAGGAACCTATTGGAAATACAAGCCCTAAATTAGAAGCAACCAGTGGCGGCTTTACAGTTGGTTTAAACTTAGTGCCAACCATTGGCTTGTATTACTATTTTAGTAAGTATTGAGCTCATAAATAATTAAATTCTTTTAGATAATTTGTATGTTGCAGGTACGATAATATAAATTCACC
>CAYTWI010000144.1:2343-7127 GCA_964442045.1 uncultured Bifidobacterium sp.
TATGACAAATCAAACAACTATAAAAGAAGAGTTATTACGCATTGCTGCTGTATATTTAGAAGATACCATTGATTATAAAAAATTAAGTCAGGTAACAACAGATTACAAAACACTCTTACACAGTTTAAATAACAACGATTTAAACACCCGGGAAGGGCGTAAACATATTTATATGGATAATGGGCTTGCCATAGGCCCGCTTTGGGCTGCTTTGTGTTTAGATGATATCATGAGAACACGCCAGTTTATAAGAGGTGCTCATAAAGCTATATCTGATAAACTTGCTCAAACTAATGATACAATCAATGTATTGTATGCAGGAACAGGGCCCTTTGCTACCTTGGTGTTGCCCTTAATATATAAGTACCCGGAAGGGCGTATTAATTATACTTTCCTTGAAATAAATCCCATTAGTTTCGACTGGTTAAAAAGTTTAATTAATGCTTCGGGCTTAGCTTCTTATAACATCAACATGTTATTAACCGATGCCTCAACTTATATTATCAATAAAGAAAATACGCCTGATATTATTATCAGTGAAACAATGCAAAATGCATTGGATAAGGAACAGCAAGTACCTATTTTTTTGCACCTGATGAATCAGGCAAAACCTGATACTGTTTTTATACCTGAAAAAATAAGTATTCAATTAGGTTTAAAGCAAAGGGGTGTCAATGAAACTGAATTAGAAAACAAGCACTATAAAAGACTGAGAAAGGTTTTGGAAATTAGCAAAGAAAGCATGAAGACTTTTATTGAAAAACCTGAAGAATGGCAACACGGACAAGCATTTGGAACAGAACAAACTATTATAGAAACGGAACAACAAACCAACAGTAATTCTCTTTTGTTGCTGACTGATATCCAGGTATATGGTAATGAAATTATAGAAATTTCAGAAAGTGGTTTGACATTGCCCAGAAACATATTAAATCTGGCACCTTCAAACAAAAGGAGGCTAACCATTAACAGCAGGTACAAGATAAGTAATAAGCCTAAACTAGAGTACGAAATAGTCTGACATTATTCTCTAATATAAACAATAAAGGCTACCCTTTTGAGGTAGCCTTTACTATATAAAAAAGTTATACTTTAATTAAGCATCAATCTTGGCATATTTTGCGTTTGATTCAATAAACTCTCTGCGAGGAGGCACTTCATCGCCCATTAACATACTGAAAATTCTATCGGCTTCTACAGCACTATCCAAGGTTACTTGTTTTAAGGTTCTTGTTTCAGGGTTCATGGTTGTGCTCCATAATTGCTCTGCATTCATCTCTCCCAAACCTTTATAACGTTGTATACCTACCGTATCGGGATTTGCACCTTTGGCAATACGTAAAACGGCATCTGCTCTTTGTGCTTCTGTCCAACAATATTCTTCTTCCTTACCTTTTTTAACTAAGTATAAAGGTGGTTGGGCAATATATACGTAACCAAACTCTATTAACTCTTTCATGTAGCGGAAGAATAAAGTAAGAATTAAGGTACGAATATGGCTTCCATCCACATCCGCATCGGTCATAATAATTATTTTATGGTAACGTAATTTATCCAGGTTTAAAGCTTTGGCATCATCATTAGTTCCAATGGTAACACCTAAACCGGTGAACATATTTTTTATTTCTTCGTTCTCATAAATTTTATGTTCCATGGCTTTCTCTACATTCAGAATTTTACCCCTTAAAGGTAAAATAGCTTGAAAAACACGGTTACGGCCTTGTTTAGCTGTTCCTCCTGCTGAATCACCCTCCACCAGGTATATTTCGCACTGCGCAGGGTCTGTTTCCTGACAATCGGCTAATTTACCAGGCAATCCGCTCCCTGTTAAAGCACCTTTTCTTTGTACCATTTCTCTTGCTTTACGCGCTGCTGCGCGTGCAGTTGCTGCAAGTATTACTTTCTGTACAATTAGTTTTGCTTCTCTGGGGTTCTCTTCTAGGTAATTAGAAAGCATTTCACCCACACACTGATCTACAGCACCTGTTACATCACTATTACCTAGTTTGGTTTTTGTTTGTCCTTCAAATTGCGGCTCTTGTACTTTAACAGAAATAACACCTGTTAAACCTTCTCTAAAGTCATCGCCTGATATTTCTACTTTTACATTTTTTAACAATCCTTCTTTATCGGCATATGCTTTTAAAGTTCTTGTTAAAGCTCTTCTGAAACCGGCAACGTGTGTCCCTCCTTCATGCGTGTTTATATTGTTTACGTATGAGTGTAGATTCTCAGTATAACCATTGTTGTAAGTCATAGCCACTTCAACAGGTACTCCGTTCTTTTCTCCTTCTACATAAATAGGCTCAGGTAATATTTTTTCGCGTGTACCATCTAAATAGGTAACAAACTCTTTTAAACCACCTTCACTGAAAAAGGTTTCTTCTCGTAATTTGCCTTCTTCATCAGGGCGTTCATCTTTCAGGTGAATAGTAATGCCCCTGTTTAAGAATGAAAGCTCACGCATACGGGCCGCCAATGTATCAAACTTATAATCGTTAGTAGTAAATATGCTGGTATCCGGCTCAAAATATTGCATGGTTCCGTTTTTATCAGACTCTCCTACTACTTTTACATCATATAACGGAATTCCACAGCTATATTCCTGCTGCCATATTTTACCTTCGCGGTAAACTGTAGTACGCATCAGCGTAGAAAGCGCATTCACACAACTTACACCCACACCATGCAATCCACCGGATACTTTGTAGGTATCTTTATCAAATTTACCACCGGCATGTAGTACGGTCATTACTACTTCCAATGCTGATTTTCCCATTTTTGCCTGGATACCTGTTGGGATACCACGTCCGTCATCTATAACGGTAATAGCATTATTGGTATGAATAGTTATTGAAATGTTTTTACAATAACCTGCTAAAGCTTCGTCAATTGAATTATCTACAACTTCGTAAACCAGGTGGTGCAAACCTCTCACGCCTATGTCGCCAATATACATGGCAGGACGCTTGCGAACTGCTTCTAACCCTTCTAATACCTGAATATTATCGGCCCCGTAATTTTGTTTATCTTCCATTTATAATATTTAAAATTTATTAGTTTAAATAGGGTGTAAATATACAGCAAATGCCCTTATCTACCTAAACAATACTTTGCTTTAACCCTACTGTTTTTCCACATTTTACCCGCTTTTTTAAGCAGATTGGGTATTGCTGTTTTGTAGTATATTTTTAAACAGCTCATTTCTTCTTAGTTTGTTTTAAAAAATAGCAATTAGTGTCGTTTTTTAGCGGCTTAAAATTATATTGCGCTACATGAAAAAGAACAATCTGTTACATACAAAACCTGTTAAATGGCTTTATAAGGTAACACAACGTGTTTCGTTTCCGGGCAATAAAAATGTATCACTTTACGCGGTAATGGAATTTTTTGTACGCTCTATCAGCAAAAAGGATATCCAAATGCGTAGCTCTGCTCTTTCGTTTACTTTTTTTCTGGCTTTATTCCCAACGGTTATTTTCTTTTTTACTGTAATTGCTTACTTACCTGTAAAACAGGATCACGATAAGATATTATTTTTTATTTCAACGCTCATTCCTAAAAGCGCTTACGATACACTGAGGGAAACATTGGAGGATATTTTAAAACACCAACGTGGCGATTTATTATCTTTTGGTTTTTTATCGGCTATTTACTTTTCAACCAACGGCTTCCATTCTTTAATGGATTCACTTAATAAATATGGACATACTACCGAAAACAGACCTTTTTGGAAACAACGCGCAGTGGCAATAGGCCTGGCAGTTTTTGTTTCTTTTTTGATTTTGATTTCGGTTGTTTTAATTACCAGTGCCAGCTTCGCCATTAAGTGGCTCGACAAGCAGGATTTAATCACGCATTCTATTGCCAAGTTCGGATTGCAGTCGTTGAATTATGTAGTAGCTGCCGGTATTTGCTTAAGTATTGTTTCTGCTATATTTTATTACGCTCCGGCTAAAGTAAGAAAATGGCGTTTTGTGTCAACAGGTTCTATTTTTAGTTGTATTATTATATTGATAACCACTACAGGCTTTTCGTTTTATGTAAACCACTTTAATACGTATAATAAAGTATATGGCTCTATTGGGGTACTTATTGTTATTATGATGCTCATTTACATCAATACATTTATTTTACTGCTTGGTTACGAGCTGAACGTAGCTCTGGATTCGGCTAAATTACAGTCAGCTAAATCGAAAGCTCACCGCGAAAAAAACAATTTTATTATTTATTTAGAAGATACTGTCAAGGACGATGAATAATCCGTTTAAAGTTGGAGATACCAAACAATTTACCAAAGTTGTTTTAGAAAATGATACTGCCACCTTTGATAATGGTAATGTACACCCGGTATATGCCACTTTTGCCCTGGGGCGCGATGCAGAATGGTGTTGTCGTTTATTTGTTTTGGATATGAAAGAAACGGATGAAGAAGGTATAGGTACATTTTTAACTATTCAGCATAAAAGCCCAGCACTGGTTGGCTCTACAGTTCAATTTACAGCATTTGTTAAAAGCATTATCAAAAACGAAATTATCTGTACTTATACTGCCAAAGTTGGCGACCGACTCATTGCTGAGGGGGAACAAGGACAGAAAATAATACCCAAACATAAGCTTGACACTTTGTTCAGCAGCTTATAAATTACACCAATTTACTTTTTAGGTATTGTGCAGTATAGCTTTCTGTATTGTTAACCAAATCTTCAGGTAAGCCAGCAAATACTAAATTACCTCCTTTTTCACCTGCCTGTGGGCCTAAATCAATAATCCAGTCTGCACAT
>CAYTWI010000145.1:0-7080 GCA_964442045.1 uncultured Bifidobacterium sp.
TATTGTCAACCAACTCTATGGTTAAGCTTTCAATATCGGAAATACGGCTTTGCGATAGTTTGTGGTTAAACTTGTTGTTTACAAATTCTTTAAACTCATCGTAACGTTTTAATAGGGTATAGGCAGGGTTGGCAAACTGGGTGCTTATACTTTCCAATAATGATGAAATAGAACGTTCTTTGTCATCAATCAACGCAATTTCTTCTTCTACATAACGTATAAAATCTTGTTCATCGGCAAAGGTCGATTGCAGTTTATCGCGTAGCTTTTCAAACAAGTTATCCTTGTTTATTTTCAAAGTAAACCTGTCAGCCTGATTCAGTTTAATTTTATTGTACAACAAGTCTAAATCTTCGCTGCTTTCAAACTCTTCTGCTACAAAACCATAAGTTTCCAACTCACGTTTAAAATCCTGTATCTGGCTGATACGCTCCTCGCGTTTTTTAATATCTTCATTGATATCGTTCAACTCATTACTGCGCTTCGCAATTTGCTTGCTGATGGCTTTTTGCTCGCTTTCAAATTTTTCCTTTTGTGCATTTAACTCTGTTATTTCAGCCTTTAGTTTTTCAATGGCTTTGGTTAAAGCAGGTTTGGTTTTTATTTTTTGAAGCTTTTGTTTAATGCTGTCAATATCGCTTAATATTTGCTGTAACTCGGTTTGCGATTTTTCTAAATCCTTAACCGTTTCCAGTAATTGTTGCTGGCTTTTTAAATCGGCTTTTACAGCGCTTAGCTTCTCTTTTATTTCTTCAATACTTTCAAAATCTTTTTGCGTAATGTTTTTCGAAATATCTATTTCCCCATCAAATATTTTTAAAGTATCGCTTATTTTATGAATAGCCTTTTTTACCTGCTCGCCCGGTAATGCTTTTACCTGCTCGCTTAACAAAGCATTCAACAGTTTACGGTTATCTTTATTACCGCTTATTTTATTAATTAATAAATTGCTGTAATTTTTTATCTGGTTTTCGTAACGGCTTACCTGGTCTTCTAAGCCTGCTACCCTGAATTCAATTTGTTTAGAGCTTAGTTTTTGAATTTCAACCATGGTTAAACGGCTTTCCAATTCTTTTCTTTTTTTATCAAGATTGAGTAAGCTTTCGTTTAATATTTTTTCCGGTTCAAAACTGTTAATGGTTTTTAACTCTACTTCCTTTTCGTTCAGTTTTTGTGCTTCGTTTTGTATTTCCGCATCCTTACCACCAATCTTTCTGTCTAAATCCGATTTCTTCGGATTTAAATCTTCGTTTATCTCCGTATGAATTTTGGCCCTGTTTTGGGTTTTTTCTACCAATAAAGCTTGTAAGCTGGGTAAAGTATGCTCGTAATTTTGTGTAAAGGCAGAGTACAACTGACTGATGATTTTAGCCTTGGCACTGTACTGGCTTACTACTTCTCTAAACTCATCAAACTCGTTTTTAACCGATTTAAGGTTTCTTATTTCGTTGTTTATTTTACGTAAATCATGAATATCCTTTTTGTTTTTCTGGCTAAAGTTTAAAACCTCATTTTCCCTGTTATCGGCTATAATTAAAGCCTCTTTCAGGTTTTTATTGGTAATTAATTTAGTATTGATTAAGTATCGGTATATTTTAGAAAAGTTATTGCTTAAACCATCGCTTTTCACATTGTCGTCTAACCAAACCACGCCATTGTTTCTACGGCCGCGTTGGTACACAAAGTTAAATACCTCGCGTTTATCCTTAAAGGCTTCCAGCTCTATACCTTCCGAAGCCAGCTGTGCCTGCACTTCGTCAAACTTCATTAAGCGTTTGTCTTTATCTACATAGTGTTGCTCCATGTAATTGCTGGCATATTTGTAGTATTCCAAATTACCTTCACTATCGCGTTTTAACAAAATACAGTAGTACGATTTTTTGAAAACCTCAAACACAATATAACTTTGGTTTGGATTAGGAAAATAATGGTGAATAGTATCTTTATCACCACGTCTGTTTCCACTGAAAGTCATTTTATTGCCATCAATAATAAATAAAAAATTAAGGGCATATATTAAAGTTGATTTACCAATATTATTAGGTCCTACCAACTGTAAACTATCACAATCGTTAAAACGGATTTCGGCTTTGCCATATACTTTTGAGTTAAGTATAGTTAAGGATGTAAGCATGCTTTTTGAGTTTAAAATAAAAAGGCAAAATAGGAAGTGCCCGATACAAGAAACTAACAGGAAATACACAAATACAAAAATGCTTTATTTATAGGCAGTTGACTTTTAAACAGTCTGTTTTAAACCCGAATATATCGGGTTGCGCATTTTAGAATCCCCAAATTAAAAAATATGAGTATTTTCGCCCCATGGAAAAGCTAGATATACTTTGTTTTGCTGCGCATCCGGATGATGTAGAATTGGCTTGCAGCGGAACAGTATTGAGTCATGTAAAACAAGGCTATACAGTTGGTATTATTGATATTACACAAGGCGAACTGGGTACCAGAGGTTCGGCCGAATTACGAAAAACAGAGGCAGCCAATGCCAGCAAAATATTAGGTATAAGCGTACGCGAAAACTTAATGTTAGCAGACGGGTTTTTTCAGAAAAATAAAGAATCGTTGCTGCTAATCATTGAAAAAATAAGGCAATACCAGCCTGATATTATTTTGTGCAATGCGGAAAGCGACAGGCATATAGACCATGGAAAAGCAGCTGACCTGGTGCATGAAGCAGCCTTTTTAAGCGGATTGGTTAAAATAGAAACTACCTTTAACGGTACTATTCAAAAACCATGGCGACCAAAACAAATATACCATTACATACAGGACAGGTTAACCAAGCCTGATATAATAGTTGATATCACACCTTATTACGAGGAGAAAATAGCCGCTATACAAGCTTTTAGCAGCCAGTTTTACGACCCCAACAGCAAAGAACCGCAAACACCTATTTCATCGCTCGATTTTATGCATTTTATTGATGCCCGAGCCCGTGAATTTGGCCGTTTAATTAATACCACCTATGGCGAAGGATTTACCGTAAAACGTCCTGTAGGTTCCAATAACTTATTAGCCCAACTATAAATTCCTGTTGAGTCAGTCATTTCCATATCAGTTAAGCATATCGCTGGTGGTTTACAATAGTAAGCCTGCCGTATTGCTACCTTTATTAAATAGTATAAAGCAAATAACAGTACCTGTAAAATTAATTGTTAGCGATAACTCTACTGAACCCTTGCTAAAAGAACTGTTTGAAAGTTATGGAGCTGATTACATTTTTAACAATGCCAATTTAGGCTATGGCAAAGCACATAATGTGGCTATCAATAAAGGCAAACATTTAGCGCCTTATCATTTAGTGGTTAATCCGGATGTAGTTATTAATAAAAATTGTATTGAAGACGGGTTGGCCTATTTAAACGCCAACAAAAACGTTGGCTTGCTAATGCCTAAAGTATTGTATCCAAACGGAGAAATACAGCGTTTATGTAAGTTGTTGCCAAGCCCTTTTGATTTAATGTTCAGGCGATTTATACCTGCTTTTTTAAGTCCGCTTTTTAAAGCAAGTTTAGGACGTTACGAATTACAAGGTAAAGACTATAACAAACCAATGGTTTTAAATAATCTGTCAGGTTGTTTTATGTTAATGCGCCACGAAGCTTTGCAAAAAGTAGGTACTTTCGATGAGCATTTTTTTATGTATTTAGAAGATACCGATTTAAGCCGCAGGATAAGCAGCCAGTTTGAGGCTATTTATTACCCTCAGATTAGTATTATTCATAATTACGAAAAAGGTTCTTATAAAAGTAAAAAGTTATTGAGCTACCACATCCAATCAGCCTTTCATTACTTTGGTAAGTGGGGTTGGTTTTTTGATGCCGACAGAAGGCGGAAGAATAAAGTAGTATTGGCCCAAATTCAACCCTGATAAAAGCCATGATTGCCGAATACATAAAAATTATTGAGAAGGCAAAACTGCAAAAGGCCGAGAACAAAAAGTTTTTAGATAAGTTGAAAAAACAGGCACCTAAAAACTTAGATATAATCACCAACCAGTTACACGATGAAGCCTTTGAAACAATTGATTGCCTGCAATGCGCTAATTGCTGTGCAACTACAGGGCCTTTATTGTTAAATAAAGACATAGACCGGCTGGCTAAAAACCTACGACTAAAACCAAGTGTTTTTACAGAAAACTATTTACGTATAGACGAAGACAAGGATTATGTTTTTAAACAAATGCCATGTCCGTTTTTAGGCAGCGATAAATATTGCAGTGTGTATAGCGACAGACCAAATGCCTGCAGGGAGTTTCCTCATACCCAGCAACGCAATGTGTTGCAAAAGCTTAAAATTACCCTTTTAAATACAACCGTATGTCCGGCAGTGGCTAAAGTAGTTGATGGCCTGAAGGAAAAATATAAATAAAACCGGCCATTAAACTATTTACCTTTGGTATAATCATAAAGGCATGATGAAAAAAATACTATCCGCGTTATTTTTAGTTTCCGCATTAATCGGTAAAGCACAAATGTATTTTCCGCCCATTAATAATGCTTCCAATTGGGATACCATAAGCCCGCAAAGCCTGGGTTGGTGTACCAACAAAATACCCGATTTATACAATATGCTGGAAGAGAAAAAAACAAAAGCCTTTATTGTATTAAAAGACGGAAAAATAGTCATGGAAAGATACTTCGGTACTTTTACCATCGATTCATCTTGGTATTGGGCTTCGGCAGGAAAATCGCTGGTGGCTTTTATGGTTGGGCAGGCGCAGGAAAAAGGATTATTAAGTATAGAAGATTCCAGTTCAAAATATTTAGGCCAGGGTTTTACTTCATGTCCGCCCGAAAAAGAAGGATTGATTAAAATTAAGCACCAGCTAACCATGACAACCGGTCTGGATGAAAAAGTACCTGATTTAGATTGTACCACACCCTCTTGTTTAAAATACAAAGCCGATGCAGGTACCAAATGGTATTACCACAATGCTCCTTATAAATTATTGCAAACAGTAGTGGCCAATGCCAGCGGCATTACATTTCAGCAATTTACCAATCAAAATGTAAGTGCAAGAACAGGTATGTATGGATTATGGGTAAATGATTTATTTGTATCAAAACCCAGGAATATGGCTCGTTTTGGTTTACTAATTTTAAACAAAGGTATTTGGGGAACCGATACTTTGTTAAAAGACAGAAACTACTTTACCAGCATGACGAATACCTCACAAAATTTAAATCAATCGTACGGGTATTTGTGGTGGCTCAATGGTAAACAAACTTTTATGTTACCTGGTACCAGTTTTGTTTTTGTTGGCAGTATTGTTCCTACTGCTCCTGCTGATATGTTTGCAGCTTTGGGTAAAAACGATCAGAAAATATATGTAGTGCCGTCTAAAAATTTAGTGGTAATACGCATGGGCGAAGATGGTAATGGTAACTCAAACGATGTGCCTATACAACTAGATTCCATGATTTGGAATAGATTAAATGAAGTCATGTGTGCTAACAATACAGCAATAAAAGATATTACATCACCAAGTATACCAGTTTATCCCAATCCGTTTACCAACGAAATTACAATTGATTTATCTTTAGCAACATCAAACGAACCCATTGAGTTATATAACCACATTGGTCAGCAAGTAGCCACATATACCAACGATAATAAAGATAAAAGTATAACCATTCCTGTAGCCCATTTAAAAGCAGGTATCTATTTTGTAAAATTGGGAAGTTACCAAACTAAAGTGGTGAAGTATTAATAAGCAATCCGACTGGTTAAACATAATGTGCAAATTTAAGAGTTGTTTAAGCATACAAATTACTAAGTAATCCAAATAGTAGGTGCGCGCGAGCCAGACAATCCCGATAGCTATCGGGACGGGCCGTGCATCAGGCCCTGCGCGGAGAAGCATTTTTTTGCCTTGATTTTTTGTTTCTTTTTCATCTAAGGAAAAAGAAAGATGAAAAATAGGTATTTAAATACCACAACTAAAATACATGTAACTTAAATGGAGCTCTCGTTAAATTGTTTTAAAGAAATTTCTTTATTGCCAAAGTATTCCTTTATATAATACAACAAACAACCCGAAACAATAATACCCAATGCACCTATAATATAAATACTGTCGCTGCTTAAAAACACAAACAGCCAAACAGCAATACCGGCTAAGGCAGGAATAGGGAAGAAGGGCATTTTATAAGGTAAGCGTAATTTTTTGTTTCTGTAATGTAAAGCAATTAGTCCTGCCGACTGGCTTATAAATTGAACCAGTATTCGCATGATGATAATGGCAGTAATGACATCTTTTAATTTAAACAATAAGCTAAAGCAAAAAGCCAATGCGCCTAATACCAATAAAGAAACATGAGGAAAATGTTTGGTTGGATGTAACTGTGCAAATACTTTAAAAAAGTTTCCGTCTTTAGCTGCTGCATAGGGTACACGCGAATAACCAAGCATAACCGCAAATAGTGATGATACTGCAATAAATAAAATTAAACCCGTAGCAATTTGTGCGGCTAAATGACCATACAATTTTTCGAAAAAAGTACTCACAATAAAAGTAGAGTTTTGCGCTTCCTGCCAGGGAATAACGCCCAAAATACCAATTTGCATACTGATGTATAAAACAGCAATTCCGGCAATAGAAATAAAAATACTTTTGGGAATATTTTTCTGTGGTTGAATAATTTCTGCTCCTAAATGGCAAACATTATAATAACCCAAATAAGAGTAAATACTTTTAACAGAAGCCTGCCCTAAAGCTACAAAGAACATGGGTTTTAAATCAAAGGCACCTGTGGGGAAAGTAAAAGCTAAGTTGGCATCAAAATGAGTAAATGCCGAAAATATTAACCAAAGAATAGTGGAGCCAACTACTGCCCACATAATAACAGAAAGTTTTCCAATACTTTGAATATTGCGATATAGCAACCAAACCAATAATAAGACCAATGAGCCCGAAACGGCTTTTTGGGCAATGTCACTTAAAGGCAATAGAAAAGATAAATACTGGGCAAACCCAATAGCGCCTGAAGCAACTACCAAAGGTGCCTGAATACTGGTTTGCCATACAAATAAAAACGAAAGCAAACGGCCGTATTTTTTACC
>CAYTWI010000146.1:0-6920 GCA_964442045.1 uncultured Bifidobacterium sp.
CAGAAGTATCAATTCCAATAATACTTCTAATATTGCTTCTCGATGCTAAACTTATTAATGTAGCTCCAGTTCCACATCCTATTTCTAGTATACTTGAAGGATTTCTTTTAATAATTTCACCTACCAAATAATCTGAACTATTCTTTCCTCCGGAATGCAAAAAACCTACTCCTCTTCTTCCCAAATGATTAATATAATGCATCGTCATTATTACAAATAAAATTTATATACTTGAATTAACAAAACGCAAGTAACTTATATGAAGTACTTTTACAAAAGTGTAAAAAAACGAGTTCCAACATACGCCACAATTGCTGTTATTGTTACCAATACTATTATTCTTTTTATTGTTATTAATATTGTTGCCTCTTTTATTTCATTGCCAACTAAAAGCAACAAACCAGAAGAATTATATTATGCCGCTACTCAACTTGTTAAAGACAAGCCTGAATTAATGCAACAAATTCATGAGGGAAAATCTAGCAATGATATAAAAGCATTGTACCTTGAAGCTCCAAATGTGAAATCACATCCAGTACTGGAATTTATGACAACACCTTGCAGCAGCCGTTTTTATAATGTAGGATTTGAAAATTGTAGATACAACTCATTTATCAACCAATCTAACATTAAGCAACTTATGAATAATAGCACCTGGGTATTTGGCGGAAGTACAGCCTTTGGTGTTGGCGTTGCTGATAATGAAACCATTACTTACTTTTTAAATAAAATAGATACGCCTAATTCTTATGTTAACTTTGGTGTTCCCGCCTATTGTCAAACAAATGAAATAGAAAAGCTTATTTTACTTTTACAAAAAGGGTATAGACCAAAACGTGTGTTATTTTTGGACGGATTAAACGATTTGTATGCTATAACTAAAAGTAATTTCGAAACGTTCGAGTCGCCTGCAAGAGTTTTTAATGCATATGCCCACAACTTTAATCTTGGCATGACAGGATTTAATACCAACTTGATTTACACGCTACCAATAGTAAAGTTATACTACGAGTACTTGGCATATATTGGTTTAAAGAACAAAACAGTTACTTCAGAAATGCTCGGTAAGATTTACGAAAACGATGCTTTATATAACACGGAAACTTATTTACACTTTAAGTTGACAGAAGTACAGGTAAACCAAACTAAAAATGTGATAATAAGTGAACGAAAACTTTACAATCATTACCGTGCAAATTTATTACTATTGGATGCTTTGAGCTCAGCATATCAATTTGACTATAATATTTTTCTTCAACCTATTGGATTGTTTCTAAGTAATAATCCTTTTATCAAAGATTCAATAGCAATTAAAAATAATAACCAACTCTATAAAAATGTTAGACCAGTGTTTGAAGGGCTAAAGCTAAGTATACAAAATAAGGAGCTCCCTCATTTTTACGATATTTCAGATACTCACTTACTTTGTAGTTATCCTTATGTTGATTTAACGCATTATTCTAAATCAATGAATAAAAAAATAGCAGAAATTATTATTAAAAAAACCAACTTGTCATCTCAAGGTAACTAGTTTTAAGATTTATATGAAACAAAAAATAGCGTCTAAACTAATTCATTTATGTCAGAATTTATTGCTACTTATCGTTTCTGTTTCTGTATGTCTTATTATTGTTGAAGTTACTTATCGTTACCAGTTATTCGATTTTTACAGCTCCGAGTTCAACTATTTAAACAAAAAAACTATACAGAAGAAAAGTACTAAAAAGGTATTGGTATTTGGAGACTCTTTTACAGCAGCCACAAATAGTTACGTAAATATTTTGAATGATAGTTTAAGCGATGTAACATTTATTAATGCTGCCATACCTGGTATTGGTGTACAAGAAATAAATTGTATTGCAAAAAAACGATTACAAGAAATAAGCCCTGCACTGGTTATTATTCAAGTATATGTAGGAAATGATTTAATTGATATTGAAAAGCCTATTAATTGGAGTACTGTTTCTATTAGCCGAAATTTATATTGGTTAGTATCAAATCAGTTTTATATACTCCGTTACTTTAATTATAAGCTAGGACAGATGAAACAGGCCCTTGGGCAAGCCGTTGAAACAGAATTTCTTAAAAACAATGATTCTTTTTCAATAGAAAAAATGAGTAAAAGAGAAAAACTACTTTTACAAGCTGACCCTAACTATTATGAAGAATCAATTCAAATAAAGCCTGCATATGAAAACAGATTCGCTTCGTTTTTAAATCACATTCATCAGATTACACAGCTTTGTTTAGATAAAAATATTCCGGTAAAAATTGTAGTAATACCTGCTAGCTGCCAAGTTTCTGAATACTACAAAATAAACTTAGAAATTTGTGGAGCAAAGTTTAATGATGAAAATACATTTGAAACAAATTATCCATTTGTTAGTCAATTAAAAAAGAGTTTACAACCCAAAACCATCCAAATCATTAATCCATTACCTTTTATACAACAATCAGACTCTACGGGAAACAGACTTTATTTTGAAAATGATTTGCACTTGAATAACAAAGGAAATATGGCACTGGCAAAGTATGTTATGCTTCATTTATAAAATAATTTTTATTCAAATGAAAACTTGTCAATAGGCCAATATTAACTAACGTAATTCTTGGAGAAATAATTCATAGGAATTAGCACTACCAAATTAGCCAGTAAAACAGCCAATAAAGCACCTTCAATTTTGAATAATGGGATAAGCATCATGCTGCAAATAATATTGACAAGTCCAGCAATACCGATAATCGTATTGGTCAACCTCATATTATCTAGTCGACTTTGTAAATATATATGCAATATATAACCACTAAAAACCAAGACATTCAAAGCAATTAGTAGTAACTTAACTATACTCACCCGATAATGAAACAAGAAAGGTGACAAAAAGTAAAAACATGTTAGCCCAATTAATACGAAAGCTAAACTGTATAAAATATAAACTCTCTGAACCAAATTAAATTTTACCAATGGCATACGGAATATTACTTTAATCCTTACCATAACCATTGAGCCTATAACAATTAGGAATAAATTACTTAATGTATTCAAAATGTGGTATTCAGCCATTAATTCATTGTCCTTTATGAATATACCAAAAATATATAAATCAGCTTTATTCATTATTAAACCCATTATACCACTTATTACAAAGGGTAAAGTGCTTTTAAAACTTTGCACTGGAGCAAAAGAGGATACTTTGAAATTAGACTTAAACTTAAATAAAATATCATAACCAATTAGTTTAACCACATCGCTTATAACTACATAAGCCAAAATATAAACAGGATAAATAGCCTTAAAATAATGAGCTATAAACACTATTGCAATCAACATGCAGAATGATATAAGTTCAACAACCAGTGAAATTTTAAATTTTTTTTCATAAACTATAATGCTTTCGAAAGTGAATATCAATACACGCAAAAACACTATCATTATCATCAATGTTTTTTCTATTATTCCTTCGGATGGCAATAGGCATATAAAAACAATAGCTGGTATATTTAACAAAAACCTAAGTGTGGTATTAGTGGATAGTAAATACCACTTGTTGGATGGTGTTTTACTAATTGATTTTACTAAAAACTCTTTGCTGCCTGAGTTAGTAATCATTACAAAAAAGGACCAAACTAAATAAGCGTTTACAAAGCCTCCCCAATTGGATAATGATGAAAATTGGATAACTAAAACGGAGAGCAAAAAAAATTGAAAAGAGGTTAATGCACTTCTTAAAATACTATAAACGGCATCGCCTTTAATCATTGTTTTAACCTTACTTTATATTTTAATTTAGGATATACTACCACATTTTTTCAAATGCTTTCGGGTCAAATGTTTTATTTACTTCTTTAAACTGTGTTGAGTCAGTATTCTTTAACGATATATAACTTCCTTTTCTCCACCATCTTGATAATAATGCTATAGGTGTAAGAAACAATATATAAATTAGACCCAGTAATAATGGGGGGAAAACAAAACTAAGTATATAAGCCAGTTTCATCCATCCTTTAACAATAATTACAGCAATACTATTGGAAAGAAGGGTTAGAACTCCGATAATTAATGAGCTGTATAAAAATGCGGCTCGACTATTTAGTCCATAAATTAATAATAGCCCAACAATAATTGTCAATATTACTTTATATGGATTTTGTGTTTGCATAATGACTAAAACAACGTATAAATAAATGGCGCTACGGCACTACCACCACCAAAAACAATAAGCACCCCAATTAACAACAACACAATAATGATGGGGGTTAACCAAAACACTTTTCTTTCTTTAATAAAACTCCACAAATCTTTTAAGAATTCCATATGAACTATCTTTCATGCAAACATAAATATAATCAATCTGGATTATACGTTTTTCTCCATTTTTCTTTATGCTCCCAATCAGGTTGCTCTGTTTTACAATACACATAATTACCTATCACCAAATAATCCATTTCAGTTGCCATAAAACATTGGTATGCATCGTATGGGCTGCAAACTACTGGTTCCCCACGAACGTTAAAACTTGTATTTACCAATAACGGATAACCTGTTTGTTTGTAATATTCATTTATAAGTTCCCAGTAACGCATATTTGTTTCTTTATGCACTGTTTGTATTCGTGCAGAAAAATCAACATGTGTAACTGGTTGAATTTCACTCCGACTTATATAGAGTTTTTCGAAGATTGATAATTGATCATAATGCGCTGGTAGCTTTTTTTGCAACTCCTTTTTTATTGGAGCAACAAACAACATATAAGGGGAAAGCTTATTAATATCAAAATATGTATTGAGATGCTCTGCCAATACAGAAGGCGCAAAAGGTCTAAATCCTTCTCTATATTTGATATTTAAATTTAGCTTTTTCTGCATTTCTTCATCTCGTACATCGGCCAAAATACTTCTGTTACCCAATGCTCTTGGACCAAACTCCATTCGCCCCTGAAACCACCCAACTATATTTTTATGAGCAATTTTTGTGGCAACAAATTGAGTCAATTCAGCAAAACTTTTATAATGAGTAAAATTTGCTTGTACTTTTCTATTCGTTTGTTGGATTTCTTTTTCCGAAAATTCAGGTCCTAAGTATGTTCCCAACATTGCATCAGTGTTTTCTGATATGACTCTTTGCTCTGAATAACACATAAAGCTAACAGCTAAAGCAGCACCTAAAGCTCCTCCGGCATCTCCGGCAGCAGGTTGCACGTAAATCTCTTTAAAAATATTTTCCCTGTCTAATTTCCCATTAGCCACACAATTTAAAGCAACACCTCCTGCCATACACAAGTAATCAGCATTGGTCAATCGTTTGGCTTCTTTAGCCATTTTTATGACGATTTCTTCTGTAACTGTTTGTATGGCCAATGCCAAATTACAATGTTTCTGTTCAAGTTCATCGGCTTCTTCTCTTCTATCAAAACCAAATAATGTCTTCCACTTTTTTGCATTGACCATTCTTAAGCCTATGGCATAATTAAAGTACGATTGATTTAACCAAATGGAACCATCATCCTTTATAGATACTAAATATTTTTTTATCAGTTGAATAAAGTCTTTTGTTTCTGTTGCATTTAAATCGCCATAAGGAGCTAATCCCATTAGTTTATACTCACCAGAATTAACGGTAAAACCAAGATAATATGTAAACGCACTGTACAACAAACCAACTGAATGAGGGAAAGTCATTTCTTTTAATAATTGAATTTCTCCATGCTCTCCTATTCCAATTGATGCTGTGCACCATTCTCCCACACCATCAATAGTTAATATAGCAGCTTTCTTATACGGTGAAGGATAAAAAGTACTCGCTGCATGCGATAAATGGTGTTCAGAAAACAATAATTTCGTTTTTTTTGCATCAAATTCAGCTATGTTCTTCAGTTCATCATGAATCCTTTTTTTTAGAAATAGTTTTTCATTTAGCCAAACAGGCATTGCCTTTATAAAATTTATGATTCCTTTTGGAGCAAAAGCATAATAGGTTTCTAAAAGTCGCTCAAATTTTAAAAAAGGTTTATCGTAAAAAACAATGGCATCTATTTCAATTAATTCTAAACCGGCTTCTTTTAAACAGTATTGTATGGCATTAGTTGGAAACTCAGAAGTATGCTTTTCCCTTGTAAATCGCTCTTCTTGTGCAGCAGCTATAATCTTTCCATCAACAACGATAGCTGCCGCTGAATCATGGTAAAATGCTGATATGCCTAAAACTATTTTCATACTCTATTAAAAACAAAAAACGATATACTTAGGTATGTAAATAGATTATTCATTTACAATTTTTTTAATACGAAGGGTATTAAAACCCACACCTCTATTTTCATCAGATAAATATATCATTAAACTATCATTAAACTTGCAGTACCTGACTTGTTTATTCAAACCTGAATACATATAAAAATATTGTGTGTTTTTTAATACATAAAGTGAAGGAACTGTTTTAGTAGCAGGCCCTTTTATATCAAAATAATTAATTTGAATGGCTCTTGGCATCAACTTAAAGTCATAAATTAAAAAAGCTTCATCCTTACTGAACACATAATTTTGAGCGTTAAATGCAACACTTCGTATAACAACAAAGGGCAATAGTAAAATAATAAAATAATACCACCTTACCTTCACTTTACTATTGTATAAAATAAAAATAAATAACGCTAACAATATCCAAAACCGTGAGAATTTTAAGAAAATATTGAAATCCTTTAAAGCCCCTA
Organism: uncultured Bifidobacterium sp.; assembly: GCA_964442045.1. GTDB lineage: Bacteria > Bacteroidota > Bacteroidia > UKL13-3 > UKL13-3 > JAAFJM01. The sequence continues at coordinate 6,708 of CAYTWI010000146.1, forward strand.
TTGGCATATTAGTAATAACTACTATTAAACTCAAAATAAGCATAAATCGGTAGTCCGTAAACACCCATTTATTACTAAAGTTAAACAAAGGAATAAGCAACAATACCAGACTAAAGCTATTGCCATAACCACTTACTAGTAATGAAATAACCAACCATATACTGAATTTCTGCACAGTGCTATTGGCTGACCTAGAGAACAAAATACCTAACC
>CAYTWI010000147.1:0-6390 GCA_964442045.1 uncultured Bifidobacterium sp.
CCTAACCTGAAAAGTACAGGAACTTTTAACCTTACTCATATAAACAATCAAAATGATATTTTCATTATTTCAAATAATATGCTGTACATCTATAACAAACAGCTGGTTTTAAAAGATAGTTTAGGCATTAGAGATTTTGTAAATTCATTTATATTTAAAAATGAGTATTACCTGGTTGAAAACAACAGATTGAGTAAAATTGTTAACGGGAAAAAAGTACTGAATAATACTTTTGATAATAAAAACAGTAAATCGGGGGCCATTTTTGCCATTAATAAAAAACATGCTTTTTTTATTAATAAATCAAATACGGAAGCAACTTTAATTCAATTGTTTCCAGGCTATTCTGAAACAAAATTATTCAAACAAACCGCCATTATTCAAACCCTGAATATTACTAACGACTCATTACTTTGGATTAATACTACAGCCGGTTGCTATATTTATAATTTCCGGTTAAAACCCATGCAGTTTGAACAACCATTATTTAAAAACAATAGCATATCGGCAGTTATTAAAGATAAAAATGGAGCTTACTGGATTAGTACAACCAATAACGGAATTTATATTATTGAAGATTTGCACAGCAAACAAATCAATTTTAATAATGAAAACATAACTGCTATTAATAATATAAACCATCAAATAGTGGCCGGAACCAGCTCCGGTATAGTTGGCAGGCTTAATACAAACCACAATGGATTTAAGCAACTATTTAAAGCCGATATTTTACACCAGGTGAATTTTGTGAAATTTGATTCTGCTAACAATCGTTATATTATTGGGGCTGATAAAGTATATGGAATAACTAATGGCAAAAAAGACTTTAATTTTAGCGTAGCTGTTAAAGATGTATGTTTTGGTAAAAACAATGAATACTTATTGGCAACGTCCTTCTCATTGGCTCATATTATTAAGTGCAGGCAACAAAGTAATTGGAGTAGTTTTTATAGTAGTGAAAATAAAAGTAATTCATTTTGCTGCAAAATTTTTAATTTAAAAGAGTTTACATCCCGTACAAAAGCCATTGAAATATCGCCCGATTTTTCAACCCTATATACTGCCAGTGCCAGGGGTTTATTAAGTATAACACAGCACAAAATTTCAGAAATACAATTAAATGGCACATCTATTACAGCCAGCGATTTATTTATTCATAAAGACACATTATATGCCAGCACTTATAACCAAGGTGTATTAATGATAGTTAACAACAGGGTGGCAAAAATTTGGGATAAAAGCAACAGTATTATCAATCAAACCATTAATAAAATAAGGTACTGGCAAGGTCAAATATGGCTTATTAGCGATAACAATTTGTATACCATTAACCTGTCAGATTTTGAACTGAAAAATCACTTTAAATCAAACTCGTTTTTTTACAATGAATTAAACGATATAGCTTTTAACAACAATTTTTTATATGCAGCCAGCAATGAGGGTGTTATACAGTCGCCCATTAACCCGGAAATTGTAATACCTAAAGTACCCGGTTTATTTATTGAAAGTGTTAAAGTAAATGATAAAGTAGAGACACCAACAGTACTTAACAACTTAAAATATAACCAGAATAACATAAGCATCAACTTTGCCACACCTTGGTTTTCGAGCGAGAACAGGCTTCAAATATTTTATAAAATTAATAGTGCTGACTGGCAAATATTTGAAAAAGGGGCTCGTATGTTGTCGCTTTCATCGCTATCACCAGGTAATTATTTTATTCAATTTAAAACCTGCATTGATGGGCAATATTTTTCGCCCATTGCCCATGTTTCTTTTCAAATATCGTATCCTATTTGGCAACAAATATGGTTTTTGCTTATCGTGTTTTTGCTGCTGGTTACCTTGTTTTTTGCTGTTTATAAATACCGCTTAAAGCTTATCAATAAACAAAGTAAATTATTAATTGAAAAAAATATATTAGAAACCGATTTGCAGAAATCAATCCTTTCTTCCATCAAGTCGCAAATGAACCCGCACTTTATTTTTAATGCACTAAACACTATCCAATCATATATTTACCTGAACGATAAAGAGAATGCTTCCAATTATTTAGCACAGTTCTCTATGTTAACACGTAAAATATTGGATATGAGTAATAATGAAACGGTAAGTTTGGCTGATGAAATTGAAACACTGCAATTGTATTTATCGCTTGAGAAAATGCGTTTTGAAGATAGTTTGAACTATGAAATAATGGTTATGCCGGGTTTAAAAACCAAGGATATAAAAATACCTTCCATGCTTATTCAACCATATGTTGAAAATGCTCTGAAACATGGTTTATTGCACAAAAAGAATAACCGGAGTTTGAATATATTGTTTGAACACCAGCACCCGTTTCTACTGGTTAAAATTGAAGACAATGGAGTAGGGAGGAAGCGGGCCAATGAGCTTAACTCCATTAAAGACCATAAATTCAATTCGTTTTCGACCGAAGCTAATCAAAAACGATTAACATTATTAAATAAACATACAGCCGAAATAGGCGTAAATATTATTGACAAAATAGATGACAATGGTATAGCCGAAGGCACTTTGGTGATATTAAAAATACCATTAGGTGTTTTGTAAAACCAAAAAACACCTAAGTAAAACAAGCCTCTTTTTTTAAAGGGGTTGTTTTTATATTTGAAAACGAATGAAAGCCATAATAATTGACGATGAAAACAAAGCAAGACAATTGCTGACAGCAATGCTCACTAATTACTGCGAGGAAGTTGAAATTTTGGCTGTTTGCGATGATTTGCCCAATGGAGTTAAAGCCATAAAAAAACACCAGCCTCAATTAGTTTTTTTAGATATAGAAATGCCGGGGCATAGCGGCTTGGAATTGATTGACTTTTTTGAAGCCGATGAAATAAACTTTGATATTATTTTTACTACGGCTTATAATCAATACGCTATTGAGGCTTTTAAATTACAGGCTGTTGATTACCTGCTAAAGCCTATTATGTTTCAACAATTGATTGATGCCGTAAACAGGGTTAAAAACAAGCAGGAAAAAAACAACTATACATACCAATTACTAAAACATCAGCTAAGTAAAGAGGGGACAAAAAAAATTGGTATTCCGCAAATGAACGGAATCAGGTTTTTAGAACCTGCCGAGGTTATGTATTTAAAAGGAGATAGAGCCTATACTGAAATATATTTAAAAGATGGTTCTCAAATTTTAGCCAGTCGGAATTTAAAATATTTCGAAGATATACTCATCAACCATATTATGTTTTTCAGGTGCCATAAATCGTTTATTGTAAATACCAATTATATATCGGAGTACATTAAATCAGATGGCGGGTATCTGGTGGTAAATAAAACTACTCAAATTGGGGTTTCGAGCGAAAAAATAAATACCTTACTCGAAATGATTAATGCCTGATGAAGTATATCTGAACAAGGTTCATTCAATACTTAGCAATTATTTCGTATCATCAATATCCTGACCTTCCTTACAAGGTATTCGGCCTTTATATTTTGGCTCATGTATATTGGGTTTGTGCGCATAATCAAAGTTATTCATGTCTTTATGGTCACACGTGTAAATAGGTTTTCCATCGCATACAATTGGAGTTCCGCCCGGGTTTCCGCCTCCTCTGGTTTTGCAGGTTGATATCAGGAAAACAATTAAACTGCCCAATACAGCTGTCCATTTAAAAGTATTAAAGAATGCAGGCACCTTAATAGGCTTTTGGTACAGAGTTGTATTGTTAAACTTACCACAAATTTCTTCTTCCGAAGTTTCAATTCTGCGGATAATGGCTGCTGTTTCCCAGCCCCTGAAGTCGTGTACCTTTTTGCTGCATATATCGCAAAACCTTCCGCCCTCAAATTTATGCATAGCCGACCATTTGGCTTTACAGGGTTCCGGTAATACAATTACTTTATTTTGTGGCTCCATACTGCAATATAAAAAGTTCTGTTTGTAAAGGTATTTTCTAAGAAAAAAATCCACGTAAAATATTTTGAAAAAGAGTTTGAAAGCATGCTGTTTTGCCTATAAATAATGTACATTTGCCAGCGAAAGGCCGGTGTATATTTGAAAAAATTAATACTAATTTTAAAACGGCTCAACCACCTATCAAAACCAGGCTTTTTTACCCTCGTGGGATTTTTAATACTTGTATTAGAGACGTTAGAAGGTTGCGGTGCCAGTGGAGGCTAAATCCTTATTCATTTCGGATTTTTATCAAAAGCCGGCCTTTCTTTTAAGTTAAATCTAAAGGTTCTCGTCCTATAACTATCGGGACCAACTCTGTTGGAACAGACACATACATTATAAACAAAAAAGGCAGCTTAAATTTTAAGCTGCCTTTTTTATTAGTTATTATATCAAATACTATTCTGCGTCTTTACCCACGTTAAATACATCGGGGCTAAAGCCTGTAAAGCTGAAACCGCCATCGTGGAAAAGGTTTTGCATGGTAACCATTCTGCTTAAATCGCTAAACATTAATACACAGTAGTCTGCACATTGTTCCGCATTGGCATTGCCTAACGGACTTAATGCTTCAGCATAATCAAAGAAATCGCCAAAACCTTTTACGCCACTGCCTGCAGTAGTTTTAGTAGGGCTTTGCGAAATGGTATTGATACGTACTTTTTTGCTTTTACCATAGTGGTAACCAAAGCTACGCGAAATACTTTCCAATAAGGTTTTAGCATCGGCCATTTCACTGTAATCAGGGAAAATACGTTGTGCGGCAATATAAGTTAAGGCCACTACTGAACCCCAATCGTTAATAGCATCCTTTTTATAGCAGGTAGCCAATAAACGGTGAAAGCTCATAGCCGAAATATCTAAAGTTTCGTGCATGAATTTATAATCAAGCTCGGTATAAACCTTGCCTTTTCTTATGTTCATGCTCATACCAACTGAGTGAAGTATAAAATCAATTTTACCACCTAGAATTTCCATCGACTTATCGATCAAATTTTCCATTTCATCGTTTTTGGTTACATCACATGGAATAATTTGGGCATTGCCACAAGCCGCAGCTAAGTTGTTTATTTCGCCCATACGCATAGCAATGGGTGCATTAGTCAGCACAAATTGTGCGCCTTGCTCATAGCATTTTAAAGCTACCTGCCAGGCTATTGATTTATCGTTTAATGCACCGAATATGATGCCTTTTTTTCCTTTTAGTAAATTATTCATTTTATAAGTAATTGTTTAATCAGGTTAACTGCTTAATTAAGTTGATTTTTAAATGTAATTAGTTAAACAGTGAACGCGCAATTTTAAGGTTTTTCTGCTTAGATTTGAAAATATTTTTTATGAACAAACCTTCTTCCATCTTTTCTTTTCTTTTTTTCAGCCTACTCTTATCACTGCAAGTAGCAGCTCAGCCTTTTTCAAAAGAAGAGTATGTGCACGGTAAGCTTACCAAGCTGCGCAGCTGTTTTGATGTAAACGTATATGATATTACCGTAAAGGTGGATATTGACCAACAATATATAAGCGGAACCAATGCCATCACATTTACTGCATTGAGCAATTTTAAGAAGCTGCAGTTGGATTTAATGCAGCCTATGCAAATAGAAAAGATAGTGTATAACAATGCACCTCTTATATTTAAACAGGATAACAACGCCTATATAGTTGAGTTTAATGAAACCATCAAAAAAGGAAGTAAGCATACCATAGCGGTTTATTTTAAAGGCAATCCACCCGTGGCTAAAAATGCTCCGTGGGATGGTGGTTTTGTGTTTGCCAAAGACAGCAGCAATAAACCCTGGGTAGGTTTGGCTTGCGAGGGTGTAGGTGCTTATTGCTGGTTACCCTGTAAAGACCATTTGAGCGATGAAGCGGAAACCATGCTGATGCACTTACAGGTGCCCACAGGATTGGTAGGGGTGAGCAATGGTAAGTTTTTAGGTACCAAAGCTGTGGATAATAACTATACGCAGTACGACTGGAAGGTAAGTTATCCCATTAATAATTATAATATAACCATCAATATTGGTGATTATGCGCAATTGCAGGACGATTACCGAAGCCCTACCAATGGAATACTGGTGTTAAATTATTATGTACTGAAGGGCAATGAGCAAAAGGCCAAAGCACATTTTAAGCAGGTAAAGGATATGCTGGGTTGCTTTGAACGTTTTTTTACACCTTATCCGTTTTGGAATGATGGTTATAAACTGGTTGAAACACCTTATTGGGGTATGGAACACCAAAGCTGTGTGAGCTATGGAAACGATTACCACAACAATGCTTTTGGATTTGATTTTATTATTATACACGAAAGCGGGCATGAGTGGTTTGGCAACAGTTTAAGCATGAAAGACCATGCCGATATGTGGATACATGAAAGCTTTACTACGTATACGGAAGCTGTATATGTGGAGTTTAAACAAGGCCTGGCTAAAGCCGTTGAGTATTTA
>CAYTWI010000148.1:0-6326 GCA_964442045.1 uncultured Bifidobacterium sp.
GGCTTCATTATGTGTTCCGGCACAAATGCTAATGTTATCAATATTTTCAATGCAATACTTTAATGCATTATTATAATCTTTATCGCTTATTTCTTTAGTTGGCTGAATAGGGTCTGTATAATTTAGGTCCTGAGCACGTTTCCGTTCTTTTTCCATATAAGCACCTCTTACCAGTTTTAATCCTAAGAAATAATTATGTGCTTTGGCTTGTCGGTGGCTTTCTTTCAAAAAGTCCAGCCTGTCGTGTCGGTAAAGTTGAATAGTGTTAAAAACAATGGCTTCCTGTTTGTTAAACTTCTCCATCATTTCATGGGCTAAATTATCAATAGCTGTTTGAATCCAAGTTTCTTCCGCATCAATAAAAATACGTACATTTTTATCAAAAGCCATTTGACATATTTTATTTATTCTGGCTTTTACCCGATTGTATTCGGCTTCTTCTTCTGCAGTTAATTGTTGGTTTGCTGTTACTTTTTCTAATAAGGCAAAACGGGCCAAACCAGTAACTTTAAACACACAAAATGGTATTTTGGGATTTTGTGTTGCTTTTTCTATGGTTAAAATGGTCTCTTCACAGGTATGTTCAAAATCGCTTTCATCTTCTTTTCCTTCTACCGAGTAATCCAGTATGGTACCAATATTAAACTTGTGCATAGTATCAATGGCTTTTTCGCAATCGTTAATGCTTTCGCCTCCAACAAATTGCTGATAGACGGTTTTTTTTATAAGACCTTTTATAGGTAGGTGTAGGTTAAATGCCAACTCTACCATGGGCGGGCCCATTTTTACCAGCCAATTTACGCCAATAGCTTTAAACAGATAATAAGAAGTGCGTAATTCGCTATTGTTCTTTGAACGAAAAGCTATTTCCGTATTCGAAAAATCCAGATTTAATATTTTATTAGTCATAAATTGTTTTAAAGATAAAGTGTAATTTAGCCCCGCAATTATAACATATTACAAACATTGTTTTTGCTACATTGATGAAAGTTATTTTCGATAAAAATTATAAAGTATTTTTTGGATCAGATGTTTTAAGCCATTTGGCTGAAACAATCATACAAAAATCTTATAGTCAGGTTTTTGTGTTGGTTGATGAAAATACGGAAAAATTCTGTTTACCCGTTTTAAAACCTTATTTAGAAAAGTTTACGCTCATTAGAATGAAGAGCGGTGAGCATAACAAAAATTTAGAACAGGCTACCATTATTTGGAATACTTTACAAAAAAATTTAGCCAACAGAAATAGTGTACTGCTTAATTGTGGTGGAGGTACTTTAAGCGATTTGGGAGGATTTTGCGCTTCTACTTATAAAAGAGGTATTGACTTTATAAATATACCAACCACATTGCTATCTATGGTAGATGCATCAATAGGAGGTAAGCAGGGAGTTGATTTAAATAATTATAAAAATTTGATAGGCGTGTTTAATCACCCTGCGCAGGTTTTTATTTACCCGCAGTTTATTGAAACTTTATCAGCAGCTGATAAGAGAAATGGTTTGGCGGAGCTATTAAAGCATGCTTTGATTGATGATAAGGAACTGTTTGAAAAATTGATTAAAACAAGCCAGATTGATTACCAGCAGATAGAAAAATTCATAGAAAAGTCGACCAAAATTAAAATTAAAATAGTGAACAAAGACCCTTATGAAAAAGGGTTGCGCAAAATGCTCAACTTTGGTCACACCATTGGTCATGCTATTGAAACCTATAGTTTAATAAATGATGCCAGACCTTTAAAGCATGGTGAAGCCATAGCCATAGGTATTATTTGTGAGTCGTATTTATCTAACAAAATGCTTAAACTGTCAAACAGCGATTTGGACAGTATTGTTAAGTTTATACAATATAATTTCGAGAAATATCCTAACCAATGGCGTTATGATGATTTAATAACCAATATGCATCACGACAAAAAGAACAATACCAATCAGATTAATTTTACCTTGTTAAAAAAACTGGGTAAAGCTGAAATTGATTGTCATTGTAGTACAGAGCTTATTATTGAATCGCTGCAGTTTTACGAATCACTTTCCTTTTATAATTCATAATGTATAGTTTAGTCTATCAAAAAAAATCCCTAAACTATTGTTCTGTTAACCTTCCTGCTTCCAAGAGTATTAGTAACAGGGCATTAATACTCAATGCCTTTTTAAAACAACAAGTGCAGTTACATCATTTATCAGAGGCTGATGATACACAGCTGATGATAAACGCACTCAGCCAATCTCAGTCTGTTATAAACCTTGAAAATGCGGGTACTTGTATGCGCTTTTTAACAGCCTATTTTGCCTGTATGGAAAACAAAGTTACTGAATTGCTTTGTAACGATAGAATGAAACAAAGGCCGATTAAAGAATTGGTTGATGTATTGAATTATTTGGGTGCCAATGTTGAGTATTTAGAAGTAACTAATTACCCACCTTTAAAAATAAAAGGTGCTGCTTTATCAGGAAAAGCAGTTGAAATAGATGCTTCGCAAAGCAGCCAGTATATTACAGCTTTAATGTTAATTGGGCCGTTTATACAAAACGGATTAAGTATACAATTAAAAGGTCAGGTGGCTTCGTTTGATTATATTATAATGACTGCCTCATTAATGGAGGATTTTGGATTTGATGTTTTGGTAAACGAAACATATATTGAAATTAAGCCGTTAATAAAACCTGTTTCTTTAACGCAATATTCTATTGAAAGAGATTGGAGTAGCGCTGCTTTCTGGTATTTAATAGTAACATTGGAAGCAGACTTAAAGGTATGTTTAAATGGCTTATCCAAAAATAGTATTCAAGGCGATAAAGTAACAGCTGATATATTTGAAAGACTAGGAGTAAGGTCAGATGAAACGGACGATGGTCTTGTTATTTATAAATATACCAGCCCAAATTCGGACTTGCATTTTGACTTATCTGCATGTATAGATTTGGCCCCAGCTTTGTGTGTGGCCTGTGCTGCATTAAATATAAAAGCAACTATATTAGGCTTGCAAAACCTGGTTATAAAAGAAAGTAACCGCTTAGCAGCTATTGTTAATGAATTAACTAAACTGGGTTATCATATTACACATACTTCAAACAGTATATTTATTGATCAGGTAGCACAGATTGATTATCACAAAGCTATTGTAATTGATACGTATGATGACCATAGAATAGCCATGGCATTTGCTCCACTAGCCATGCTGTTTTCGCAATTCCAGTTAAAGGATATTCATGTAGTATCTAAATCGTATCCTGCTTATTTCAATGATTTAACCCAAGCAGGCATTACTGTTCTATAAAATATTTACCTCCTAATCTACAATACCGTAAGTAATAGAAACATTTGTTAATGGTGTATTCACAAATAACTCATCAGCTGTTTCCCTGTCAATGCGTAGTATTACATCTTTCTCTTCTTTTTCTGACAGAGTACCTGTAACACGCACATATACTTTTTTAAAGTTATCTAAATTGGTAACTAAAAGCAATGTTCCGGCCGGAGCTGTTTTATGTAGTATACCAGTAAAAATAGGGTTATCAGTTAAAATACATAAACCTCTTTCCTGTACTGCTAATATTTTATTTGATTTATCGTTTTGTTTAATCTGTAATTTTTGCTCAGGGGTAATTGAGTTAAGTGCCAAATAAGGTTTAGCTGCTCTTTTAGCATTTACGATTAAATCCTGACCAACTCTTACCCTATCCTGGTATAAGTTGTTCCAATTGGCTATATCGCTGGGTGCTATTTTGTATTTTTTAGCAATGCTTTCTAAGGTTTCTCCTTTTACAACGGTATGTGTATAGTTTTCTTTTGTTTCACCATCAGAAGCATTGGCATGCACATCTTTAATATTAATCTCTTTAATGTTATCGGCAATTGTTTTTCGCGCACTGTCTTCTAGTCTGTCGTTAGCAGGTACTATTACATCACCCCATTTAAAGCTAGGATCGTATGGCTTTTGCTCGGTACTGGCAGTAATTTGTTCTTTTTTTCCTGTTTTTGGATTTTTTGTTTTCTTTACTTTAGCCACTTTAACTTGTTTATCCTGCTTTTCTTCTTTTTCTTCTTTAAAAGTTTTTGTTTCTTTTATTTTACTTGTTTTGGCTACAGCTGTATTTTTAGTTTTTTGCCCATAATTTAAACCGGTTAGTTTCTTTAAAATTTCTTTGCTTGTCGGTATTAATAATATTTGCCCAGTTGTAACTTTTGTTGAACTTAAGCCATTTACCGCCAATATCCGTGCATTAGTTGAGTAATTGGTTTTTGATATTCGGGTTAAATCTTCCCCACTTATTACCCTGTGTTTAATGTATAATTTACCTGCTTTTTTTAATACAATATAATCACCTAACCTTGATTCTCCGGGTTCTAATCCTTCATCTGCTACTTGTTCTTCTTCATCTATAACAACCGGTTCTGAAACGGCTACCTTTTCTTTTACCATCGCAGGTTCTTCCACTTTGTTTGTTGTAATGAGTGTTGAGTCTACGGATGTTTTATCTGTAGTATCCATTACGGTTGTCGGAGTTTCTTCAAAGGCTACAACTTGCTCTCTTCGTACCGGAATTTTTATAATTTTACCTACCTCTAACTGTGGATTTGCATTTGGATTAAATTCTAATATTTCAGCAGGGGTGCAGTAATAATGTTTTGCTACATCTTTTAAATTATCGTTTTTACCAATCCTGTATACTATTAAACTATTCGCGCCTCGGAATTCAGTTCTTAATTCTTCTCCGTAAACTTTTGCTCTTTCTGCTTTAGCAGGTTGCTTTTTTGCTTGTTCTCCGGCTTTTCTAACAGTAGTATCTCCGGTGTATGGTAGTACAAATGAATCGGTATCGCTATTATTTATATTAATATCAGTAGCTTTTTGTTGTGCTTTTTTTTCAACCGGTGGTATTAAAATAGTTTTAGCGCCTTTTAAGTTTTCTTTCAACTCCGGGTTTGCAGTATAAAGCGCATCAATGGAAACAGCATGCTCATCTGCAATTGATTGCCAGGTATCTGTTGATTTAACAGTGTATACAGTAAATATTTTACCGTCAATAATGCGTGTTTGATTTTGTGCTGTTATGCTTGTAATACCAATTACAACAACAATAAAAAATAACAAAAAGTGTTTCATTTTTAATTGTATTTAATTGACCAAAAATAAGTAAGATTATGGATTTTTTGCAATTATCTTAAGCTTCTTATGGTCAAAACCTGTGGATTGTCTAGTTTTTAATTACTGTTTTATAACGTTTTGGTATAATTGAAGGTATTGTTTTGCCATGACCTTATCAGTATAAAAAGCATCTAATTTTGCCAGGGCATTGCTTGTTTTGTTATAGTTTTTATCAAGTGTTTCAGTTATGGCAGATTGCAATTCCTTTATATTTTCCAATTCAAAAAAAGTAGCCTCGTCATTTGAAAGCAATTCTTTAAAGCTCTCAATATCTGAGCAAACTATTGGCTTTTCACATGCTACTGCTTCCATTAATGAAAGCCCGAAACCTTCTGAACGCGATGGCATAATGAAGCTGTCAAAGTGATTAATATAGGAAGCACCATTTGGCTTATAGCCTAAAAAAACTACCCGGTTTTCAACTGAGAGTGTTTTGGCTAAAGTTTCTAAATTGTTTTTTTCTTTACCATCTCCAACTATTACAAAAGCGCATCCGGGCAAGTGAGGGAGGGCATTTATTACTTGGTCTAGGCCTTTTCTTTGTGTTAATTGTGCTACTGAACCCAGAATTTTGTAATTGGTTTTTAAGTTGTTTATTGTACTTAAATCAAGCGCATCAATAGTTGAATCAATTTTGCTTTTAACTCCATTATAAATAAAAGTAGTTTTTCCTTTTAATTGGGTTTTATAAAAAGAAGCCATGTGGCTATTAATGCAAACTACTTTATCGAAAGCTTTAATAAAGAGCATCCAAACAGGTGAAAACAAGGTTGCAATAAACTTATTGTAGCTGTAGTAAAGATTTTGAAAAATATACTGATGCAACGTAGTAATTAATTGAGGTTGCAGTTTCTTTCTGTACCGCCACACAAAATAATCTGGCCTAAGCATATGGCTGTGTATAATATCAAAAGCACTAAAATCTGGTGGATTCGAAAAATTGATACGTGTGCTTGGGCAATTGAATTGGAGTTCCTGTATATCATCAAAATAAAACACATGGAAATTTACTTCATGTTGTAATTGATTGACAATATTTTGCGCTACGATGATTGGCCCTGTGTTGGCCAATGATGGAAGTATAATAGCAACCTTAATCATTTTATTAAACTTTGTATATCAGTTTACTTTTTAGCCAATTTTATACCTGTCCTGTACTTTTATTGCAAAG
>CAYTWI010000149.1:0-6289 GCA_964442045.1 uncultured Bifidobacterium sp.
CTTATTTTGCAGTGAGGCAAACACTAAGCGAATTGCTGAAGCAAAAAATAGTTTGTTTACTGATAGGTGCCAGCGAAGATTTTATATACCAGCAATATGCAGCTTACGAGCAAACACATTTCAATATGAATGTGGTGTTAGCCGATGCACGTGTGGCTTTAAAAACAGTTGATGATAATCCGTTGGCAAGTGGTTATCTCTCAAACATTATAGCACACCCGAAAAACTATTTATTCAATGTAGCGCATGTAGGCCACCAAAGTTATTTTGTAGAACCTGAAAGTTACGATGCATTTGAACGAATGAATTTTGATATGATGCGTTTGGGTTTGTTTAAAGGAAAAATACAAAATATTGAACCGCTTTGCCGCAATGCGGATATGATGGCCTTTAACATGAACACCATAAAAGGTGCTGATGCACCCGGCCAGGTATTACCATCGGCTAACGGGTTTAGTGGCGAGGATGCATGCCAGATAGCACGTTATGCAGGCATTAGCAACGATATAAGCTCATTTGGTATTTATAATATCAATCCTGCTAAAGATATCAGCAATTTAACAAGCCAGTTGGCAGCACAAATGTTGTGGTATTTTATTGATGGCTTTTATGCCCGTAAAAATGAATACCCTACGGCCGACAGCAATGATTATATGATTTATTATACCAGCATTCAGGGTACTTATGAAATAAATTTTTATAAAAATAAATATACTGACAGGTGGTGGATGGAAGTTCCATACCCAAAGGACAGAAGCAATCAAAAGGGTTCGTTTATGGTGCCTTGCAGCTATAGCGATTATGAAATAGCCATGACAGATGAAATACCCGACAGGTGGATTAAAGCTTACCAGAAACTGATTTAATACCTTAAACTTATAACAATGGACGAAAAAACAAAGTACACTTTTTTTGAAAATGTATTTGAAGTGGTAAAACTTATTCCTTACGGTAAAGCCACAAACTATGGAGCCATTGCACGTTATTTAGGCGCAGCCAAAAGCAGTCGTATGGTTGGCTATGCTATGAACTCAAGCCATTTGTTATTGGATAAGGTACCGGCACACCGGGTAGTGAACAGGAATGGATTATTAACGGGAAAGCATCATTTCGGAGGCGACAGGATGCAGAAGCTATTGGAAGCGGAAGGCTTTGTAATAGTTGATGATAAAATACAAAACTTTAAATCGCACTTCTGGGATCCTAATGAAGCGCTTGCTATGTAAAACTATTAAAAGTACCCTTTGCTGCTTTCATTAAACAGCAGGTATACTTTCAATAGTTGTTATTTTAAATAAAGCAGAAAGCTGTTTAAATAACTAATTTATAAATACGGTTGGTAGGTATTACAACACCTTGTTTTAAAATTACAATCTTATCAGTAACGCCCCAAACTGTTGTTTCAACCAATCTTTTTACACTATCGTCTTCAAAGTAAATTTTTATTTTGGTATGCTCTAAATTCCCTAGACTAAGTGCCCTGTTTAAATCCTGATCGCGTTGCTTTATTAATTCTTTGTCTTTTAGTATTTCCTCACTTGGAAATTTCAAATGTTCAATTTCCTCTTTTTCTATTTTTTCAAAATCAGCTATCATAATTTTATGTATTAAGCAGGTTGTTTAACAAATGTATTAATTGCATGTAAAAAAGCTACACAAAAATTAAAAAGTTTATAATTTTTTGATGGAACCTTTACTATGAAGAACGTTCAACATTAAAAAAACATATTTCAAGTACATAATTAAAGTTAAAATGTTATCTTTTTTCCCTTTTCAATTTTTTGTTACATTCACTATTTTGTTATCATTGTAAGCATTTATTCTAACGCTTGAGTTTCCATAATAACATATCGTTTCCCCATGTTTTGCAATTAATAAGTAAAGGCGAAGGGGAACAGCTTGACTTCAAAAAAACCATTTCATCGGCCAGTAAAATAGCTAAAACAATGTCCGCTTTTGCTAACCACAAAGGGGGGACTTTACTGGTAGGTGTTAACGATAATAAAGTGATTGCCGGAGTACGAAGCGATGATGAAAAATACATGCTTGATTTAGCAGCTGGCTTTTATTGCAAACCTGAAATAAACATACAAATTGTGGAATGGGAAATTGGTGGTAAAACAGTTATTGAATGTATTATTCCAGAAGGCAATAACAAACCATATTATGCCAAAGACGAAGAAGGTAAATGGTGGGCACATATACGCGTAGCCGATAAAACTTTATTGGCCAGTAAAATTGTGCTGGACGTATTGAAACGACAAACCAACCATACCAATACTTTTATTGCTTACAGCAAGCATGAAGAGGGCTTATTAAAATACTTACAAACCAATAATAAAATAACTTTAAAGGAAGTAAGCAAGCTTTTAAATATTGGCAGATGGCGTGCACAAAAAATGATTATTAATTTAGTAAGTGCAGGTATTCTGCGTTCGCATACTACCGAGAAAACAGAGTTTTTTACATTGAGTTAAGGCTTTTTATTTCTTACTGTAATGCTTAAAATTCAAAGTATCATGTTCAAATTCTCCAGTAGTCCAACATTAATAACTCAATTAGTAATTACATTTTCTGTATCTAGTTTTATTTATGTTATTATGGCATTTTTTGAGAATGAAGGAGGAATAGACGGAATGTTTGGTTTCCTTTTCTCTTTAATTATTGCATGGTTTCTATCTTGGCTTAACATTTTAATTGTATTCATTATAGGACTCCCAATAAGAACTAATTATAGAATATTCAAATGGTGGACTTCTCATTCATATATTCCCATAAGTCTTATAATAATTGGCTTTGTCTTATTGTTTCTTGCCACTACAACATACTTTGAAAATATTATAACAATAAAGATTAATGAAAAAAATGAATTAAAACGCATCTCTAATATACAGCTACAAATAACAGGATGGTTTTTAATAACTTTTTCAACACTTCATTTATTTCCACCTTACAAGGAAATATTTAAACTAAAATAAAAGGCTTATTGCAAGTTGTAATAAGCCTTTTAGAGTATACTTTATAAAATAGATTTGTATGTTAAATTGTTCTATTTCTTCTTCAAAAAATCAAGTGCTGCACCGTTTACACAATAGCGTAAGCCTGTTGGTTTAGGCCCATCGTCAAATACATGACCTAAGTGGCCTCCGCATTTGGCACACATTATTTCAACTCTTTTCATACCGTGCGAGGTATCAATAGCTGTTTTTATTTTAGTGCTGTCCAATGCTTCAAAAAAGCTTGGCCAGCCACAACCTGCATCAAACTTGCTATCGCTTTTAAAAAGCTCGTTTCCGCAAGCCACACAAGTATAAGTTCCACCATCGTAATGCTCCTCCCATTTGCTGGTAAAAGGTCTCTCTGTTCCTTTCTGGCGCAATATGTAATATTGCTCAGGCGTTAACTGTGCTTTCCATTCTGAATCGGTTTTATTTACTTCCAAGTTATCTTTGTTATCCATAGTTGTTTTACTGGTTTGCGATACGTTTGCTGTTGACTGGTTGCCTGTATTATACTTACATGAACTCAATGCCAACAGGCATATAACAGAGCTGATAAGCAGTAATAATCCGGTCTCTCTTTTTAGTTTGTTTTGATAATTGAAATACGTCATGTGCTTAAGTGTTTTTAATTGAAATGTGATACTTATTTTGTTCGTGCGAACTAACACATATACGCAATTCACTGTATATTGGATTTAGTTCCAAATGCCACCCGGCTGACAATTGTATTAAAATTACCTACAAAACCCTCATTAAAACTTTGGTTTATTACAACAAGCTTAATACTAAAAACATCTATTATAAATTTTTGTTTTAGCAATACTTAAATACCATAAACAAGCTTACTGTTCTCCGTTGTTATATCGGCTACTTTCTGCAGGCTTACCTGCTTTAATTCGGCCAGCTTCCTGGCTACTTCTATTATATAAAAACTTTCGTTGCGCTTGCCCCTGTGTGGTACAGGAGCTAAATAAGGTGCATCGGTTTCCAGTACAATATTTTTTAAATCAATATCGGCTATGGCTTTATCTAAACCCGCATTTTTAAAAGTTAATACACCTCCTATGCCCAAATAAAAGCCCAATGCTGTTATTTGCTTGGCTTGCTCTGCATTGCCACTAAAGCAATGAAAAATGCCCCTTAGTTTCGGGTGTTGCATTTGTTGTAATATAGCTATTACTTCATCCGTAGCATTACGCGAGTGTATGTTAATAGGCAAATCGTATTGAATGGCCCATTGGCACTGTTTGGTAAATGCACTTATTTGTTGTTCTTTAAACTCAGTGCTCCAGTAAAAATCAAGGCCAATTTCCCCTACAGCATAAAAGGGACGTTTCTTAAACCACTTCTGAATTTGAAACAACTGCGCTTCCACATTGGCATCAACCGAGCAAGGATGCAAGCCCATCATAGGAAAACAATTATCGGGAAACTGCCACACCAAATCCAGCATAGGTTGAATACTATGCAAATCAATATTAGGCATAAACAGCCTTGTTACATTATTTTTTATGGCTTTTTCAATCAGTTGTATCTTATCATTTCCAAACTCTTCTGAGTATAAATGGGTATGTGTATCGGTAAAAATCATGCTTTTTGTAATAATGCGCAAAACTACTATTTATATGCTATGTTCTATAGTTTGTAAAAATGTTTCTTCATTTTTATTACCACAAAATAAATCATATAATTGACTATGGAATTATTAACACGCGAATCAATATTAGAAAAGTTTAATACCGTTAATGAATTAAGTGAATCAGACCAATTGCTTTTATCAAAAGCCAAAGAAGCCAGTAAAAATGCTTATGCCCCATACTCCAAATTCAATGTAGGATGCGCCTTACTGCTGGCTAATAATGAAATTATTTTAGGTAACAACCAGGAAAATATTGCTTACCCTTCAGGTTTATGTGCTGAGCGGGTTGCTATATTCCATGCCGGTTCAAACTATCCTGATCTGTCCATCAAAGCAATGGCTGTAACGGCCTTTGCCAATGCCTACGAAGTAACTGAACCTGTTATGCCATGTGGTGCCTGCTTACAAAGTATCAGCGAGTTTGAGTTACGTTTTAAAGAGCCTATTAAAATTATTTTACAAGGCAGCAGTGGTTCTATTTATGTTGCCAATGGCACAAAAAACTTTTTACCTTTTCAATTTTATATACAGGAATTGGGTGAATAATTAAGCTTATAAATTGCTTAGTTCCTGTTGTAGTTTTTTTGTAAGCGATTGTACTATTAACGTATACGAATCATCAACCATTTCAAGTATTAGTTTATCGTTCACATCCTCATTAAATGTTACTGTATTCCAATGTTGTTTATTCATGTGGTAACCGGGCTTAACCGCACCATATGAGGCTCTCCATTCAATGGCTTTTTCCGGATCGCATTTTAAATTAACGCTTATAGGGTTGCTTAACGATGTTAATGCAAACATTTTGCCCATTACTTTAAATACCAACGTATCATTATCAAAAGGGAAGGTTTCCTCTACCCCTTTTTTATCAATACAATATTCTCTTAACTGTTCTATGTTCATGGTAATTTAATAAATCGGTATCCTATTGAAAACTGAAACATAGAAGCCCTGGTACTAAAGTCGACCGAGTTATTATTATTTACCAGTTTAGCAGCTTCACCTATTTGAGTTAAACTAAAATCGTATCTTACATCAAAGCTTAATTTCCAAACATCAACACCCAGGCCTGCTTGTGCACCCAGCACAAAGTTTTTAAAATCGCCTTCTTTTATAGTATCTACCGCGCTTGAAGCATTGCTTACCGTTATATCCTTATTCACTAAAAACTGGAAATTAGGCCCTGCTGACACCCTTACTAATTTTAAAAACTTTTTACCGAATAATACGGGCACATCAATATAACTTAAGTTATTAGAGGCACTTGAATTATTGTTATTGGCCACACTAAAATTAAGGTTACGGAATAAAATTTCCGGTTGTATAAAAAAGCTGACCAAACCTACTCTGGTATAGGCACCCACTAAAAAACCATTGTAATTATCAGGGGAGCTGAAGCTTTTAAAATCGGAGCCTATTACTTGTGTACTTGTTAAACCTGCCTTTACGCCCAAAACAAACTCTTGCGCTTTTGAACCGGAGAAACAAACTAAAAACAATAATAGTAATGTTATTTTATTCATTGTAGGTATGCTTTTATAAAACAAATTAACAATGAATTTATGTATTAAAAAAAATTACTTCAAATAGCTTAAACTAAAAACGCCCGTTAATAGCAGGCGTTTTTAGTTTTATAATTATTTTC
>CAYTWI010000150.1:0-6247 GCA_964442045.1 uncultured Bifidobacterium sp.
GTATCTGATTGCACATCGCCATCGTAATTTTTACAAGCCCAAACAAAGTTTCCGTTCCATTTTAAAGCGGAAGCCACCATGTCGTCAATTAAACGGTGTTCGTAAACAATGCCTGCTGCTGCAAATTTTGCTTTGTAATCAGCCTGATAAATCTCTTCGAAAATATCTTTAAACCTGCCATCATATTTCTTCAAAATGGTATTTTTGGTTGACAGGTATAAAGGCCATTTTTTGCTTAATGCTTGGTTAAAGCATGAGTGTGCAAAACCACGAATACTCTCATCGGTATTATACATTGCCAATGCTACACCATCGCTTTTAAAATTAAACACATCAAAGCTTTGTACTTCGCCTCCGTCTTCCGGGGTAAAAGTAATGGTTAACTTACCTTTTCCTTTGGTTACAAAATCTGTTGCACGGTATTGGTCGCCAAACGCATGACGGCCGATACAGATAGGAGCGGTCCAGTTAGGTACCAAACGAGGTACATTTTTACAAACGATAGGTTCGCGGAATACAGTTCCGTCTAATATATTTCTGATGGTTCCGTTAGGGCTTTTCCACATTTGTTTTAAGTTAAACTCTTTTACACGTGCTTCGTCCGGTGTAATAGTAGCGCACTTAATACCAACACCATATTTTTTAATAGCTTCAGCAGCGTCAACAGTCACCTGGTCGTTGGTTTGATCTCTATATTCCATTCCCAAATCGTAGTATTTAATATCTAAATCAAGGTACGGCAAAATCAATTTATCTTTGATAAATTTCCATATAATACGGGTCATTTCATCGCCATCTAACTCTACAACAGGATTGGCTACTTTTATTTTTGTCATATATTTTAAATTAATTTTCTGAATGATTGCTGGCGAAAATAATCAGTTTTAGTTAGCATACCAATTGTGCAGGACAACTTTTATCATATAAGTTAAAACTTAAACGGCTCAAAACATGTTATACATAAAACACTAAATAGCCTGTTTTATTCTTTACAACATGTATCTATTTATTGAGAAATATCTATTAATTAACCCTGCAAAGCATTTCATAATGTGTAAATTCGCAACCTAATTTTTAACAACTGAGTATATAAATGAGTAATAATCCTATTAAAGTATCTGTTGCAAAAGGTGATGGTATTGGTCCGGAAATAATGGACGCTGTATTAAATATTTTTGAAGCAGCACAGGTTCCTCTTCAGTATGAATTTATTGATATGGGCAAAAGCTTTTATGACAAGGGCTTTAGCACCGGAATGACCCCTGAGGCTAAAGAAAGTGTGGAAACCAATGGCTTGCTTTTTAAAGGGCCCATGGAAACCCCTAAAGGAAAAGGCGTAAAAAGTATAAATGTAACCGCCCGTAAAACCTGGAGTACTTTTGCTAACAGGCGCCACTTCAAATCGTTGAATGGTGTAGGAACTGTTTTTTCACAAGCAGGTATTCCTATTGATATTACTATAGTTCGCGAAAATATTGAAGGTACTTATGGTGGTATAGAACATATGCTTACTCAGGATGTAGCTTTATGCCGCAGGTTTATTACACGCCCGGGCAGTATACAGGTACACCGTTTTGCTTTTGAAATGGCACGCAAGGAAGGCTTTAAAAAAGTTACCTGTGCCCATAAAGCCAATATAATGAAACTAACTGATGGCTTGTTTTTAGAAACCTTTTACGAGGTAGCTAAAGATTACCCTGAAATTGAAGCAAACGATGTAATTGTTGATGATTTAGCAATGAAGCTGGTAGCTAAACCACAAACTTTTGAAGTGGTGGTATTAACCAACTTGCAAGGCGATATTATGAGCGATTTATGTGCCGGATTAGTAGGAGGATTAGGCTTTGCCCCTTCGGCTAATATTGGTGAAAACATTTCAATTTTTGAAGCCGTACATGGTACTGCTCCGGATATTACCGGTAAAAACATAGCCAACCCAACTGCATTATTGCTAAGCGGCTTAATGATGCTACGCTTTTTAGGCTTAATGGAGTATGCTACCAAAATAGAAAATGCTTTGTTGGTTACACTTGAAAATGGTTCACACACAGGCGATTTTGGCGATAAGTCAACCCCTGCTTTAAACACTACTGAATTTGCCCAAACTATTATTAATAATTTTGGTAAAGAACCTAGAGAGGGTAAAGCAAGAGAAAGTAAAGTTAAATCAACTTTCCACTTACCAACCCGCCCTGCTACACAAAAAGTAATGGTTAGTCCCAAAGCAGCCGTAGCTGAAACGGTGGTAGGTGTAGATTTATTTTTTGAAAGTGAGCAAACTGCAGACTTGTTAGCTCCGATTATTCAAAAGCATTTAAAAAATGGCCTAAAACTAATTATGATTTCGAACCGTGGTACACAAGTATGGCCAACAGGAAGTGTATTTACGGAGTGTGTTGACCAATATCGCGCCCGGATTGAAGCGGTAGATGGTTACCAGACCAACTTGGGTGAAATGCTCGAAATAGGCAGAAAAGTAAGTGATGATTTATTTGTATCATCGATAGAAATACTTAGAAAATTTGGCGAAAAAGCCGGGTATTCATTGGCACAGGGTCAATAATAAAAATAAAAAAGGGTTTACAATTAAGTAAACCCTTTTTTGTTTATGAGCATTCCGTTCTACTTCATGCTTTGTACTGTTTGCTCCAATACTTTTTTAAAATCAGCAGGGGCTAAATAACCGGCTGTTATTTGTATTTGTTTCTTGTTCGGGTGAATAAAATACGTGGTTGGAAACCCCGTTGATTTGCCTTGTGTTAATTGCCCATATAATTCTCTTCCTGTTAGTTTCTGACCCTCCAGTTCATACACAATATCGGTAAGCTCGGGATTAAACTTAATAATAACAAAATCTTTATTCAGCAGGTTTATTACTTCTCCATCCGTGTAGGTATCTCTATCCATTTTTTTACACCAGCCACACCAATCAGTATAAGCATCTACCAATATTATTTTGTTTTGTTTTTTGGCTAATGGATAACCTGTATTCCAATCTAACCATTTTAATTCTTTGGTGCTTTTATTTATAGTGAATGAGGCAAATAAGCCTATGCAAACCGTAAAAAGCAGTGTTGTCCTTAATATTTTCATACTTGTAAATTATTTAATTCATAAAAAATCGCTGAATCTGTAACGCGACTAAATGGGTATCTATTTTATTAAATTCATGTGGTGTATTGGGAATTACCAATAATTGTGCCGCAGGCATTTTTTTATATACTTCCAGTGTATCATTTAAGCTGGCTGTTTTATCCCTATCGCCAATGGCCAATAAAACATGTTTATTTATTTTCGTAAAGTCTTCATCGGTTAGCAGTTGCCCGTTTGCTAAATCCATCATCATATCGCTGGTGCTTTTCAGCAGGTTTTTCCATAAATTTATACCATGCGTAAGCATTAAATTATTGGCAAATGCCGGAACTTTTTCAGCTATTTTATCCGCATTAAGCAACTCTGATTCTTTAACAGCCGAAGCCAAATCCCATTTTAACTTTATACTGCATGTAAAAATTTTCTCTACACGTTCAGGGTATTTTAAAGCAAACATTAAAGCGGCATAACCACCCATGCTGTATCCAAACAAATTTATCTTTTCAATTTTATTGTTATCTAAAAACTTTAGAATATCGTCAACAAAAACAGTAAAATTCAAACCACCAATAGGTAACATTTGTCCGCCATGCCCGCTAAAATTAAGCGCATAAGTTTTATACTGCCCGTCTATTTTAGCCCTTAATGCATCAAACTGACCTGATGATGCTAATGCCCCATGGAGGAATAATATTGAATTCATAAATATTGTTTATTGCAATGTTAATAATATTTAAAACAGAATATATTATTTTTAAAGCCATATTTTGTTAAAAAATGTAAAAATAAGTTTAATTATTCCATAGCTTTTTATATTTTTGACATCTAACAATCATGATAAACAGAATTAAAATTAAAACAATACGCAGCTTGCTTGCGTTTTTTTTAGTAGTGATAGCTCAATATTCTTTTGCTCAGGTGCAGGATCCAACTTCACCGGGTTATGACTACGGCTCTACAGATTCTACTCAAAGTACAGAAAGTACAACAGACTCAGCTGCCACTCAAAGCACAGCCAAACCTTATGAAAGAATTGTATTAGATATTGATTCTAATACCAATCTTATTACATACGGAGCAGTTGTTGAACAGGAAGAAAGCGGAAGCGATTCATTATATACACGCGCCAAAAAGTTTGCAGAAAAAGTATTTGGTAAAGACAAATCGATTTTTGAAGTACAAAAAAACGGACAAAAATTAGTGTTGAATGCTTCTATTCCGGCTTATTCTTATGCCAATAAATTTAATAAAAGGCTTATTGGAAAATATGAATTTAAAATGACTGTTCTGGTAAAAGAAGGTCGTTACAAATACACCATTACTAATTTAGTTCATCAGGGAAACCAACCTAACGTTGGTAAACCATTCAGAAATTATTTCGAATATTATTATAACTCTACTGTCAATGTAAAAATGTACGATACCATTTTACGCTACGCGGACAGAGAAATCAAGGAAACAATGGCCCGCTTTCAAACATCCATGAAAGAGCCTAAGTTAATTGATGAAGATGAATGGTAAACATTTAAAAATAAATAAGGCTATTGAAATTTCAATAGCCTTATTTATTACTACACAAATTAAACTTACATAAATAATACAGTTTTATTCTTATGTCAATAATAATAACACCTGAGGTAACTTTAGCGGCATTACAAAAGCGCAATGCCAATACAATGAGTGAATGGCTTGGAATTGAGTTTACAGAACTTACAACAGACTATTTAATAGCTAGAATGCCGGTTGACCAAAGAACAATACAACCATTGGGTGTTGTAAATGGTGGTGCATTCTGTGCTTTAGCAGAAACCGTTGGCAGCATGGCCGCCAATTTGTGTATTGACAGGGAAAAATATGTAGCCGTTGGTTTGGATATTAATGCCAACCATGTACGCTCAGCGCATAAAGGTTGGGTATATGGTAAAGCCTCTCCTTTACATATTGGGCGTACCACCCACGTTTGGGAAATAAAAATTACCAATGATGAAGGCAAATTATGTTGCATTAGCCGTTTAACCATGAGTGTAATTGACCGACCTAAAAGCAATTAATGAAACAACACAAAGCAACGGTATTTTATAAGTTACCGGGTCAAAACCCTATAGTAAAAAAATCAGCTTCGGTGGCTGATGAATTAGTGGAGGTTGATTTCAATACAGACAATACCTTTTATTTTTCTCCCTACAACCAAGGTTCAAAAGCTTATAAATTCAGTTTAGAAAAAGATATTAAATTTTTTGAAGTAATGGCCTTTAGCCAATATAAGCAGACTCATTACGATAACCAATCCGACTTTATAAATAAAGTACAACTGGCTGTTGACACTATGAAAAACGATAGCAGTATGAGCAAAGTAGTATTGGCACGCTCCAGTAAAATAGCTATTGATAATGACTTCGACATTAATACTTACTTTTTAAACTTATGTATGACCTATCCCAATGCTTTTGTATATGCTGTTTCAAGCAGTATTACCGGTACCTGGATAGCAGCTACTCCTGAATTGTTAATGGGTATAGATAAACAAATAGTTAAAACAACTGCTTTAGCCGGTACAAGACTCTGCAATAACAAGCATTTAAATTGGGGAGAGAAAGAAGTAACAGAACATTATAAAGTGGAGTATTACATTGAGCAGCTTTTGGCAAAATATCCTTTCAAACAAGTAACAAAACAAGGGCCTGTGACCATTAATGCCGGACATTTAGAACATATTTTTTCTGCTTACTTTTTTCAAAACGATACGCAATACATTTCACAGTTTCTGTCTGACCTTAACCCAACTCCTGCCGTTGGCGGATTGCCAAAAGAACGTGCTATTTCATTTATCAATGAACAGGAAAACTTAACAAGACAATTTTATACAGGATTTGTAGGTGTAAGCAATAATAATCAATTACAATTATTTGTAAATTTACGTTGTATGGAACTGTTTAAAACATTCGCTGTGCTATATGCAGGTGGTGGCATTACTGCTGATTCCATTGCAGCACAAGAATGGATAGAAACAGAAAACAAACTAGCTATACTTGCTAAATTTATTGTTTAACTAACGCTTTTACACTTTTTGTTATTTAGATTATTAGTTATTTCAATGACTATTTGCTAATCATAAACGATTTGCTGTAAGTACCTTTTTCGGTCACTATGCGCA
>CAYTWI010000151.1:0-6193 GCA_964442045.1 uncultured Bifidobacterium sp.
TTCTGTATTCACAATAGCCATTATTTTACCGCGCTGGTACATCAATTCATTTCGTAACGCATTCGATTCAATTTTTAAATACATCACCCCTTTCTTAAAAAAAATTTCCTGCGTGTTTTTAGCTATTAAAGCACCAACTAATCTTTCCCAGTTATTAATAATATTAACTTCGGCCAGTTTACTATCAAGATGTTGACTATGTAAAAACTCGCTGATAGCACTTTTTAAAGTTTGTTCATTTGATTTTTTGGCTTGCATAATTTTAACAGACAACAATAATAGGTCAAATTTGGCAAACATTTTTAGCAATCTAAAAGGCTTTTTAAACCAGTTTACCGGTAACTAATGTTCAGTTGCTTCGTTTTTAGAGATTTAGTAGTTAGCCTGTTAGTATTAATTAAACAAAATGCCTGAGGATGTGTGTTATTGTTAAAAACTATTGTAAAACATGTGTGTTAAAATGGTGCAAATTTGCCAAAGTAATGTATTTAACAATTTTGAAATCAGATTTTTATTTTTATAAACGCATCGTAAGTTTTTTATTTTGTGTTATTTTTTTTGTCAGTAGCCACGCTCAAACTATTAACTGGAAAAAGCAAAACGACTGGGTTGATAGTGTATATGCTAAGCTGAGCAATGATGAAAGAATTGCACAGCTGATGATATTGGCTGCCTGGAGCAATAAAGATAAAGCCCATGAAAAAGATGTTGAATGCCATGTAAGTGAAATAGGAGTAGGAGGTTTAATTTTTTTTAAAGGCACACCAAGCAAACAGGCTGTTTTAACCAACAGGTACCAAAAAGTGTCTAAAGTACCTCTGTTAATTGGTATTGATGGGGAGTGGGGCTTAAGCATGCGTTTAGACAGTACGCCAGTATTTCCCCGTCAGTTAGTTTTTGGGAGTGCCAACAAAACGGAATTAACCAAAAATTTTGGAATGATGGTGGGGAAGCAATGCAAGCGCATGGGCATCCATTTTAATTTTGCCCCTGATGTAGATGTAAACAACAACATGAGCAACCCGGTTATAAACGACAGAAGTTTTGGGGAGAGCAAATACATAGTAGCAAAAAACGGAATAGCATACATGCAAGGCATGCAGGATGAAAATATTTTAGCTTCTGCCAAACATTTTCCGGGTCATGGCGATACAGAAAACGATTCACATTTCGGGCTGCCAGTAATAAAAGGCTCGCGCAAACGACTGGACAGCCTGGAGCTTTATCCATTTAAAGAGTTAATTAACCACGATGTGGCAGCTATAATGAGTGCTCACTTATCGGTTCCGGCTTTAGATAGTACGCCTAATTTAGCTTCCAGTATTTCGCCAACTATTATAAAAGGAGTACTTCAAAAAGAAATGGGTTTTGAAGGTATTGTTATTACCGATGCTTTAAACATGAAAGGCGTAAGTGGTTCTTACTTGCCGGGCGAAGTAGCGGCCAAAGCGCTGGTAGCTGGTAACGATTTTTTATTGTTTGTGGAAGATGTGCCATTGAGTATTTCTATTATTAAAGATTATATAAAAAACGGGCAGCTTAGCTGGGCACAAATTGAGCAGAGCTGTAAAAAAGTGTTATTGGCTAAATACTGGTGCGGTTTAAACAAGTACCAGCCTATTGATTTAAATAATTTATACGCTGATTTAAACAATTACGAAGCAGATTTATTAATTAACCAGGTCATAAAAAATGCCATTGTAGTAGCACGTAATGGTGATAAAATTATTCCTATTCAAAATCCTGAACAATATAAAATAGCCTCTATTAATGTAGGCTCGGCAGGCTTAAGCGATTTTCAGATACAATTAAGTCATTATTTAAAAGCCGATTATTTTGCCATAGATAAAAACGAGACCAAGGAAAATTTTGATAGTCTTTTGGCCAAAAGCGATTATTACAATTTACTCATAGTAAGTCTGCATAATACAAGCCGGTTTGTAAGTAAAAAGTTGGGTTTAACACAAGCACAAATTGATTTTGTAAAACAATTAGGCAGCCGCAATAAAGCCATTTTGGTAAACCATGGTAACCCCTATATTTTACAACATTTTGATGGTTTTAAAAATGTAATTGTAGCCTATGAAGATTTGCCCATCTACAATAAAATGGCTGCACAAATATTAGGAGGTGGAACAGAATCGAAAGGGAAACTTCCTGTTTCAGTAACAAGCAGTTTTGCACTGGGAAGCGGTATAGAAACAGAAGCATTGCCTAAGTTTGATTATGTATACCCTGAGGAGGCAAAGGTTGACCATAAAAAACTCCAACGGATTGATAGCATAGTAAACAATGCCATTGCCCAGAAAGCCATGCCCGGTTGCCAGGTTTTTGTGGCCAAAGGAGGTAAAGTAGTTTATAATAAATCATTTGGTTTTCATACTTACGACAGCATGACCCTGGTAAAGAACAATCATTTGTACGATTTGGCTTCACTAACCAAAATACTAAGTACTACATTGGCGGTAATGAAGTTGTACGAAGAGAAAAAAATTAAACTGGATGATAAAATAGGGATGTATTTGCCTTTTTTAAAAGGTACGGATAAAGAGAAAATAAAAATACAGGATATACTTACGCATCAGGCTGGCTTAACGCCATTTATACCTTTTTATAAAAGCACTTTAATGCCTAATGGGCAGTTAAACCCTGTAGTTTACGCTGATACACCTAATGAAGAATACACTTTAGAAGTAGCCAAAAATATATACATCAATAAAAATTACGAAAAGCAAATCTGGACTACCATTGCCAATAGCGAGTTAAAGAAACCGGGTGAATATTTGTATAGTGACTTGGGTTTTATGATGCTCCGTAAAATGGTGGAGGTAATAACCAATCAGGAGTTTGAAAGCTATTTGCAGGAAGAATTTTATAAACCATTAAACCTGTCGACTATGGTTTATAATCCTATAAAGACGGTAAACAATAATTGGATTGTACCAACCGAATACGATTCTGTTTTTAGAAAACAATTGATTAAAGGGTATGTACATGATCCGGCAGCAGCTATGCTTGGAGGTGTGAGTGGACATGCAGGATTATTTGCTACGGCTAACGATGTAGGTATTATTATGCAAATGCTTTTAAACAAAGGATATTACGGCAGTAACAGGGTTTTAAAAGCAAGCACGGTAGAAATGTTTACACATAAATTCAGTAAAAAAAGCAGGAGAGGTTTAGGTTTTGATAAACCTGAAATGGATATTACAAAAGATAGTCCTGCTAGTCGCGAATGCAATAGCAGCGTTTTTGGTCATCAGGGTTTTACTGGCACTTGTGCCTGGGCCGATCCGGAAAACGATTTGGTTTATGTGTTTTTAAGTAACCGTGTTCACCCGAGTGCCGATAATAAAAAATTTGGCGAGTTAAGTGTGAGAACTAAAGTGCAGGATGCCATTTACGAAGCTATAAAAGATTAAACACGAAAGGCTGTCCCGAGAGACAGCCTTTTCTGTTTAGATAAGCTAAATAACCTTATTTTGTTCTGTTGCCCAGCAGCAGGAATTCATTTACAATAATTTCGGTAACATATCTTTTTATACCTTCTTTATCGGTATAGTTACGGTTACTCAATTTCCCTTCTATGGCTACTTCACTGCCTTTGGTTAAATACTTTTCAGCAATATCTGCCTGTTTGCCCCATACTATTAAGTTATGCCAGATGGTTTCTTCTACTTTTTGACCGTTTTCATCTTTGTAACTTTCATTGGTTGCAATACTGAATTTGGCTAATTTTTTTCCATTAGCAGTTTCTTTTACTTCTGGGCTCATGCCTAAATTACCAATTAAGCGAACGCTGTTTTTTAAGTTGTTCATACGTGTTGTTTTTGTTTTTAAATGAATAATAATTTTAACTTGTTGTTGCACTTACTGTTTTGTTATAAATGAACGATGCAAAGATGTAGCGGCCTTAAAAACAAAGCCGTGCGATAAACATTTATTAACGGAAGTATCCGATTTATCCGTTTGCAATCGGAAAATATAAATGTATATTGCTTTAAAATTCAACTAAATGGAAACAAAAACCTGTGCGACCTGTGGTGAACCACTAAAGGGTAGAATTGATAAAAAATTTTGTGACGATGCTTGCAGGAGTAATTTTAACAATAGGTTAAACAGCGATGCAACTGCTTTTGTAAAGTCGGTAAATAATATTTTGCGTAAAAACAGGCGGATTATGGAAGAGCTTATTCCCGACAAGGAGAGTAAGACCAGTGTAAGTTTAAAAAAACTACAGGATAAAGGATTTAACTTTTCGTACCATACACATACCTATGTAACAAAAGCAGGTGCTACTTATTTGTTTTGTTATGAGTATGGTTATTTACCTTTAGAAGGAAACTTCTTTACTCTGGTAAAGCAGGAACGATAGGGTTTATAAAAACAGCCAGTAAAACTCTGTACTTGGCCCTACGCGTAGAGTGGGCAAAGGAATTTTTATATAATTGAGCGTACGCGCTAGTATTTTTTGCCCATCGGTTTTTTGAGGGATTATTTTTCTCCAGTCAATATCAAGCGATAGATAGTATTCGTAATTACCTTTTCCTTTGTTTTCAGGTTCGTTAATACCTTTGTAGTACCAGTTCAAAGTATTATCTACACCAAAACCTCCTGCCAAACATAAAAAATCAGGCCATACTTTTTCAACCTTTGAACCTTTAGGCAACCAATCGTTTAAGCTTAAAGTAAGCCAGTAAGTATGGTTCATATAATCGTCAATCCAATCACCATGTGAAAATTGTTTGAAGTAATAATCATCATGTTTATAGTAACTAAACTTAAAGTTAAAGGCGTTCAGTTTTGGAAATTTATATTTTAAATAAGGAATAGCGCTACCTATTGTTCCTGCTCCTATATCACCAATACTAAAGCCATATGTTTTGGCAAAACCATCTTTTATTTCAATAAAAGTATGCATGGTAGTACCCAATACAAAGGAATAAAAGTAAGCTTTATTTTCATTTAAGCCTGTCCATTTTAGGGCATCGTGGGTTAGTTCTGCCAAAATTAATCCGCCCATTAAATGGGCGCATTTATCTAAGTTCATAGCATACTTGTAATCGGCCCCGTCATCAAAATGAAATGATTGTATGTTTTCGCTCCACCAAACATTTTGTACATAAATATAAGATGCAGCTAAGGTTAATGAACTTGCCCCTAAAACAATGCCCAGTCTTTTTTTATTGATGGAAGAAACCGTTGAATTGGCTGTGTCAGTGTTTTGATTTGATTGTGCAAAACCGGTTTGAAATACCAATAAAAGCAAACATGTAAAGTAGAAATACCCGAATGTTATTTTTTTCATTGCGAACAAATATAGACTTTTAGCAAACTTTACTAGGAGCTTATTGTAAATGTTTTAATACAATTTGTTTACCAAATGTATAACACAATGTTTACTGCATATTACCTTCAGGCTGCTACTATAATTAATCTTTACGTTTAATTTTTTTCTTTTGCTTGGTAGGCATTTTGTTAATGCGTTTATAGTATCCTGTTTTATTAGCAGCTACGTAAATGGTTAGTTTCTGACCTTTTTGAACCTGGTTGGATTTAATCTTATTCCATTTTTTTATGTCGGCATTGGTGCAGTCAAACCAATCGGCTATATCATTTAAAATATCGCCTTTCTTAACAATATAAGTTACTTTGGCTTGCTTTACCTTCTTTTCTCCGGCATCATCCTCTTCAACAACATCTGGTTTTTTCTTTTTAGGTTTCGAATCTTCTTTAACCTCGGGTGTTATTGGTTCACTGGTTTCTGGTTTGGGTTCTTCCTGTTGTATTATAATGGGTGTAACTTCTGTATTTACAGGTTTGTAAACACTATCGTGCAATAGATAAAACAAGCGCGATTTGGCTTTAGGCAACTTTACAAAATAACCATCGGCACTCATGGGTATAATGTCTTTTTTAAACACGGGGTTCAATGTGCGCAGGTCTTCTATATTAACTGTCAGGGTTGATGCAATTTGCTCAAACGATAAAGGTTTATTGACTAAAACACTATCGCTTTCTATTAGCAAGTCAGGGTTACTTGGTTTAATATTATGTTCTTTATAATAGTTCATAATATAAGCAGCAGCTACAAACTGCGGATAAGCATCGCGGCATGCCGTTGGCAAAAACGGGTAAATGTCCCAAAAATAAAGACTGTTGCTGGCCATGCGGATACACTTGTTCATGGTAG
>CAYTWI010000152.1:0-6189 GCA_964442045.1 uncultured Bifidobacterium sp.
GTTAGCTGTACTACCGGTAGTAGCACTTATTTTACTAACTGCTATTTTCCGTTCCGATCTGTTAATATTATTCCTTTCCTTTATTATACCCCTGTCAATTGAGTTTGACAGCATTGGTGGTGGCTTAGGTATTAGCTTACCTGATGAGCCTTTGCTCATGCTACTAACCAGTACCGTTATTTTTAAATACATTATTGATGGTAATTACGATTACAGAATTTTTAAACAACCCATTACCATTGCCATATTTGTTAATACCGCATGGCTCCTGTTCGACTGCATTTTCAGCGATCATATATGGGTATCCATTAAGTTTGTAATAGCCCGTATCTGGTACATTACTACCTTTTATTTTCTGGCAGTAGTCTTATTCAAAAATATCAAAAACATCCATGCTTTTATATGGCTGCATATAGCCGGTTTGTTTATTGTTATTATTTACACCTTCGTACAACATAGCCAGTACGATTTTGCACAAATAGTTTCATTTACCATTATGCAGCCATTTTATGTAGGTCATGGCGTGTATGCGGCAGCCATTGCATTTTTTATTCCATACTTATTTTTAAACCTGCTGTATGCTTACCGCCTTAAAATATCACCATGGTTATTGAGTGTAACAGGTGTTATGCTGGTGGCCTTTATACTAGGTGTTATATTCAGCTATACACGTGCGGCCTGGTTAAGCCTTGCAGGTGGCTTTGCTTTGCTTTGCCTTATTTGGTTAAAAATTAAATTTAAGTTTTTACTGGCTGCTTTTATAGCTATTGTAGTATTGGTATATATAAACAGCGATGAAATTATTTACCGTTTATCTGATAACAAACAAAACAGCGCAGAAGGTTTTGACAGGCACTTGGAATCGGTTAGTAATATCAATAACGATGTATCAAATTTAGAACGTGTAAACAGGTATGTGGCAGCACTCAACATGAATAAAGAACGCCCCTGGCTAGGCTTTGGACCGGGTACATTTTCATTTGCATACGGAGTATACCAGGAGCCGGAATTTGAAACAGAAATTACTACTTATTTTGGTGATGTTGGTGCTTCGCACAATGAATATTTAGGGCCTTTGGCTGAAAGTGGCTGGCCGGGCCTATTAACTTTTTTAGCTATTATTTATCTGGTTTACAGCGTTGGATATGAAATTATTTTTAAAACCGATAATATAGAAGTAAAAATTATTGCCATATCAACCCTGGTGGGCTTATTCACTTACCTGATACATGGTCTTTTAAACAGTTATAGCGAAACTGATAAAATTGCCATTATCCTGTGGGGCAGCTTTGCTATTATTACTGCGTTAAAGCAATACCACTTTCAGCCGGAAGAGTCAGAGAACTCTCCTTTTTTAAACAAGTAAAAACCTTTATTAAAATTTTTATCTGATTTCCAGTCAATTACATATTTATTTATAAATTAGTTTATATTATAAACTAATTTATAAATATTTGCTCCATCAAATTAAAAACTTAAATTATGAGACACTTATTCATTTTACTAATCGCTTTATTTGCCTTTGGCAGCAGCAGCGTTGTAGCACAACAAGTAGAACCTTTACAAAACGGAAATTTTGAACAATGGGATTCAATTGACGGTTATGCTAATCCTCGTAATTGGTACACACTTAACGAGCTAATTGCTTTCGGTTTTCAGGCCACTACCGAAATGACCACAGATGCACATAGTGGTACTTATGCAGCAAAACTGGAATCAAAAGATGGTCAGTTTGCAGACTTATCTGGTGTATTGTGTTCCGGCCCTATTTTAGATGCAAACGGACAGCCTGACTTTTCACACATGAAAATTCCATTTAGCAAACGTCCTTCGGCACTCAGATTTTTTTACAAAACCACACTCAATCTTCCTGATACAGCAGTATTGGGTTACTTTTTAACCAAATGGAATACCACTACCCAACAAATTGATACCATAGGAATGGCACAGGCAGAACTGTTCGGAACCTTTAGCACCTATCAGCTGGCAGTAGTTAATTTTAAATACTTTTCAAACGCAACACCTGATTCTGCTTTTTTCATTGCCTCATCAAGCATAGATGGATTTAACCCCACCGTTGGCTCTACACTTTACTTAGATGATATAGATTTGTTGTATTACGCTGCCGGAGTAAATGAAACAGCTACAAACTTAAACCACGTAACTGTTTGGCCTAACCCAACCAATGCTACTATTCATGTAAGTGCCAATGAAAAAATATTGAACCTTTCTATTTTTGATATGGAAGGTAAGTTGGTATATTCAGCTAAACACAACGATACGCAATACCAGGCTGATTTAAGCAACCTAAAAGAAGGCTTGTATATTTTGCAAACCGAGCATGTTTCAAGCATTAACCGTACAAAAATTTTAGTTAAGTAATTATACCATGAAAGAGAAAGAAGCCATCTTGCTGATTGAGGAAATGATTAGCAAAACAAAAGAAGATATACGCGACAATGGATTTTTGTATTATTTCTGGGGTTGGTTGGTATTAATAGCTGCCTTTAGTAACTTCATTATTTTACACTTTGATTTGTTTGAATTCCACTCATTACCTTGGATAGTATTAATGCCTTTAGGAGGTATAGTTACTGCTATTGTTTCAAAGAAAGAAGCCAAACAAAGAACAAAAGTTAAAACTTATGTGTCTCAGAGTATGTCTGTTTCGGTTGCGGCTTATGCTATTTCATTATTTATTGTTTGTTTTGCCATGCCGGCTGGCGAACAATGGAAAGCCTTTTACCCTACCATTATGCTCATTTATGCTATTTGGCTTTACATATCGGGAGGTTTATTAAAATTTAAACCTTTAATGTGGGGAGCAGCTTTAAACTGGTCGTTAGCTTTAACAGGTTATTTATGGGCCAGTACCGAAGCTCACCTGCTACTGATAGCAATAGGTGTATTAGGAGGTTTTATTATTCCCGGCTATTTATTAAAAAAGAAAGCAAACAATAGTGTTCAAAGAACTTGATCCCATATTACACTCACAGCTTCGTTTAGCTATCATGTCGTTATTAATGACAGTGGAAGAAGCTGAATTTAATTACCTGAAGGAGAAAACAGAAGCTTCTTCAGGTAATTTGAGTGTGCAGATAGATAAGCTCAAAAAGGCCGAATACATTACCGTAAACAAAACTTTCAGAGATAATTACCCGCTTACTATTTGCAAAAAAACAGACAAAGGGACCAAAGCTTTTGCCAAATACGTAGAAAATCTAAAAAGTTATCTAAATTGATACATTCAAGGAGCAACAATATAATCTTGCAATCAATAAGGGTTTTACCCATCCCATCAATCTGCCCGTATAACTGCTAATTATCAACCTATTCGGCTCATAGCACTCTGAAAAAAGCAAATAAATTATATAACATATATCTATAAATTTTTAATTGCTAAATTGGTGTAAACTGCTATTTTCGTGCGCACTTTAAAGAATTATAATTTTACAAAATGAATATACATGAATATCAAGCCAAACAAATTTTAAAATCGTTTGGCGTTGCTGTGCAAGAAGGCATCGTTGCAGAAAATCCTGATGAGGCTCATGCTGCTGCGTTAAAATTAAAAGACCAGTTTGGTAGTGACTTTGTAGTGGTAAAAGCACAAATTCATGCCGGTGGTCGTGGTAAAGGAAGCATTATAGGAAAAGAGCAACGCGGTGTTGCTGTTGCTAAAAATGCTGATAAAGCCAAAGAAATTGCAGGCAACTTAATTGGAGGTACTTTAGTTACTATTCAAACAGGCCCTAAAGGTAAATTAGTAAGCAAAGTTTTAGTAGCACAAGATGTATATTACCCGGGTCCTAACGAACCTAAAGAATATTATATGAGTGTAATGCTTGACAGAGGTCAAAGCAAAAACATTATTGTTTACAGTACCGAAGGTGGAATGGATATTGAGCACGTAGCTGAACATACTCCACACTTAATTCATAAAGAAACAGTTGACCCTAAAGTAGGTTTACAGGCTTTCCAAGCGCGTAAAATTGCTTTTAATTTAGGTTGTGAAGGTGAAGCATTTAAACAAATGGTGAAATTTGTTACTGCTTTATACAAAGCTTATGTAAATGCTGATGCAGCTATGTTTGAAATTAACCCGGTTTTAAAAACCAGCGATGATAAAATTATAGCAGTAGATGGTAAAGTAGATATTGATGATAATGCTTTATACCGTCATGCTGATTACGCAGCTATGCGTGATACTGCCGAAGAAGACCCTACAGAAGTAGAAGCTAAAGAATTTAACTTAAACTATGTAAAATTAGACGGCAACGTAGGTTGTATGGTTAATGGTGCAGGTTTGGCTATGGCTACTATGGATATTATTAAATTAAGTGGTGGTGAGCCTGCTAACTTCCTGGATGTGGGAGGTAGTGCCAATGCTAAAACAGTAGAAGCAGGTTTCCGTATTATTTTAAAAGACCCGAACGTAAAAGCTATCTTAATTAATATTTTTGGTGGTATTGTTCGTTGCGACAGGGTTGCGCAAGGTGTTGTTGATGCTTACCAGTCAATTGGTAATATTCCGGTACCTATTATAGTGCGTTTACAAGGAACCAATGCAGAAGCAGCTAAAAAATTAATTGACGAAAGCGGATTAAAAGTTTACTCGGCTATCGTATTAAAAGAAGCAGCTGATTTAGTTCAAAAAGCAGTAGCAGGAACTATCTAATACCCGCTTCATTATATTTTTTAAAAGGCCGGACTTGTAATGAGTCCGGCCTTTTTATTTATGCAGTTTAAGATTACTTTTACCCTCTCGTTTTGAAATGGTTTCAGCAATGAAAAAAATAGCATTAGTAGTAGCAGGTGGTAGCGGAACACGTATGGGCGCAGATATACCTAAACAATTTTTACTGATAGGTAATAAGCCTGTTTTAATGCATACGATAGACGCTTTTCACACGGCAAAGGTTGATGAGATATTACTTGTTTTGCCCGTGAGTGAATTTGAAACATGGCAAAGCTTATGCAAGCAATACAAGTTCACCATTCCACACCGGGTAATAGCCGGAGGCGATGCACGTTTTTACTCGGTGCGTAACGGGCTTGACCAAATAGACAATAACAGTTTGGTTGCCATACACGATGGGGTAAGGCCATTTATTACCACAGCTATTATTGACAACAGCTTTAATACGGCACAGGCAAAAGGCAATGCAGTTGTCAGTGTGCCTTTAAAAGATTCTATACGCAGGGTTGATTTATTAAGCAACCGAAGTGCCAACAGGAACAATTATTACCTGATACAAACGCCACAAACTTTTCAGAGCAAGCTTATCAAAGAGGCTTATGCAAAGGCTGAACATATTAACTTTACTGATGATGCAGGCGTATTGGAAGAAAACGGACATGCCATCCATTTAATACAGGGCGATTATAAAAATATAAAAATAACTACGCCTGAAGACCTGCTCATAGCGGAAGCTTTCTTAAAGTAAAAGCAATGGCTTTTTATGTATTGTGATATTAAATTGAAAGGTGCGTTAAACCATTTCATTTTTATTCTATCTCAACAAACATATTAACCCACATATTATGAAAACGCTTAAATTTAATTTATTCATTGCATTGGTTGCATTATTTACATTTGGTGTACAATCGTGCAAAAAAGACAGTACTGATTCTGTAACTGACGACACCGCAACACAAATACAGCATTCATCTGACGAATCATCGTTCTCTAACGAAACTGAAACTTCATTAAACGAAGTAAACAATGTAATGGGTGCTTCTAGCCTAGGTAAAGGAGGCTTTACACCTGCAGGTGCTACTATTGATTCTGTTATTGCCGATAAAAAATTCATTATTACCTACAATGGTAACAATGCTGACGGAAGTCGTTTCCGTAGCGGACAAGTTACCGTACAGTTAACCTCTGGTGCTAAATGGCGCGATGCCAATTCGGTTATAACCATTACGTTCACTAACTTAATGATAAGAAATAACAACACCAATAAAAGCATTACTTTAAACGGAACCCATATAGTAAACAATGTAAATGGAGGTTTGGTTACTTTATTAACCGCAGGCGGGCCAAGTGTAATACATAAAATTACCGGAAACATGACCGTTACTTTTGATGATGCCACACAACGTTCATGGGCTATTTATCGCCAACGCGAAATATTGATTACTGCTGCGGGTATTCCTACTGTTAGAATATCAGGATTTGGCAATGTT
>CAYTWI010000153.1:0-6173 GCA_964442045.1 uncultured Bifidobacterium sp.
ACAAATCCTACACCGCTTCCACCAAATATATATTGTAAGGTGTCCCTGATATCGCTCGTAAGCATATCTCCTTCAATAAAAGAATCGCCAAAAAAAGCTATGCGTACTTTTGTTTTATCCTTTTGCATATCCTTTAATGCATCTGCAAATATTTTTAAGCCTTGCTTGCCTTCAGTAAAATCTTCAAAAGGGACTATTTCCTGTATTTGCCCA
This sequence comes from uncultured Bifidobacterium sp., assembly GCA_964442045.1. GTDB lineage: Bacteria > Bacteroidota > Bacteroidia > UKL13-3 > UKL13-3 > JAAFJM01. The sequence continues at coordinate 214 of CAYTWI010000153.1, forward strand.
CTAGCATCTTTAACTTTTTGCTTTTTTACTTTAACTACTTTTTTAGTCGTTGTGTCTTTTCTTACATCGGCTAAAATATCTACCTTTTTTAAACCAAAATTTTCGGTATTGCAGTTTTTAAACTGACTTAAACAGAGTAAACACAAGAGGAGGCTTCCACTTATAAAAAAAACTTTATATATATAATTTGATTGCAATGTTTTTGATAATAATTAGGCCAAAACTTCCATTAATACTTTGTGCGATTTTAATTCCCTGAATTCACCAATATGAAACTTATAATATTCCATGGCATGTGTTAACAGTGTTTGCCTGTTTTGCCTGGTAATATTTATATGGCAGAAGTCTTCAAAACTGGCTGTACATAATGTAGCCCAATGAACAGCCTGTGCTGTTTCCACCACATTTATATCGCCAAAAATGGTTGACTTAAAAACACCTTCTTCCAAATCAAAACTATCATTTACTTCACTGTAATTCATTTTTGGGCCAAAGCCTAAATACTGGCTTAGCTGCAGCATAAAGTAAACAGGGAAGTTGGCCAGGTTTTGCTCGGTTAAATCAAGGTATTGTATAACGGTATATAAAAAATCGAATAAGTTTTTGTCTGATTGATTTTCTGCTTGTAATGTTTTGTTTAAAATTTCGCTGATAAAAATGCCAATACTGCTTTTAATTAAATCGTAGTGCAATGATTTTAAAATGGGCTGACATTTCAATTCCTTAATGCGTTGAAGGTTTTTATTTAACTGATGGTAAACATCCAAATCCAATAAATTTAAAGGCATTAAATGGGATGGTTTAATAACGCCCCGTTTGTTTTTAACGCCATTAATGAGATAGGTTTGTAAACCAAATTGCTCTGTAAAACACTTAACAATAACGCTATTTTCGCTATAATCAATGGTTTTTATAACAATGGCCTTGGTTTTTAAAAGCATATTAATTTTGTAAGGCGCTTAAACAGGCCTATCTGCACTTTTTTCCTGATTGGCTGCAAATTAATAATTGCTTCAGTATAATCAATATCTATTTTTTAATTGTATACAATTTATTCGGTTGACTTTAAAGTTTAACTTAAAACATAAAAAAAACACCTTAATAAATTTGATTATTAAGGTGTTTACTATTTTTAAAGAATCTGCTATTATTTTGCTACTTCATCTTTTTTAGGTTTAATCAATACATCATCTAACATACCATAAGCTTTAGCTTCTTCTGCTATCATCCAGTAATCACGATCACTATCTGCTTCTACTTTTTCAAACGGCTGACCGCTGTGGTGCGAAATAATATCGTACAACTCTTTTTTTAATTTTTGAATTTCACGCGCTGTTATTTCTATATCGCTAGCCTGACCTTGTGCCCCACCCAATGGTTGGTGAATCATAATACGAGCATGACGTAAAGCAGTACGTTTACCTTTGGCTCCTGCACATTGTAATACAGCACCCATTGACGCTGCTAAACCGGTACAAATAGTTGCAACATCAGGTTGTATCCATTGCATTGTATCATAAATACCCAAGCCTGCATAAACCGAGCCCCCCGGACTATTAATGTACATTTGAATATCTCTGCGTGCATCCATCGATTCTAAAAATAACAATTGTGCTTGTACAATATTGGCTATATAATCATCAATTGCGGTTCCTAAAAACAATATTCTATCAGCCATTAAACGCGAGAAAACGTCAATCTCTCTAAAGTTCATTGGACGTTCTTCAATTACCGTACGAGTCATATTTTGCGGAATGCTTTCCATGTAAGCATCCACTTTTAAACTGCTTATGCCCTGATGTTTGATGGCATATTTTCTAAATTCTTTTCCTACATCCATATTATAATTATTTAGTTTTTGTTTTTTTCAAATATATATTCATGGTCTACATTGTCAAGTGCGATGCCATTTATTTTTGCTGACAAAAAGGCTTTATTATTTGTTTAAAGTTACAACACAAAACAGGGAGCTACTGTTTTACCCATATTCATTTTTACATATACCTTTTGAATACACTACTACTTTTACGTGGAAAAATTTATCATTCAGTACACGTAAACTTATATAATAAATAATAAACTTGCAGTATGGAGATACTCGAAACTTTAAAAGAATTATTGACCAATACTAAAGGCTTTCTAGAAGCTTTTGTTTCTAATCATGGCCTTTGGATTTATGGCTTGTTATTTTTAATTGTATTTTGCGAAACTGGTCTGGTTGTTTTACCCCTTTTACCTGGCGACTCTCTTTTGTTTGCAGCAGGTGTATTAGCAGGTAATGCCTCTAATAACTTAGATGTAATATTGATTATTTTACTCTTAATTGTGGCTGCTTTACTAGGCGATAATACAAATTACTTTATTGGAAAATTCCTAGCTAAAAAAGGCGAAGGCGCAAAGCTATTCGGCTTATTCACCATTAAAAAAGAATACATTCAAAAAACGGAAGACTTTTACACCAAACATGGTTCGGCAGCTATTATAGTAGCGCGCTTTGTACCAATAGTAAGAACGTTTGCTCCTTTTGTGGCTGGTATTGGCAGCATGAATTATGCCCGCTATATTACATTTTGCTTTATTGGTGCGGTACTTTGGGTATCATCAATAACCCTGGCCGGGTATTTTTTAGGAAGCAATGAATGGGTACAACACAATTTTGAAAAAGTAGTACTTGGCATAGTTTTCGTATCTGTATTGCCAATTGTATTTGGGGTGATTAAAAATCAATTTGCTAAAAAATAATTTTCATACAAAAACCATACTTAAAAGACTCGCTGTATTAACTTACAGCAGTCTTTTTATTTTTATTATACTGACAAACAGTACAGTTAAGGCCGAAAATACTTATGGCTATTGTAATATAAAAGATAAAAAAGGGGGTACAGATATGTTCACTCTTTTTGGTAATACTACTTTTTACTGTTTTCCGGTTGATCAAAACTGGCAGCAGATTTTAGTAAAAGTACTGGTATTAAAACAAAAGGTTTACGATGAGCAGCAAATACTCTCGCAAGCCAAATTATTTAATGAAAACAGGAAACAAATTGGAGTGTCTTTAATTGATTTTACACCCTATAAATTTATAGCCGAGCTTGACTCCTATTATGTTTTTGAACTGAGTGGCTTAATGCAGCAGGCCTGTATTAATACCAACTCCATACCAGAACTGGATATAAATAAAATTTTATCAACTGCAAAACAAAACGCTGAATTTGAGCTGTTTGAAAAACACTTAAAAGCATTTGATTATGTAAGCACTGATTCAAACAGTAAATATCAGTCGTTTGTGCTTAATGAATATAATTTTGCAAAACACAATTATACTCCACGCATCCTGATTGTTTTTTACAAAAATGAACTCATTGCGATATTTTATTCAAGAGAAATTATTGCCAAACTATATGATAGCATTGAAATGGGAAGCCAGTATAAACTCATTTATAATTCCAAGTTTACAGAAAACACCAAAACTGAAATGATGGATATTTATAAGAAGCAGATGCAGTTGAATTAATTTTATATTCAGCCAAACATATTTTTTTCTTATCATTGCCCTTTATTTTTAAGACTATTATTAAATGAAAACAGCCCTCATTACAGGTATAACAGGACAAGACGGAGCTTATTTAGCGGAATTTTTGCTGGCAAAAGGCTATAAAGTGCATGGCATAAAACGCAGAAGTTCTTTATTTAATACTGACAGGATTGACCACCTATACCAGGATCCGCATGAAAAACATGTTAATTTAAAATTACATTATGGCGATTTAACAGATAGTACCAATTTAATTAGAATCATACAGGAAACACAACCTGACGAGATTTATAATTTAGCGGCTATGAGCCATGTACATGTTAGTTTTGAAACTCCTGAATATACTGCTAATGCTGACGGAATAGGTACTTTGCGTATATTGGAAGCACTACGTATTTGTGGCTTAACAAACAAAACAAGAGTTTACCAGGCTTCAACCTCTGAACTATACGGATTAGTGCAGGCCGTTCCTCAATCGGAAACAACCCCTTTTTATCCGCGCTCACCTTATGCTGTGGCTAAATTATATGCTTACTGGATAACTGTAAACTACCGTGAAGCCTACAACATGTTTGCTTGTAATGGTATTTTATTTAACCACGAAAGTCCGGTACGTGGCGAAACCTTTGTCACCCGTAAAATTACACGTGCTGCAAGTAAAATTGTAATGGGTTTACAGGATAAATTATTCCTTGGTAATTTAAACGCACAACGCGATTGGGGACATGCCAAAGACTACGTAGAAGCAATGTGGTTAATTTTACAGCAAGACACACCTGAAGACTTTGTAATTGCTACCGGTATAACTACTACCATCCGCGATTTTATAAAAATGGCTTTTAATGATATAGGAATAACAGTAGGCTTTAAAGGTGAAAATGAAAACGAAATAGGTTTTGTTGAAGCCATTGACCAAAGCCGTCTGGAGTTTTTAGAAATTGCCAAGGACTGTAAACTACAAATTGGTGATGAAATAGTAGCCGTTGACCCTCGTTATTTCAGACCAACCGAAGTAGAACTGTTAATTGGCGATGCTACAAAATCACAAACCAAATTGGGTTGGAAACCTAAATATAACTTACAGGCTCTTGTAAACGATATGATGAAAAGCGATTTAAAACTAATGAAGAAAGAACGCTTTTTAAAAGAAAACGGTTACAATACTTTGAACTATTTTGAATAGTTAAATACACAACTTATTGTTATTATTAACTGGTATTTACATTGAACAAAACAGATAAAATATTTATTGCCGGCTACAGAGGTATGGTTGGCTCTGCTGTTTACAGAAAATTAATAGCAGAAGGATACACCAATGTATTTGGCGTTTCATCGTCAGAATTAGACTTAACCAATCAATCTGCGGTAGCCGATTTTTTTGCCAAGCACAAACCTGATTATGTTTTTATGGCTGCGGCTAAAGTAGGTGGTATTGTAGCCAACAATACTTACCGCGCGCAGTTTATATATGAAAACCTGATGATTCAAAACAATGTGATTCATCAATGTTACGTACACCATGTAAAAAAAATGATGTTCTTTGGTTCCAGCTGTATTTATCCCAAAATGGCTCCCCAACCACTAAAAGAAGAATACCTGTTAACGGACACATTAGAACAAACAAACGAACCCTATGCCATTGCAAAAATTGCCGGTATAAAAATGTGTGAAGCATATCGTGCACAATACGGCTGCAATTTTATAGCCGTTATGCCAACCAATTTGTATGGCTACAATGATAATTACCACCCTCAAAACAGCCATGTTTTACCTGCTCTTATCAGGCGAATTCACGAAGCTAAAGAACAAAACCTTTCGTCTATAGACGTTTGGGGAACAGGTACGCCATTGCGTGAATTTTTGTTTGTAGATGATTTAGCAGAAGCCGCTTACATGCTTATGCTCAATTACAACGAAGCACAATTTTTAAATATTGGTTCAGGAACAGATATATCAATTAAAGAATTAGCTTTTACAATAAAACACATTATTGGTTATCAGGGCGATATTCATTTTGATACTACCAAACCAGATGGAACTCCACGTAAGTTAATGGATGTTTCTAAAATTAATGCATTGGGCTGGGTAGCTAAAACCTCTCTTGAAAAAGGAATATCGCTGGCTTACAATGATTTCCTAAAAAAACACATCGAAAGATAATTTTTTATTATTAAGCTTTATTCCCATTTTATTACTTTGTTTCATAACAGAAATAAATGTTAATTTGCGATAGATGGCTTATTCAAAAGATTCATACAAAGTTTTTGTTGTCGAAGATGACAAATGGTATAATAACTTTTTAAAGTATACAATCTCTTTAAATCCTGAATACACAGTAGAAACATTTTTTAATGCACAAGATGCATTACTAAAGATACATGAAAAGCCAGACCTAATAACTGTTGATTATTCTATGCCTGATATG
>CAYTWI010000154.1:0-5981 GCA_964442045.1 uncultured Bifidobacterium sp.
CTGGCAGTTATGGTTGAGCTTGGTTTTGCCACCACTGTTATGTTTTGATTGGTGGGTGAAGAACTGCCATCGTTGTTGGAGGTGGTTAAGCGGATGGTTTTTATACCTGCACTGGTATAAACCACAAATACATTTTGACCAGTGGCACTATTAGGTGTATTTCCTAAAAACTGCCAGTTAAAAGTAGTGGGGTTATTTATTCCGCTGCCACTTAAAAACAAAGTATCGCCTAAGCAAACAGTAGTAGCAGAAGGAGTAATTACAGCCGTAGGTAAATTTTGGCTGGCTTCGGTAAAGGTAAATGCTTTTATGTAAACATTATCGCCAATATCGGCACTGCTGTTGTTATTGGTGGCATTGTAAGCCAGGTAAAAAGTAACAGCACCTACGCCCGGGTTTGGAGCGGTCCAGGTAAAACTCCATGAGCTTTGGGTGGCTGTTGTTTGGCGCACATAGCTCCTTCCCGCATTGGTGGTTAAGCCGCTGCCCGTTCCTGAAGCCAATGTACCAGCCGGATTATTGGCACTGTTTAAAACGGTTACTTGAAATCCGTTTTTACTGGTTGCTGCTGCATTACCTGCAACCGTTATAATATAAGTACTGCCCGGAGTATATCCAGGCCCCGGAATACCTGTTAAACTTATGGCCGACCAATTGGTTCCTAAAGTAATATTACCGCTACCGTGGCAGGTGGAGCAGCTTCCTTCCGAAGGTCCTCCGGTAGTGCCGGCCGGTGGGTTAGTGGAATTGGTAAATACATCTGCCGTAACAGATGAAAGCAATAAAACAATAATTAATTTAATAAGTAAAGAGGTTTTTTTCATACGCAGTTTGTTTGGCTAGTTATAACGATTATTAGGACAAATGGTTGGTTGTATGGTAAATAATAAATAATGTTTAAAACGCTATATTGTTTTAATTGTTTGATTGTTAGTTATAAAGTATGGCTCGTTGACTAAGTCATCATTTTACCCGCTGGCTTACTGATTTAAATGTTAAACTTATTGTTATTTAAGCTAGGCAAATTAGCTTAAACTTGCGCCATGAATTATTTACGTGCCGAAAACCTCGCTAAACATTATGGGGAAAGACATTTATTCAATAACTTAACATTTACAGTAACAAAAGGCCAAAGGGTTGCATTAATTGCTAAAAACGGCTCGGGCAAAACCAGTTTACTCAATATATTAAGCGGACGCGATACCGCTGACGAAGGACAGGTAATTATTGATAAAAATATACGTTGGGCTTATATTGAACAAGAGCCACAGTTTTATGATACGGACGATGTTTGGACGGCTATTTATAAATCAGACAATGAATTATTGCAGTGTGTAGCCACTTACGATGATGTGTTGGAGCGCCTGGATAAAGACCCCAACAGTGAGGCTTTGCAGAACGAATTGCAATATGCCATGGAGGCCATGGATAATTTAAATGCCTGGGATATTGAAACCAAAATTAAAACCATATTACAGCAACTTAACTTACATAATAACTTACACAGTACTATTAACAGCTTAAGTGGCGGGCAAAAAAAGCGTTTGGCCATTGCCCGTGTATTGGTACAACAGCCCGATTTTATTATTCTGGATGAGCCTACCAATCATTTGGATATACAAATGATAGAATGGTTAGAAGCCCATTTAACGGTAAATGATATTACTTTATTACTGGTTACGCATGACAGGTATTTTTTGGATAAGGTATGTAATGAAATAATTGAATTAGCCGAAGGTAAATTATATACCCACAGAGGTAACTATGCTTATTTTTTAGAGAAAAAAGCACAAAGGGAAGAGTACCAGGATAAGGAGGCTGCTGCTGCCAGAAAACACATGCGTAAGGAGTTGGAGTGGATGCGTAAGCAACCTAAAGCCAGAACCACCAAATCAAAAAGCAGGATAGAAGCTTTTTACGAAGTGCAGGAAAAAGCTTCGTTTAAGCGCGATGACAGCAAGGTGGAGATAAAAATGAAAATGGAGCGTTTGGGTTCTAAAATTTTAGAAGTTCAACAGTTACAGAAAAGTTTTGGTTCATTGCCTATTTGCAAAGACTTTACTTATATATTTAAACCGGGCGAACGTATTGGTATAATAGGTAAAAACGGGGTAGGTAAAACTACCTTTTTAAATATGCTATTGGGTACGGAGAAACCCGATGGAGGTAAAATTAGCCTGGGCGATACGGTTAAGGTTGGTTATTACAGCCAGTCGGGCATGCAGCTTAAAGAAGACAAGCGTGTAATAGAGGTAATAACCGATATAGCCGAGTATGTAGAAATGACCAAAGGGGAGAAGCTAACAGCCAAAACACTGTTAACCCGCTTTTTATTCGACCCTAAAAAACAACATAATTATGTAAGTGCTTTAAGCGGAGGCGAAAAACGCAGGTTGTATTTATTAACCATATTAATGAGTAAGCCTAATTTTTTGGTGCTGGATGAGCCTACCAACGATTTAGATATAGAAACCCTGAATGTATTGGAGGAGTTTTTAGAGGAATACGAAGGTTGTATTATGGTAGTAACCCACGACAGGTATTTTATGGATACCATTGTTGATAGTTTATTTGTGTTTGAAGGCGAAGGCGAAATAAGATCGTTTAATGGCAACTACCAGGAGTATTTAAATGAGCAGGAAGAAAAACAGGCTGCTATTTATGAAGCTAAACAGGAAGCCAACAGAGCCAATAGTAAACAGGAAACGGTTAATATACCTGCACCCAAAACAGAGCCTGCCAAACGTAAATTAACTTATAAAGAACAAAGAGAGTTTGAACAACTGGAGGCCGATTTAAAAAACCTGCACCAGTTAAAAACCGACTTGGAAACAAAGCTGAGTGCACCCGGTAGCCAATCAGACTTAATTGCTGCATGGGGTAAAGAACTGATAGAAGTCAATAATGCCATTGATGAAAAAGAGTTAAAATGGCTAGAATTAAGTGAATAGAAAAAAAACTTGATGTAGCTGAAAAAATAACGGAAAAATATTTTCGAAATATGTTGCATCGAATAAGAATAAACCTATATTTGCACCCGCTAAAAAGGAATAAGTGTTAGCTAAATTTAACACTCGCTTCTTTAAAGCAAACAAACGATTCCGTAGCTCAGCTGGTAGAGCATTACACTTTTAATGTAGGGGTCCTGGGTTCGAATCCCAGCGGGATCACAAAACAAACAGGCTGTTTAAATTTAATTTAAACAGCCTGTTTTATTTTTTGTATTTATGTACAGTATTTAAAGTACTAACATTTGTAATTTTTAATTCTTTTTTATGACAGTAAAACGCAGCGCAGCCTTAGGGTTTATATTTGTTACCATATTGGTTGATGTAATTGGCCTGGGTATAATTATACCCGTAGTACCAAAACTGATTGAAAACTTAACCGGTGAAGGTTTAAGCGAAGCTTCGCGTTATGGCGGATGGCTTATATTCTCCTTTGCCGTTATGCAGTTTATATTTTCGCCTATTTTGGGCGGGTTAAGCGACCGTTTCGGACGCAGGCCTATATTATTACTTTCATTATTGGGTTTAGGGCTCGATTATATTTTCCATGCATTTGCACCATCTATAGCCTGGTTGTTTGTGGGCCGTATTATAGCCGGTGTAATGGGAGCCAGCTTTACTACTGCCACTGCTTATATTGCCGATATAAGTACCCCTGAAAACCGGGCACAAAATTTTGGACTGGTAGGAGCCGCCTTTGGTTTGGGTTTTATTATTGGGCCCGTAATAGGTGGTTTAGCCAGTAAATGGGGAGCCAACGTACCTTTTTTAGTAGCAGCAGGTTTAACCTTGTTAAATGTACTGTATGGCTATTTTGTATTGCCGGAGTCATTACCTGTTGCAAACAGACGTAAGTTTGAGTGGAGCAGAGCTAATCCAATAGGCTCCTTACAACATTTAAAAAAATACCCCATTGTTTCGGGTATGGTAGCCAGTTTGGTTTTATTGTATTTAGCCTCTCATGCCGTGCAGTCAAACTGGAGTTTTTATACCATGTATAAATTTAGCTGGAACGAAGAAATGGTAGGTTATTCATTAGCTGTAGTAGGTATTTTAGTAGCCTTTGTACAAGGTTACTTAATACGCGTACTCATGCCTAAGTTAGGCCATAAAAATTCTATTTATATTGGTATAGCCATGTATGCTTTGGGTTTATTACTATTTGGTTTGGCCTGGCAAGCCTGGATGATGTTTGCCTTTTTAGTACCTTATTGTTTAGGTGGTATAGGCGGACCGGCTATACAAGGTTTGGTTTCAAACCAGGTACCTTCAAACGAGCAAGGCGAGTTGCAAGGTGCTTTAACCAGCTTAATGAGTTTAACATCTATTGCAGGTCCTTTAATTATGAATAACTTGTTTGCCTACGCTACCGCTAAAGATTCCATGTTTTATTTACCGGGTGCTCCTTTTTATTTAGGTTCAGTTATGGTATTTGTAGCATTGGTTTTAGCCATGCGCACCCTATCAAAACATACCCATGCCATTATTGGTAAAGAGGTTAAATAGTTTATTTTATTGCGCTTTCTGTTGGTTTCAATAAGAAAAAACGGCTCAGCTAAAATAAATTAGCCAAGCCGTTTAGTCAATAAAAATTAAAAACAATGAATAAGTCCTTTGTTAAAATGTATAAGGCTCGCTAAGCAAACCTTATACATATATGTCTAAATATAAATAAAAAAATAATTGCCTTTATTCTTTTCTAGGCACTACTTTTTTAGCGCCTCTTTTTCTTTCGCTTTTCTTTACGCCACCTGCCATTTCGTATTCATCACTGTCTTTGGAGTATTTACTCCCCACACCCGATAATACCCTGTCGCTGTAGTCGTTTAATTCCTTTTCCAGTTCTTCCAATTCGTTAGCCATGGTGTTGAGTTTTCCAATCATCAGGTTGTAGTCATCCAACTTTTTGTTTAACGCATCAATTTTTAACTGGTAGTTTTTTTCGGTAATATCATTGCCCAAATCAAAGTTTGGTTCAATAGCACTTACCGCTTTTTTTCTGTTCGAGGCCTTGCTCAAAGCAGTGGACTCTCGTGTTTTACGTGTCATTTTTTTAATGTTAGTTGCCGTCAATATTAACGGTACTATAAAAACGGAAGCTGTTTATTCTTCATATAAAAAGTGGTCAATATTTTTATGCAATGCCTGGTAAAATATTGATTGATAGTGAAATAATTTTTTAAAAGTGCTTCATTACATTAATAAAACAAGTAGTATTTGTTGTAAAGTTTATTCCATTTGTTAAATAGGTACTTGCCTTTGTTGCAAAGCCAATTGGTTTTATTACAAAGCCGATGCGTTTTGTTGTAAATACAACTCCATTTATAATAAATGCAGGGTGGTTTATTACAACTACCATAAGCTATTTAACAAAGCCCGTAGCTTATAAAAGAAAGTAAACTATTGGTGGGTAAAATGTACTTTCTTATTTTAATGAGTAAATAGATATTGCAGCAATTCATTATTTAGTTACTAAAAAGGTAATGATTTTTAATGGGTGTGAGTAAAATGCAAAGTGATGATTATTATTTTGTGTTTTAACTAAACAAATAAATTAAACAGTTAAGTAAATAGAATAATTTGCAGTAATGAATGTTGAGATAAAAGGCAATAAAATAAAGGCACCCTTAAAAGGTAATGATACTTGGTTAGTTCTCAAACCTGAAGAACAAGTTCGTCAAGAATACATTTGCAGACTTGTAAATAATTACGGCTTTGACTTAGAGCAAATGGCTCAAGAAGTTCAGGTGAGCAATTCGCAACGTGGACAAGGCAGAGCAATGGCAGACATTGTAATTTGGAAAAACGCAAAAGATAAAAGAGAAAACAACAGTCCGATAATAGTCGTAGAATGTAAAGCCGAACACATTACAGTTAGAGAAGAAGACTATTTTCAAGGTTACAATTACGCATCTTGGGCAGGTGCTGACTTTTTCGTAACGACCAACTTAAAAGAAACAAGAATTTTTAAAG
>CAYTWI010000155.1:0-5826 GCA_964442045.1 uncultured Bifidobacterium sp.
TGCCTATACGGTGGCATTTAAACCCGATAAAATATTACCAAGAAATACTGAGTTTACAGTTAAATTCAAACTAAGTTCCATTATTAAAGACATTGCTGCCGACCTGGCCGTGTTTGAATTTTATACCCAAACCATTAAACAGGCTTTTGAAATTAAAAGCACACATGTATTTGCTGCAGACCCTAATAATTACAAATATGTAAGTGTTAGAGGCACTGTTTATACAGCCGATTATGAAGAAGCTGCTTTAATGGAAGAAATATTAAATGCGGGTGTCAATCAAACTGCCTATAAAATAAAATGGCAACATAAAGAGGATGGTGTAACCCATGAGTTTTTTATTGATAGTTTAGAACGATCAAATCAGGCATACAGCCTTGTTATTGGTTATAATGGTAAAGTAATTGAAGCTGCACAAGAGGGCAATATTAAAGTTGGCATACCTGCTATTGGCGATTTTAAAGCCATTCAGGCTGATGCTGAAAACAACGAAGAACAATACATTAGCTTATTTTTCTCTGACCCTATTCAACCCAATCAGGATTTAGCCGGATTAATAAAAGTAGATGATATTAGTGACTTACGCTTTACGGTATTCAGTAACCAGGTAAGAATTTATGCTGATAGTAAATTTATAGGTATAAAAACAGTGAAGGTAAGCGAAGGTATCTTAAATACATTAGGCAATAAACTATTAATCGGTGCTACTTTTACTGTAACTTTTAACAATGAACTTCCATCCGTTTCGGTAGTTGGCAATGGCGTAATAATGCCCGATGGCAACAAATGTTTATTCCCCTTTAAAGCAGTTAACTTAAGCGCTGTTGATGTAACCGTTATTAAAATTTTTGAACAAAACATACCACAGTTTTTACAGGTTAATAACTTAGACGGAACCAACGAATTAAGGCGTGTTGGTCAACCTATGCTGAAACGAAAAGTGCTATTGGGTAAAAACAAATTAACCGACTTAAACCACTCCAACCAGTTTGCCATTGACCTGGCGCAGGTAATGAAAACAGAGCCCGGTGCTATTTACCATATAGAGCTAAGTTTTAAAAAGGAGTATAGTTTATATAGCTGCGAAAAAGATACCAATCAACTGGCTACAACAGCCTATAATACCAACAATGATGATTTGGAAACGATGGCAGAATGGGATAACGACAACCATAACGAAGAAGAATACAGCGATTATTACTGGCCTGAAGATTATGACTGGCAGGAAAGAGATAACCCTTGCCATAACAGTTATTACAACAGCCAACGCTGGATAAAAAGAAACCTCTTATCGAGTAATATTGGTTTAATAGCCAAACGTGGAAGCAACGGTATGTTATTTATTTCAGTAAACGATATCAAAACAACACAACCAATTGGTGGTGCTGAATTAAGTATATTAAACTACCAGCAAATTGAATTAAGTTCAGCAACAACCGATGCGCAAGGTTGGGCAACAGTTAAGCTAAACCAAAAACCTTACCTATTAATAGCTAAATATAACAACCAAAAAGCCTATTTGCGCTTAGATGAAAACACGGCACTTAACTTAAGCCGTTTTGATATAGGCGGTAAACCGTTAATGAAAGGAATCAAAGGTTTTCTATATGCTGAACGTGGGGTATGGCGTCCGGGAGACAGTATTTACTTTAACTTTATACTCAACGATAAAGGAAAAACTTTACCAACTGATGTGCCTGTTGTTTTTGAATTGTATAATCCGCAAGGCCAAATTCACAGACGATTAATAAGTAACAACGGATTAAACGGTTTTTACAATTTTACTACTACCACTGACGACAATGCACCAACAGGTAATTGGCTAGCCAAAGTAAAAATAGGTAATGTATCGTTCGAAAAAAATGTACGCATTGAAACCGTTGTACCCAACAGGCTTAAGATAAATTTAGCTTTTAACAATAAGTTTTTAAGCAAAGGGCAAAACCTGGGAGGCGTTTTAACAAGCGCATGGTTACATGGTGCTATAGCCAGTAATTTTAAAGCAACCATTGATGCTACTTACAGCTTAAGCGATGCCCAATTTAAAGGCTACGAAAGCTATTCATTTATTGACAATACCAAGAAGCTACAAGCAGAAACAGAACGCATTTTTGATGGTACTTTAAATAGTGACGGACAAGCCAATATAAACGGAACATTACAAGCCGGAGAAAATGCGCCCGGTATTTTAAACGTAAATTTTTTAACCAAAGTATTTGAACCGGGCGGAGGATTTAGTACCGACAGGTTTAATGAAAACTACTATCCATACCAGGAATACGTAGGTATAAAAATGCCAAACCTGGCCAATGAATACGACTACTATGAAACCAATAGCGATATACCTGTTGATTTAGCCTGTTTAAATAAAATGGGTCTGCCTGTTAGCGGCTCCAATAACATAAACATAAAAATTTATAAAATAGAATACAGGTGGTGGTGGGACCAATCAGACGAAGACCTTAGCGATTATGCTACCAATGAGTATAACCAACTCATAAAAAATGATAATATAAGCATACAAAACGGAAAAGGTACTTACCGTTTCAAGGTAGATTATCCTGAATGGGGACGTTATGTAATTATAGCCACCAATTTAAAAAATAACCAAAGCGCCAGCAAAGCATTCTATTTAGACTGGCCGAATACCTACAGCCGTGCAAACAGAGGCAATGCTTCAGAAGCAACCATGCTTTCATTTAGCACCAACAAAAACGATTACAAAGTAGGTGAAAACGTAGTGGTTAACTTCCCGTCAACTTCAGGTGGCAGAGCTTTAATAAGTATAGAAAATGGAACAGAGGTAGTAAAAACATACTGGGCTAATTTAAAAAATGGTGAAACCGAATTTTCATTTAAAGCCACCAAAGAAATGCTACCCAATGCCTTTGTACACATAAGCGTTTTGCAACCGCATGAGCAGGTTAAAAACGATTTACCTATACGTTTATATGGTATTAAACCCATTAATGTAAGCGATGTGGAAACCGTTTTAAAACCTGTTATAAAAACACCCGATGTATTACGACCAGATGAATTACAAAGTATAGAAGTAAGCGAAGCCAACGGTAGACCAATGACCTATACTTTAGCTATTGTTGATGAAGGATTACTGGACTTAACCCGCTTTAAAACACCCAACCCGCATGAAGTGTTTTATGCACGCGAAGCGCTTGGTGTACAAACCAACGATTTATACGATTTTATAATGAATGCGTATAACCTACAAATGGATAAAGTATTAAGCATAGGTGGTGACGAAGGATTGAACAAAAAGAAAAAAGATAACAAAGCCAACAGGTTTAAACCAGTAGTGAAATTTTTAGGGCCTTACTTTTTACCAAAAGGAAAGAAAGAAAAAATTCAATTTGTATTACCCACTTACTATGGCTCAGTAAGAGTAATGGTTGTGGCTGGGCAAGATGGTGCTTATGGCAATGCAGAAAAAGCAGTACCTGTGCGCAAACCATTAATGATGCTGGCTTCGTTGCCACGCGTACTGGGTATAAACGAATTGGTCAAACTACCAATCAGTGTTTTCTCCATGGAGGCAAAAATAAAAAAGGCTAACATTAGCGTACAATGCAATAACCTGTTAAGCATGAATGGCGCGAGCAATAAAACTGTTTACTTTTCAAAACCGGGAGAAGAACTAATTGAGTTTGATTTAGCTGTAAAAGGTGTTACAGGTATTGGTAGAATACAGATAAAAGCAAGCAATGGTTCACAATCTATTACCGAAGAAATTGAAATAGACATCAGGAATCCGAACCCGAATATAACACAGGTAACAGAAGCTTTTGTAGAACGTAATAAAACATATACCGGCAGTATAAGCCCTATTGGAGCCATTAATATAAGTACTGCCAATATTGAAGTTTCAAGCATCCCTCCTATTAACTTAGGCAAACGTTTAGATTACTTAATACAATATCCGCACGGATGTATTGAACAAACTACTTCATCCGTATTTCCACAGTTGGTATTAAACAAGCTGATTGAACTAGATGCTATAAAAACACGTACCATTGAAACCAATATTAAAAATGGTATTGACCGCATTAAACTATTTCAAACCAACGAAGGCGGATTTTCATACTGGCCGGGCCAAACCTATCCTGACGAATGGGGAAGCAATTATGCGGGTCATTTTTTAATTGAAGCACAACGTAATGGTTATGCAATACCAGGCTCCTTATTGAGCAACTGGAGACAGTTCCAGAAAAAACTGGCACAAAACTATGTTCAAACAGCACAACAAAACGATATCATTCAATCATACCGTTTATATACATTAGCGTTAGCCGGGTCAGCAGAAATTGGAGCCATGAACAGGTTAAAAGAAAGTAAGAGTTTAAATACCATTAGTAAATGGAGTTTAGCTGCCAGCTATGCTTTAATTGGGCAAAAAGAAACAGCCCTGCAAATTATAAACAACCTATCCGTTAACGTAGCCAACTATAACGAAATGAGCTTAAGTTATGGAAGTGCACAGCGCGATGATGCCATTATACTGCAAACATTAACCCTATTGGATAAACGCACTTTGGCTATGCAAAAAGCCATTCAGATAAGCAAAAACCTAAGCAGCGATTATTGGTTAAGTACCCAAACTACCGCTTATTGCTTAATAGCCATGGCAGGTTACTGCAGTAAAAACAATACCAGCGAAACCCTGAATTATGAAGTGAGTGTTGGTACCAATAAGCAAAGTATTAATTCAAAAACATTCATCAACCAGACACCTGTAAACTTTACAAGCCGTAACGCTCAAAACATTGCTTTAAAAAACACCTCGACAGATAATTTATTTGTAAGGATAATTAATAAAGGACAGCCTTTAACCGATGTAACAACAGAAGCAGAAAGCAATATTAAGCTCGACATTCAGTACAAAGACTTAAAAGGTAATATTATCAATCCTACACAAATGGAACAGGGAACCGATTTTGTTTGCGAAGTAAAAGTAAGCAACAACAGTAACCTGGGCAATTTTGAGCAAATGGCCCTGAGCAATATTTTTGCCAGCGGCTGGCAAATACACAATACCCGTTTATTTGGCGAAAACCCATTGTTTGCTTCAAGCAACAGCACTTACCAGGATATAAAAGACGACAGGGTTTACACCTATTTTAATATAAGAATGGGACAAACATTAACCTATTATATTATACTCAATGCAAGCTATTGCGGACGCTTTTATTTACCACCGGCCAAATGCGAAGCCATGTACAACGGAAGCATATTTGCGCATAAAAAAGGCATCTGGGTAAATGTAGTAAACAACAGTAAAATTAAATCGTAACGAAATATTATTAGTATATCATCAACAAAATAAAATTATGACTACCTCTTTGTCCGGAACAGTAAATCACTTTGAGCAAAGAGTTTAAATAATAAATAATGGCAGGAACATTTTCGCAAGTTTATATTCAGGTAGTATTTGCAGTAAAAGGCAGAGAAAATCTTTTACATAAAACATGGAGAGATGACGTATTTAAATATATGTCAGGTATTATAAAAGGCAAAAACCAAAAGTCAATTATAATAAACGGAGTAGCTGATCATGTTCATTTATTTATTGGAATAAAACCGTCTATCGCTATTTCCGACTTGGTAAGAGATATAAAAAACAATTCCACTAATTTTATCAATAACCAAAAATACGTGCATGGAAAATTTTCATGGCAAGAAGGTTTTGGCGTATTTTCCTATAGTCATTCACAAATTAATAGTGTATATCAGTATAATTTAAACCAAGAAGAGCATCATAAAAAACAAACTTTTAAACAAGAGTATTTAGCATTCATTGAAAAATTTGGTATT
>CAYTWI010000156.1:0-5773 GCA_964442045.1 uncultured Bifidobacterium sp.
CAACAATAGTAAAGTTACTGATTGGTAACGCGGCAATGCCCAACAAATTAACTAAACGCGAAAAGAAAAACCCTAGATATGCCCCTACAAATAGCGATGGCGCAAAATTGCCTCCATTACCCCCACTACCCAATGTTAAAGCCGTAGCTATTGATTTAATAAAAACCAATACACCCACAAACAACAATACAAACCATTCTTTATCCCGGTAAATACTTAATATGCTTCCATCCAATAAAGATTTTGCATCCTGCAATGAAAGTATTTTTATACTTTTATATCCTTCACCAAACAAGCTGGGAAAAACAAAAATTAATGCTGCTAACAACAAGCCTCCAAAAAAGGCATTCAGCCATATTTTATTTTTCGATTTACTGAAAATACCTTCTACTTTCATAAAGGTGCGGGAATGATAAACCGATACAAGCCCGGCAAATATGCCAAGCAGAATATAAAAAGGTACATTATAATAATTAAATGCCTGTTGTAATTGAAACGATAATAAAATATCATCTTCCAACACAATTTTAGCAATTAAAGTTCCTGTGGCAGCTGAAATAATTAAAGGCGTAAATGCAGAAATACTAACGTCCAATAATAAAACTTCCAGGGCAAACAACACCCCGGCTATAGGTGCATTAAAGGCAGCTGCAATTCCGGCCGCGACACCACAACCCAATAAAAGAGTCCTGTCTTTATAATTTAATTTATATGCTTTTGAATAATTAGACCCAAAGGCCGCACCTGTTACTACAATGGGTGCTTCCAACCCGGCCGAGCCTCCAAAACCGACCGTTAAAGAACTGGTTATTATTTGCGCATACATTTGCTCGCGGGGTATTACGCTTGACTTATGAGCAATGGAATAATGAATAGGCGAAATACCTTTTTCTAGTTTTGATTTCAGTACTTTTTTTACTACCAAAATAGTTAATAAAATACCTGCTAGTGGCAAAAACAAATACAAATAAGGGATACCAAATTTTTCGTTCAGGCTGGCTGCAATAAAAATATAATGTACAAATACTTTTAATACAATGGCTGCAGAACCGGCTGACAAACCCACCAACACGCTCGACAATATAATAAATTGCTTTTTGGTAAGCTTTACTTGCAGCCACCGCACCAATTGTTTTATTTCTTTAAATCCAATCATTTTTTACTGTACTGCGAATTTAACCCCATTTATTTAAACCATTTCAATCAATGATAAAATAAAAATCATGCTTGCTTAATCAAAACAAACCAAATACCGTTTATTTTTGACTAAATAAATACGCTTACCAAGCCTGTTATTCAATGATTAAATTTATAATTGCCGGGCAAAAGTTGTATTGCCAATAACCTTAAGTATATTTGAAAACAGTACAGAATAACTTATTCATGCCACTAAAAAAACTCATATTAATTGTTTTAACCTGCTTACCTGCCTACCTTGTTTTTGCACAACAAGCTATCCCTCCTTATCAGTTTGAACTTGATAATGCAAATAAGGCTTTCAATGCAAAAAAATACAATACTGCAGCCAACTTATTTAAAAAAGTATATCCCAAAATTAAAGTAGATACATTGAAACAAAATGTGCTCTTTATGATTGCAGAGAGCTACCGGTTAAGCAATAACTACAACCAGGCCATTAAATGGTTTGAGGATGCTATTAACTCAAAATATCCCGACCCAAGCATTTTACACAGCTACGGTAATTTACTAAGATATTTTGAGCGTTACGATGATGCCAACAGAACTTTTTATGATTATTTGTTTGAAGTACCCGATGATAAAAAAGCCCAGCTAGCTTTTCAGTCGTGCGCTATTGCACAACAATGGAAAGCCAATCCTCAAAAATTTAACATAACTCCTATTAAAGAAATAAACACAGAGTTCAGCGATTATGCTCCCTTTTATAACAACGGGAAATTATTCTGGAGCTCCAGCAGGAAAGAAAGTCAGGGCTCACTTATTTTTGAATGGACAGGTCAAAAAATGTGCGATATTTTTGAAGCAGATTACACCAATAACAGCATTAGCTCCAAACCAAACAATGTAGCTGGTAAAGTTAACAGCAACTATAACGATGGCGCTTCCTGCACCGATACAACAGGCAATACCATGTATTTTACACAGTGTAATGGCATAGATGGAAAAGGAATAAACTGTAAAATATATGTTAGCTATAAACAAAATGGTTTATGGAGTCAACCTACTTTACTCCCATTTAACTCTGACAGTTTTAGCTGTGGACATCCAAGTTTAAGTGCAGATGGAAAACAACTCTATTTTGCCAGCGACATGCCTAACGGCTTTGGCAAAAAAGATATTTATGTTAGTCAGTTTGATGAAGTAAAAGCTGTTTGGCAAACACCTAAAAACTTAGGCTCGCAAATTAATACCGCAGAGGATGATATGTTTCCATACATCAACGAGGATAATGAACTTTATTATTCAAGCAAAGGCAAAATTGGTTTAGGTGGTTTGGATATTTTTAAAACAAGGGATTCAGCAAACACCTATAAAGTGCCTATTAATTTACAATACCCAATTAACAGCGGAGGCGATGATTTTGGTATCAGCTTTATTCCAAAATGGCAACAAAAACCGGAAAAGCCTATTGCATTTTATAGCTCCAACCGGATAAACGGAATGGGCGATGATGATATATACTCCATCAGCATAAAACCATATGTATTTTTAGTAAAAGGAAAAGTTTTTGACAGGGAGAGCAATACTTTACTTAGCAAAGCCAATGTAACTTTAACGAGTGAAAAAGGAAGCAACCTTTTTACTGTTGCAACCAACGATAAAGGAGATTTTACCGGAGAAGTACCCCTTAATACTATACAACAATTATTGGTTACCAAGGCAAGTTATTTTGCCAGCACACCCATTAATATTTCAAGTATAGGTTTACAAAAAGATTCATTACTGGAACTAAGCATTTATTTAGATCCTATTCCGGCGCCCGAAGTTGATTTTACTTTACAAGGTATTTTGTATGATGTAGATAAATACGATTTACGTCCTGAATCAAAAATAATATTGGATTCATTGGCTGTTATTTTAAAAAACAATCCCAGCATAACCATTGAAATTGGCTCACATACCGATAGTCGTGCCCCGGCAGATTACAACTTGGAACTATCAAAGAAAAGGGCACAGAGTTGTGTAAACTATCTATTAGCAAAAGGCATTGCCAAAGACAGATTAGTAGCTGTTGGCTATGGAGAAACAAAACTGGTTAACGATTGTGCTGACGATGTGGACTGCACAGAAGAACAGCACCAGCAAAACAGGCGGACAACTTTCAGGGTTTTAAAAACCGATTACAAAAAATAATACTATATGCATCACCTGGAGCCACACTTTTTATGGCGTGATATTTATAAAAGCGAAGAAGATATTAATTCTCCTTTTTTTGAACGTGAATACAGTGAGTTTGATTTTACCAACCAGATTTACAACTACTTGTTACACCCGCAATGGGATGCATTTGGAACGCCAACACTTTTTATTAAAATACTGTTTGCTGATTACGATAAAGGCTTTTTGGTAGCCGAATTAATTGGCGAATGGAATGATGCATTGCACAATGATATTATGTTTTTAAAACGAGACGTAATGGAAGTGTTCATTGAAAATGGCATTGATAAATTTATTTTAATTGGCGAAAACGTATTAAATTTTCATGCCAGTGACGATAGCTACTACGAAGACTGGTTTCAGGATATTGACGATACCGGAGGCTGGATTGCAGCAGTTAATTTCCAGGAACATGTGCTCACCGAGCTAAGAAATAACAATATTGATTATTATTTAAATTTTGGTGGTGAACTCGACAGTATGAATTGGCGAACATTCAGCCCTTTTCAACTTTACCAGAGAATAAAGGAAATTATAGGACACAGGCTCAATTAATATGGTTTTTTCTCGCAGGAAAATTAACTATAAACAGCTCTTTTCCTTGCTTTAACAGACATTTTAATCCCATACAAATAGCCAATAACAGTCATAAAATTTCAGTATTTGTTTTGGTGAAAATATGGGCTAATTTGCGAGCCATTTTCAAAACGCAAAACAAAATAATAAATTTATGATAATTGGAGTTCCAAAGGAAATTAAGAACAACGAAAACCGTGTAGGATTAACTCCTGCAGGTGTTAGTGCATTTGTTAAAGCCGGCCACCCGGTTTTTGTTCAGGCTACTGCCGGTAACGGTAGCGGTTTTTCAGATGCTGATTATGCAGCTGCAGGCGCAACAGTATTACCTACTATTGCTGATGTATATGCAAAAGCTGAAATGATTGTTAAAGTAAAAGAACCAATTGAACAAGAGTATCCTTTAATTAAAGAAGGTCAATTGTTATTTACTTATTTCCACTTTGCAAGCTATGAGCCGTTAACGCACGCTATGATTGAGCGTAAAGCTATTTGTTTAGCTTACGAAACAGTTGAGAAAAAAGACCGCTCTTTACCTTTATTGGTGCCAATGAGCGAAGTTGCCGGCCGTATGAGTATACAGGAAGGTGCTAAATATTTAGAAAAACCTATGGGCGGACGCGGAATTTTATTAGGAGGCGTACCTGGTGTTAAACCTGCTCAGGTATTGGTATTAGGTGGCGGTATAGTAGGAACGCAAGCCGCTAAAATGGCTGCTGGTATGTCTGCTGACGTTACCATTATGGATATTTCAATTCCTCGTTTACGCGAGTTAGATGATATTTTACCTGCAAACGTAAAAACAGTATTCAGCAACGAGTACAATATACGCGAAGCTATTAAAACTGCTGACTTAATAGTTGGTGCTGTATTAATTCCGGGTGCCAAAGCACCTCATTTAATTACCCGCGATATGTTAAAAGAAATGCGTCCGGGCACTGTTTTAGTTGACGTAGCAGTAGATCAGGGAGGATGTATTGAAACTTGTAAGCCAACAACCCACGAAAACCCAACTTACGAAATTGACGGAATTATTCACTACTGCGTAGCTAATATGCCAGGTGCTGTTCCTTATACTTCAACTTTAGCATTAACCAACGCAACCTTACCATACGCTTTACAATTAGCTAATAAAGGTTGGAAAAAAGCTTGTGCTGATAACGAAGAATTACGTTTAGGTTTAAATGTAGTAGATGGAAAAGTAGTTTACAAAGGCGTTTCTGATGCTTTTGGATTACCATACCACGAAGTAAGTTCAGTATTGTAATTAAATATTAACCCTATCAAAAAAGGCTGCCACAAAAATGACGGCCTTTTTTGTTTAATCAGGTAATTGCTGATAAGCATTCGATTCCGGCCAGTTCCAATCAAGCCAACTTTGTTCCCGCCAAATAGCTTTGAAATATTTTTTCCTTAATTCAATATAATCAGAGAATTCATCACTTGTAGTTTTTCCTCTGGTGTCAAAAGTAAAAAAGTTAGCTTGCACACTATCAATTTCATGTAAATGCCCTTTGTCAGTTTCTAAATAAGGTAAGGCACTATTATTAAGCTCTTTCAGGAAATCATAATGAACATAAGACTCTTTGTAATTACTAAAATTATATTTAGCAATAATCAAATCCCAATTGAATAAGGAAGCACTTAAAAATATAAGAAATATTGATATGGAATTTACCTGAAGTAAGAACTCAGTATTTTTTTGTTTGAGTGTTTTTATAATTATAGAAACTATTCCAACCAAACAAGCCGCTAAAAAGAAATACACAAAAATTCTTTTATAAGCCAAAGCAAAGTATTGAATATAGTAGGCATTACGAAAAGCTACTGATATAATCAT
>CAYTWI010000157.1:0-5751 GCA_964442045.1 uncultured Bifidobacterium sp.
CTAAAGTGGTTTTAACTCCGTTGTTTATAACAAGTACATTAACCCCAACTAAAGGATTATTATTTGTGTCTAATACAAATGCAATTATTTTCATGTTATAAATAATTTGGATATTTTAATTTCAATGTTCTATAATAATCAGAAGTAACCCCTAATTCTTCTTGTAACCAGTATTTCAATCCTTGTAAATCTCCAAACCAGTCATTAGAACCAAATAAATAATATGGTTTTTTTCCAAATGCCTGAACCACTTGAGCAAATTGTGCTTGCGTTACTTGTGTAAGCTCTGCAATGATTTGATCTTCTTTTGTTCCATAACCGTCCATTAGTTGAAATAGATTCTCAGCTACAGATGCAGCATTAAATGGAATTGAGTAGCCACCTCCAGTATTTCCGTTTGTTGGGTCAGTTTGAGTTCCGCCGCTTTCATTTGGTTTTCTTGCTAATAACCAAACTAACAATCCACTTCCTAAGGCTATTACTCCATATTTTGCGTATTCTTTTTCCTTTGGTGTCATATCTCTAAAATACGTTAGGTACTAAAAATCTTAATTGTGCCAATTCTTCCTCATTGAATTGATCGGCAAACCATTCTGTTAAATTCATTTTGGCAGAAAAAGGAATTACCCCTTGCCTATTTCCAAATGCATTATAAACCCTAACCCAACCATTGTAATTTAATCCTGCGATATTAGCCGCTACTATTTGAAATCCATTTCCAAAACCTTTCATTGCTCCGTGAATAGCATCTGCTTTTGTTTTTGCTTGAGAAGTTGTTACATTAGCAGTAGGATAATATGGAACTTCTTTAGACGGAACAAAACGATTAGTATATTTACTAATAACCACATAACCAACTCCTAATATAAAAATTGTTTTTAAAGCAAACGGAATTACCGATGCTGTAGCCTGTACTACTGCTTTTTGTCCTTCCGATGCGCTTTTAGCTGCGCCTGAACTTACTACAGCGGCTACTGCTGGATTTCCAAGTTTTTTATTAGTGGTGGTTTTTTTTTTCATTTTACATAAATGTTTTTAACATTCCGAATTTTGTAGCTGATTTTAAATAGCTTCTTGCTTTTTCGCTATCTGTCATCGATGCTAATCGCTCTAGTTCTTCGGTTGAAAGTGTTAATACTTTTTCAACCGCTTTTTTTCTTTTTAGTTCGTCAATAGAACTGCTTCCTGAAATACTAACCGTTGTTGACATACTTTTGTATTAATTCTTTTAAATCTAACATGAAATTTTCATTGGAAATAAAATGAACAATTGAACCTAAATAGTTCACTTGGTCATCTGTACAACTTTCTCCTACGTATTCGAAAAATTCTCTTTTTCTTTCTGATACTTTTGGATTTCCTAGTCCTACTGTTGCAGCAGTTACTTCTTCTGTAGCTCCCATTTTCAAAGCAACAACATTTTGAATCATGTCAGGCGCTTTTTCCATTAGCTTCTCGAATGCTGGAGAATCATAGAAAGAGCGTTTTTCCATTTTTTCAGATAAAACAGCCATTTCTTTTTCCTTTTGAGCAATTGACAAGTCCGTTTTTAAACGACGATTTTCGTCATCTAAAGTGTCGTGCTTTCTTTTTAAGTCTAAAAAGTCCTGTTTTAGTTCTGAATATTGTTCTTTTACATCTTCTAGCTTATTGGCTTTCATCATGTTATCCATGATTTGTGGAGCTGATAAACCAAATGGATTTCCAAGCATAGCAGGGTTTTGATGCATTACTTCTGCCTGAATTGGCTGTGATTGAACAACTGCAGGTGCAGAAGTTTGCACTGGTACTGGTTTTTCCAAAATAAAATTCATTTTATAAGATTGCCCGATTTTTAAATTACTTGCGCCCTTAATTTGTCTGTGCTCTATCCAAACTTCCGCTTCACGACCATTTAATAAATTTTTAATGTATTGTATTAAATCTTCGTTTGGAATGTCCGATATATAGGTATCTTTTTTACCTAAAAAACTATCATTAGACATATCTGTAATTCTCAGAAAATGTACTAATGGATTTTGTTTTAAAAACTGTATTGTAGTGATTGAGTTCATTGTGTAGCGTTTAGCATTTTACTCTTTTGAAGTAATTGCAGATTAATTTTTTATCACCATTTCCAATAAAAGTAATTGTTACGCTACCTGCTAATTCTTCTCCATTGGTATTCATTGGAAAAGATTCGTCCTGAGCTAACTTATTACCTAAAATAACAACATCAGCCGACCCTAAATTTTGAAATGTAGGATTTATCATTCCTTGAATATCAAAGGAATTATCATCTTTAGTTACTATTTTTGAATTTGGTATTAACATGATTCTGATGCCGTTTGGTTTTTATCTTCTATTACAGCGAATAATACCTGTACTTGAATGTCTGCTGCTCTACTTGATGTGTAAGCATATAATTTTGCGTCAATTTCTCTTCCACCGTCTAAATTGACTGGGCGCATACTATCAATCCAACGTCCGCCGCTTGTTTTTTCAGAAAAAGACAAATCTGCTGGAGATAAAATTTCGTTGTTGTTATCTAGTAATGAAAAATCAATAATTTCTGCATTGGCGTTACCTTTTGTAACCGTACCAATAGCAATGATTTTTCCTGATGGAATTTTTGTCCCTTTTTCCGCAGTTTGAGAAGCTGCAGGAAGCGTTACATTTATAGTTTTATAAGTGATTTTCATGGCTATTTGCTTTAAAAAAAGTTAAAAAAAGCCTAGCCTTGAAAGACTAGGCTTTTTGTATAGAAATTAGGTTTGGTTCTTAGTCAACTTTTTTGGCAGTTTGTAAGCCTTTGAATCTCAAGTAAACATAATGCTTAACATCTGTTGGTAAAGAAACACCTGGAGGGAAGTGTAATTCTACTTTTACCTCTTGATCATCTAATAAATATCTTAATGAGCCTGTTTGAGCATATTCATCATTAGGATTACTTGGTGTTAATTGTGCTCCGTGTAAATCTCTTACAGGAACTCTATAAACCTCACGTCCATTTTGAGATACAACTAAGTTTGCATTTAACAAAGTTGGTGGAATTGCATCGTTATAACCCAATTCTCCAGCTTTTCCTGAAGCTGCATCTGTGTCATAATTAATTGCTACTTTGTCGAAAACGAATGCACGTCCTTGTTTTAAACGGTCTTTATCAAATGAATTGATACCCGTAATTCTTTCAGAAGTACCGTCAAGTAATTGAATAATTGAACCTCCTGAAATTTCTTTTTTGATTTCCATAGTTTGGTCATCTAAGACAACTCTATTTGCTTGAACGTCAGTTCTTAACTGGTTCGATAATCTTGGTCCGATTTCTCCTAAGAAAGCGAAGACAATAGTAAAAAATGCTAAATTTTTCATGTGTTTGTGGTTAAATGGTTTTTTTAAATTTTAATTTTTAGTTTTGTTTTAACTACCCCACCTCTTTAAATTACACTAAAGAAGGTTGTTCCATTCTTACGGTTGGAGCTGATTCCCAAACTGGGTTTCTTAAGCTTCTTCCTAAACTTCTTTCTGCAAGCTCAGGAGCAGGCATTGGTTCAGCATCGATTTTGTGACCGATAACTGCGTTTAAGAATTTACCAGTTGTAGTGGTATTATCTTGTGGTGCTACAGATTCAGTTAACATGTCTGTTACGGCATCTGTTCCTTGTTTTACAGCCATTCCTACGAATGCTGCTTGTACTGCTTCGCCTGCAGTTGATTGAGCATTAACTGCAGCGGCTCCTAAGATTGCAATACCAGCAACTAATAATTTTTTATAACTATTTGTGCTTTCAGGCATTACGCTTACTAATCCGTCTGACAATTTTGCCCCTGCAATTCCTGCGCCTACCTTTACTGCGGCTGAAACTGCGGTTTTTGAATTTGGTTTCTTGAACATGGTTAAAATTGGTTAAATGGTTTTACTTTATTTTTGTTTCGGTTTATTCTTTTTTTTATCATCATCATCGCTATTGGCAATGATTAAAACTGCTGCTCCAAATAGCAGTCCTGCTATTAATCCGCCCCCTCTTTTTTTAGGTTTTGGTGTTTCTGTTGTTGGTGTTGTTATTACTGTTCCTGTGTCGGTTGTTGTATCGTCTGTGGGATTAACAACCTCTACTAAATCCAAATTATTAGCTTTTGCCTCTGTGAATAAATAAGTATTAACTAGAAGCTTAGTTGATGTCTTCACAGGAAAAGGGGAAAGTTCTGGAATTGCATTCCCTGACGGAATAGAAACTGAACTACTGGTTAACTCATAATTTGTGTTTTTCCAACCCAAGTCTTCTATTTCATTAATAATTTTTGCCAACAAAACATCTATCATTAAATTTCTTAATTCAATGGCTTGACTAGACAAATATTGCACTTGATTATATTTGTAATATTCTCTAACAACTGTAATTCTTTGTAACAAAGCATTTATAAGTGAGTATTTATAAATATTTGATGCACCGCTATTAAAAACAGTAATTACATTTAATTGCTCTTTTGAAATATCAGTTATGATTTCAGTAAACTTATCTGAAAACTTTTCTAATTCAATCGCTTCTAATTCTGTAGGCTCATAATTCCCTCTAGGATCATTCGATAAACTATCTAAATTATCGCTGTTAGAAGTATTGTTTGAAAGTCTATTATTCCAAAAAGAAGAACCTCCTGAACCTATATCATCCGCCCAAGATTGAAAAGAACCTATTTCAGAACTTATTCCAAAAGTCGAAGTATTTAAATAACTATCAACTAACCCAGCTACTTTTACTATTGCTCGTTTTATAAATCTTCCAAGCCAGCTATTTAAACCTGTTTGCATCTTATTTATTTTTACTTTTAGTATTCGTTTTTTTTGCTCCTGGTCCTTCATCTTTCATTTTTGAAATTCCAATAGCCATTGCTCCAAGTGCTAAACCAGTTACAACGATAGCCGTTGTACTGCTTTTTTTGGTTTCGGGTAATGGATTTTGATTTCCACCAATTGTATTATTGTTTCCATAATCTCCAATCGGATAACCTTCTCCAGTTACTAAAGGATATAAAATAGGAGCCGTAGCCGCAATTGTTTGTAAAACATCAGAAAGATTCAATTGTGTATTAGCTACATCGCTATTTAAAGCTGCTTTTATTTGTTCGGTTAAAACAAATGCAGGTATAACTTCTTGCTTTGGAGTAACATTTACAGAATAAGTAAAAGGTTTTGGATTTGCGTCCCAACTTCTTACAGTCATTTCTGAAACAGGAATAGAATTAAATGTTCCCCACATTGGAACTCCCTCAAACGTATCTGGAGTGTTAGCAGGTTGAGTAAATGAAATTGAATAATTTCTATCTGTACCTATTTGAAAATAAGTTTCCGCATGTGCTTTTAACGACTTGTATAAAATATCGCCTATTTTATTATTTAAGAAATCAAAAACAAAATAAAATGAAGCATCTGAACAAGTATTCCAGTCTTTTGATTCAAACTTAACATGATACACTTTTAATAAAGTTTGTTTTCTTTGGGCAAACTTCATTACAATTTTGTGAATATCTGAAAATCGTTTTTCTGCAATTGCTGTGTTATACTCGTTAATGATTCCGAAGAAATATTTTTGAATTTCAGGAATTAAACCTTGTAAAATATTAGCATCAAACGCAGTTCCGCCCCAACAAGCAATCGAAGCAAAAATCTTATCAAATTTCAAATCTTTAAAAAATCCGCTCCAGTCTGTTGAATCTACAAAAGTTGTACCCGTTGTTTCTCCATTTCCTGTATTTGTATCTCCATTTAATCCG
>CAYTWI010000158.1:0-5342 GCA_964442045.1 uncultured Bifidobacterium sp.
TACCAGATAAGTGGAACCAGTGTTGCTTTATTTATTAACCCCAATGCCACTTTTACCATAAGCGGCTATATACGAGAAGCCGGAACAGGTGAGCTTTTAATTGGTGCTTTAATAGATACCAAACCCAATAAAGCAGTAACCACATCCAATGCTTATGGTTTTTTCTCCATTACATTACCTACCGACACTTACGAAATTTCATTCTCGTATTTAGGATTTAAAAACCAGTTAAAAAAACTGGTATTGGATGAAAACATACAACTGACCGTTTTACTCAATGCTTCATCAAACCTGAGTGAAGTATTAATAAAAGGTTCACAAAATAATTATCAGCGTACACTCAATAAAGTAGAGATACCGCTTAAAGAAGTATCCGACATACCCATGATATTAGGCGAAAAAGACCCCGTAAAATATTTAATGCTGATGCCCGGCATACAAAAAGGAAGTGAAGGCAATAGTTATATGTATGTGCGCGGAGGAGGCCCCGATCAAAACCTGATACTGATTGACGATGCTGTGATATACAATGCCTACCATTTTTTAGGACTGTCCTCACTCGTTTCAGGAAGCGAATTAAGAAGTGCAGAGTTAATTAAAGGCGGTTTCTCCTCCAAATACGGAGGTCGTTTATCGTCAGTATTAAACATGAGTTTAAAAGATGGCAACAGAGAAAAATTTGGTGGAGAAGCAAGCATGGGAATATTGGCATCCAAAATAATTTTAGAAGGGCCCATTGTTAAAAACAAATCATCGTTTATGTTTTCAGCAAGGCGTTCCTATATTGACCAGATATCAAAAGTACTTGACAATGCAGACGGAGAACTAAACTATTATTTTTACGATATACATGGAAAAATAGCCACCGACCTAAATAAAAAAAACAGGTTAATTATAAGTGGTTATGCAGGCTATGATAACTTTGCAACCACTACTGACAATCCTACAGGCGAAGGAATTACATGGGGTAACTATGCCGCCAGTATCAGGTGGATGAGACAATACAATACTAAACTTTTTTCCAATACCTCATTAACCTATAGTAACTATAGCAATAAAATTAACATGGGTGCTATAGGATTTAACAGCGAACAAACCATTTCAACCATCCGTTCATCCGTTATTGATAAAGGACTGAAAATAGATTTTGATTATATACCCAATCCTAAACACCATATTAAGTTTGGTGGTGGTTATACGCAGCATGAGCTCAACCCAACTACCATCATTGACGATTTAACCAACCATACAACTGTTAAAAACGGCACTCCTTATTTTGCGGATGATGTAAATATGTATATTGAATCGCAAACACAAATTACCAATAAGTGGATCATTATTCCCGGCATAAGGTTTAGCTATTTTAAAACCAATACCGATTACTTCAGGGCCGAACCACGTTTCAATACCATTTACCAATTACCCAAAAACTGGAACATCAATGGCAGCTATTCACTCATGAATCAATATATGCATTTAGTGCCTTTGCTAAGCAGTTTTGGCTTACCCAGCGATTTATGGGTTGGCAGTAACAACGATATTAAGCCTCAACGCGGCCATATTATTACTGCAGGCATTTTAAAAAAATCAATTAAAAACAGTCCCGTTTCATTTGGTATAGAAGGCTACTATAAAATTATTACCGATGTAACAGCTATGAAAGAAGGCGCTTCACTATTTCAGCTATTGGCATTAAATGCCAATGGCCCTCAGGTAAGTAATGTAAGCGATTTATTGACACAGGGTAAATCAAAAGCATACGGAATTGAATTTATAGTAAAAAAAGAAAGTAAAAAACTTTCAGCCCAGTTAAGCTATACTATTTCAAAAACAGAAATGGAGTTTGCCACCATTAACAGGGGCGAAAAATTTGCCGCTTCATACGATAGGTTGAATGACCTGGGTATATTTGTAACCTACAAAACAAACAAACATTTTTCATTTGCTTTAACCTGGATATACGGAACAGGAAGCCCTATTACACTACCCGTTTCAGAATTTATTCCAGTGTCTGGCATACCCGGTCAGGGCGCATTCCCTGTTTATTATTACGACAGTAAAAACAATGTTCAGCTAAAAGCATACCACCGTCTCGATGTGTCATTTCAATATACCCATACCATAGCCAAAACCATTATCAGTAATATAGAGTTAAGTTTATTTAATACCTATAACAGGCGCAATCCCCTTTACTATAGAATTGAATATGTAGACGATGGCAATGGAAACGGCAAGCGTGTACTAAAACAAACCAGTCTCTTCCCTATAATACCCTCGTTAAGTTGGACCCTAAAATTTTAAAACCATGCTAAAGTACCTGTTTATAATTGGCTTATTGCTACAATTGGCTAGCTGCGGCTCAGAAGAAAATGTAGATATAACCATTCCATTTCAGAAAAAACTGGTGGGTGGAGTAATTATAGGTGCCAACGATGCCAGTATCACAGCGTCATTAACCTATACTACTCCCATTTATAATAAGCAAGCAGCCACAGAAACAGATATTGTAACCAATGCAAATGCCCATATAAACGAAGGCAGTAACCAATATAACTTAGTTTTTGATGCACCAACAGGCACATACAACGCTACACTAAACGGAACAAATGTACAGATAGGGCAAACTTACCGGTTAACCGTAAGCGATGGTAACGAAACAGTAACAGGCAAAACAACCATACCCGGTGATGCCGATGTAAAACTCACAGTTCAATTTGACAGTGTATTCAGCAACAACTATTTTTACCATGCTAACTTCAATTGCCAGCTACTTTCCGATAAAAAACAATACATCCGCTTAGTGCCCACCCTTTTCTTTGATGATTCAACCCAAACAGATATGGCCATGCCGAGCTACACATCCATTATTCAAATAAACCAGGGACAATCATTTAACAGTACCTTTGGGGCCCACAAAATTTTCCAGCAATCAAAACCAATCAGGATTGAGTGTAAAGTATTGGTTTGTGATGAAGCCTATGCAAAATATTTTAATACCACAACTTCGGTCAGTTTATACAATATTCTACCCATAGGTGAGCCCAATTTTGCATATAGTAATTTAAGTAATAAAGTAGGTGTAATAGCTTCCTATAAACTTACAAAAACCATCTACTTTCAGTTGCAGTAATTTTTTTGTTTTATGGATAGGGGTAAAATAATTTAATATTGTCGTACCTATTATGAATGAGCAAGAAAAAACCGAACTGATTACAAAAGTACTTGCTGGAGAAGCCTCTACTGATGAAATAATCACCTTTACCAACTGGCGCAATGAAAGTGATGCAAACAACAAGTTTGCTTTACAAATAGAATTTGTTTGGAACAATACAGATATACCAAACGACAACATAGATGTAGATGCGGCCTGGCAAAAAGTAGCTCAAAGAATAAAGACAAAAAAACAAACCTCTTACCAAACCGTATTTTTGCGTATAGCAGCTATATTAATACTGGTTGCAGGAGCAGGCTTATTTTTAAATAAATGGCTGCAGTCAAGCGCACTTAACACCTCGCAAACCGCTACCAACGAAAGTAAAGAAATTACCCTTCCCGATGGTTCCATTGTATGGTTAAATAAAAACTCAAGCATTAGCTATAACAACGATTTTGAAGGTAATACCAGAAATGTGGAGTTACACGGAGAAGCCTTTTTTGAAGTACAAAAAGACCCGAACAAACCATTTGTTATCACCACCAAATATGCAGTTACACAAGTATTAGGTACCTCCTTTAACTTAGTAGCATACGATAGTTTAACTGAAACAACATTAAGTGTTAAAACAGGCAAAGTTTCATTTACTGCCAGCAAAACCAACCACCAATTAATTATTACGGCCAATGAAAGCGCGGTTATAAATGAGCAGGGACAAGTACAAAAAGACGAAGCATTTAACAACAATGCCATGGCATGGAAAAATAAAGAGCTGGTATTTAACAATGCAACATTTAATGAAGTAGTAAAAGCCATTGAAAAATATTACACCATAAAAGTTACCATCAGTAATCCTAAAATTAACAATTGCCATTTTACCGGTAAGTTTAACAATGCTACATTAAACGAAGTACTAAACATTATAAGTAAAACACTTCAGATAAGCTATACCCAAAACAATAACAACATTGATTTTAACGGAAAGGGGTGTGATTAATGGAAACAGGAACACATCAATTACATACCGACCAATCAATACTGGAACGCTTAAGGCAAAATGATGAACAAGCGTTAGAGTTATTGTTTAAATCCTATTACAAACCACTGTTACGTTTTGCAAAAACCATTATTAAAGATGCTTCGCAGGCAGAAGATGCCGTGCAAGATGTATTTATTAAGATATGGGAAAAACGAAACGATCTATCCATTACCCTTTCCTTTAAATCCTATTTATACATGGCAGTAAGAAACCATTGTTTCAATACATTAAAGCTAAACGAACGAAAATACTGGATGGAAGAAGGAATGGAAAACAATGAACAATTTGCAGTAAACAATACCGAAGATAATTTAATAGCCAAATCGCTGAACCATAAAATACAACAGGCTATTGAATTATTACCCGATAAATGTAAGCTTACCTTCCAGTTAAGCCGTTTCGAAAACATGAGCTATAAAGAAATTGCCGAAACCATGAATGTATCAGTTAAAACAGTGGAGAACCAAATGGGTAAAGCACTTTCGGTATTACGTAATCATTTATCACCATACCTTCAAATAAGTATAGTCATAGCTTCCCTCATAAGTGGCATACTTTAAACAAATGGTATTGAAGCTAAAGTAATTAATAAATATTACATAGCAACAATGCAACGCTCTAAATCTTAAAATTTGACTATCAAAAGTTATGAAAAAAATATATTATACATTAGCCCTTTTGTGTGGCTTAAGCAGCGCTGCGTTTGCCCAGATTCCTAATCCTGGTTTTGAGTTGTGGGACTCTCTTTCAATAGTAAACAATAAAAGAATATATAACCCGACAGGATGGTTTAGCACCAATGCCGACATGGTAGGAAATGATTTTGAACAGCCCGTTACCATGTCTGCCGATGCAAGAACAGGTATCTATGCAGTACAGATAACAGCCAGTCTGGACGATGCCGGCAAACAAGCAGCTATACTATCAACAGGAAACTCCGTTAGTTTTGATTTTAGTAAAGACCCCGGAGAAAAAATTGCCTTACAGGGAAAAATAAAATCGTTTCAGTTATACTACAAATACCTTACCGCCATCAACGATTCTTTTATGGTATATTTAGCCATGTATAAAGACGGGCAATTTTACGGACAAGCCTATACCAGAGGCGGGCAAGCAAACACCTATCAAAAATTATCACTGGAGTTAAAC
>CAYTWI010000159.1:0-5312 GCA_964442045.1 uncultured Bifidobacterium sp.
GTTTTTGATTACTTTATTTTTAGCCGTTCCACTAGGGAGGTATATGGCTAAAGTGTATGGAAATGAAACTACTTTTTTAGATAAAATATTTGCTCCAATAGAAAGGAGCTTGTTTAAACTTAGTGGTATTGATGGAACAAAAGAACAAACCTGGCAAGAACAGTTAAAAGCTTTACTGGGAATGAATATTATTTGGTTATTGCTGGGAATGTTTATTTTTATGAATCAAGGATGGTTGCCATTAAATCCTGATCATAACCCAAGCCAGTCAGCGAATTTGGCTTTTAATACCACTATTTCATTTTTAGTCAATTGTAATTTACAGCATTATTCAGGAGAAACGGGGGTAAGTTATTTAGGACAGCTGTATTTAATGTTTTTGCAGTTTGTTAGTGCTGCTATTGGCATGGCAGCCGCAGTTACTGTTTTTTATGCTTTGCGGAAAGGCACTTATAAAACACTGGGTAATTTCTACAATTTTTTTGTGAAGTCATGTACACGTATTCTATTACCGCTGTCAATAGTATTAGCGTTATTACTTTTATTAAATGGTATGCCGATGACTTTTGAAGGCAAGCAGCCCATGATAACTTTACAAGGTGATACCATTCAGGTAAGTACAGGACCTGTAGCTGCTTTTGTGCCAATTAAACATTTAGGAACCAATGGCGGTGGATTTTTTGGAGCCAATTCATCACATCCATTAGAAAACCCAAATTACAGTACCAATATGCTTGAAATGATAAGTCAAATGATTATTCCATTTGCTATGGTATTTGCTTTGGGTTATTTCCTTCAACGCAAAAAATTGGCATGGACTATTTTGGGTGTAATGACCATTGGCTTTTTGGCATTGGTAATACCAACCATTATTACAGAGAGTATGGGAAATAAGGCTATTGCTGATATGGGTATTAGTAATAATGGAGGAGCAATGGAAGGTAAAGAAGTTCGTTTTGGTGCAGCTGCTTCTGCTTATTGGAGTATTGCTACTACCGTTATTTCTACGGGTTCAGTTAATGCTATGCACGATAGTTTTATGCCTCTTTCAGGTATGAATCAATTATTGGCCATGATGACCAATTGTTTCTATGGAGGCTGTGGAGTTGGTATTTTAAATTATTTCACCTTTATCATTTTGGCGGTATTTATTAGTGGGTTAATGGTGGGGCGTACTCCTGAATTGATGGGTAAAAAAATTGAAGTAAGAGAAATGAAAATAGCAATGCTTATAGCTTTACTACACCCATTTTTAATACTAGTCGGGACTGCATTAGCGCTGGTTTTTCCTGACTTGACTATGAATACACTTAATAATACTGGTGCCCATGGTTTTACTGAAATGTTATATGAATATACTTCATCGGCAGCCAATAATGGCAGTGGATTAGAAGGCTTAGGTGACAATACCTTATGGTGGAATATAAGTACAGGTATTGTATTAATACTTGCACGGTTTTTACCCATTATAGGCCCGGTTGCTATTGCCGGAATATTAGCCAATAAAAAATACATACCCGAAAGTGCAGGCACTTTAAAAACGGATACTGCTACATTCGGTATGATGGTATTAGCCATTATAGTTTTGGTGGCAGCATTGTCTTTTTTTCCCGCATTAACATTGGGTCCAATAACTGAATATTTTTCAATTAGATAAAATGCTGTTCGTAGTAAGGGAGATGTTTTTAGTGAGATGTAGCTTGAGAGATGTAAAATGTTCCTTGTTATGCCCAGTTTTTATAAAGGAAACTCATGTTTCTTTTTCAAGGCTTTTAATTAAACCATAAACTAATTTACCAATGGTATCAAATTTTAGAATAATTAATTCGGACTCATCTTTTTTGATAAATCCCAAATCTGTAGAAAGGAGAATGAGTGTATCTAATTCGGTTAACGACCCTAGCGAAATATGTAAAAAGTGTATAAATTCTTTTTTACTTTTTCTAGCAGCTCCTTCTGCAATATTAACAGGTACAGAAACAGCAGCACGTCTGATTTGGGAAACTAGTCCAAATTTTTCTTCAATAGGAAAGCTACTTGTTACTTCATATAATTCTTTAACAATTTCAAAACTTTTTAGCCATGCATTTAAATTCTTATGTGGTTTCATGATTGATAATTTGTTCAAATCTAAACCCCTTTTACCTTTTACATATAGCATTTCACAATATGAAAAATAATTTATTGGATAAACCTTTAATGCGGGAAGCTTTTCAACAAGCTTTTGTTAAATTGAATCCCGTTAGTATGTTTCGTAATCCGGTTATGTTCACGGTCCAAATCGGAACAGCCATTATGTTTTTTGTTTGCGTTTGGATTCTGTTTGGTGAAAATACGCAAGGTAGCCTTACCTATAATTTAACTGTATTTATTGTTTTATTCCTTACTCTTTTGTTTGCCAATTTTGCTGAAGCTATTGCTGAAGCGCGCGGTAAAGCACAAGCTGATAGCCTAAAAAAAACCAGGGAAGAAACGCCAGCGAAAGTTATTAAAGCAGAAATGTTAGATGTAAAAAGTGAAAAGTTAGGCTTATCTCCAATACAGACATCTCACATTATACAACTTACTTCATCTCAATTAAAAAAAGGAGATGTGTTTGTTTGTGAAACGGGCGATATAATTCCAACAGATGGTGAAATTATAGAAGGTTTAGCTACCATAGACGAAAGCGCTATAACAGGCGAAAGTGCTCCGGTTATTCGCGAAGCCGGAGGCGATAAAAGTTCTGTTACGGGTGGTACCAAAGTATTGTCTGATAAAATTAAAGTAAGGGTTACAACTGAAGCGGGAGAAAGTTTTTTAGATAAAATGATAGCTTTAGTAGAAGGGGCCAGCCGACAAAAAACACCTAATGAAGTTGCACTCAATATTCTATTAGCCGGTTTCACCTTAGTATTTATTATAGTTACTGTTGCGTTAAAACCCTTTGCTGATTATGCACATACATCTATCACCATTGCAGCCTTCATATCCTTATTTGTATGTTTAATTCCAACCACAATTGGAGGTTTATTATCAGCTATAGGTATTGCTGGTATGGATAGGGCTTTACGGGCAAACGTAATCACTAAAAGCGGTAAAGCGGTGGAAACAGCTGGCGATGTTGATGTATTGTTGTTGGATAAAACAGGAACCATTACCATTGGCAATAGAAAGGCAACCCATTTTTATCCGGCATTGGGAGTTGATGAGAAACATTTTAAAAAGTGTGCAGTGCTTAGCTCAATAAGTGATGAAACGCCTGAGGGGAAATCAATTATTGAGCTCGCCAATATTGATCCTTTAAGTTACCCGATAGAGAATCCAAGGTTTATAAAGTTTACAGCAGAAACGAGAAGTTCAGGTATTGATT
Source organism: uncultured Bifidobacterium sp. (assembly GCA_964442045.1). Classification (GTDB taxonomy): domain Bacteria; phylum Bacteroidota; class Bacteroidia; order UKL13-3; family UKL13-3; genus JAAFJM01. Next base: position 3,353 of record CAYTWI010000159.1, read on the forward strand.
TTGAACAAACCAGCATCAGAAAAGGCGCTTCAGATGCTATTAAACATTTATGCGAAGAAGCCGGAAATTATTTCCCCAGCGATACAGCTGAAAAAGTAAAATTGATTTCAAGTAATGGAGGAACTCCTCTGGTTTTGGCCGAGAACGAAGAGATACTTGGTGTAATAGAATTGCAGGATATTATTAAGCCAGGTATTCAGGAACGTTTTGAACGCTTGCGAAAGATGGGTATTAAAACGGTAATGGTAACGGGTGATAACCCATTAACGGCAAAATTTATAGCTGAAAAAGCAGGAGTGGATGATTTTATAGCTGAAGCAAAACCAGAAGATAAAATGAATTATATTAAAAAAGAACAAGCAGCAGGCAGGTTGGTGGCTATGATGGGGGATGGTACAAATGATGCACCTGCTTTGGCTCAGGCTGATGTGGGTGTGGCTATGAATAGTGGAACACAGGCGGCCAAAGAAGCTGGCAACATGGTAGACCTTGATAATGATCCAACCAAGCTTATTGAAATAGTAGAGATTGGAAAGCAGTTATTAATGACAAGAGGAGCATTAACCACCTTTAGTATAGCTAATGATGTAGCTAAATATTTTGCCATCATACCTGCATTGTTTATTGTAGCCATACCGGCTCTGCAGTCATTAAATATAATGAGTTTACATAGCCCCGAAAGTGCAATCCTGTCTGCAGTTATATTCAATGCTGTTATTATACCGGTGCTTATTCCATTGGCTTTAAAAGGTATTTCGTACAAACCCATTGGAGCAAGTGCTTTATTGCGCAGAAACCTTTTAATATATGGACTGGGTGGTGTGGCTGTTCCTTTCATTGGTATAAAACTCATTGATATTCTTGTTTCCGTATTTATTTAAAAAACTTTTTATGAAATCAAATATTATTTCAAGCATTAAACTATCCTTTCTTTTAATCATTGTTTTTTCTGGTATTTATACTGTTTTTATATGGGGTGTAGCACAATTAATACCTAATAGTGGAAAGGGTGAACTAATTACACATAATCACAAAACTTTTTATGCCAATATAGGCCAATCGTTTACCAATGATGCTTATTTCAATGGAAGACCATCTGCAGTTGCATATAATGCAGCGGGTTCCGGTGGTAGCAACAAGGCGCCTTATAATGCCGATTATCTTTTACAGGTACAAGCGCGTATTGATACTTTTTTAGTGCATAATCCGGGCATACATAAAGAAGAAATTCCGATTGATTTAATTACTGCAAGCGGAAGTGGTTTAGACCCCAATATATCTATACAGGCCGCAAGGGTACAGGTAAAACGTATAGCATTTATACGTAAAATAGATGAAGATGTATTAATTAATTTAATCAATCAAAATACCGAAAAACCATTCCTTGGCTTATTCGGTCCGGCTAAAATCAATGTGCTGAAATTAAATATAGCCCTTGATAAACAATACTAAAATGAGAAGGAGTAAATACAGGTATAGTTTATGTTTTTGCCTTATGCTAATAATGCCATTGGCTGAGGCTCAGGTAAAGCAAGGCGTTTATTTGACAATGGATGATTATATAATCAATAAGATTACACCGTACAGTGGTTTATGTAAAATACAGCCTAATGCAGTTTTTAGTACCAATAGCATACGTTTAACAATAGACCATAAAAAGTATAAGTACCCTAGGGATAGTATTTATGCCTATAAAAAGGAAGGGATTGTATATAGATGTAATCATGCAGATAAAAGAGATTACAAAATATTGGAGCAGGGAACAATTATTATTTACACCATTAATGAACCCGTATATGGATATAAAAATATAAGACTAGTACCTCATTATTATTTCAGTGTAAACTTAAGTTCTGCTATTATTCCTCTTTCTGTTATCAATATAAAAAAAGCATTTCCTGATGATATCAGACTGCATCAGTATTTAGATATAGAATTTTATCAAAAGGATATTGATACC
>CAYTWI010000160.1:0-5299 GCA_964442045.1 uncultured Bifidobacterium sp.
AATGGTATTGCCTGCTTCAATATTGCCTAAGTCAATAATTTTTATGTCGTATCTCGGTTTTATTAAGCGGTAAAATTCTTTGCGTATTTCATCGGCACTTTTACTGATACCTTTGGTTGATTCATTTAGTCTTTCATCGCAAATGCCCAATATAGCCAATTGGTAATGTTGTAATGATTTATCAGCATTATGAAAAAAGTCGGTATAATGAAATAAACTGGTGGGACTACACTGTGTGCTTATTTCATCAAAAAAAGAGGATGATAGTGGTTTTAAAAATTCCATGTATGCTAAAGATTGGTTTGGGCAATGCCCTTATAAAATGATTTTATTTTTGCTTACTATTTGGGGCAAAACTCATTAATTTGTTGTGATATTAAATAAACATATCCACAAACAGTGATTTTAATTAGCGGATCGACAGGTTTTTTGGGGGCTCACGTGGCTTGCCATTTGCTGCAACAAGGAAAAAATGTAAAATTGATTAAGCGCAAAACAGCTTCGCTGGCTGAATTTAATAAAATTTTCAATTACCGTTTTAAGCATTTTGATACCAAAGCCAAGGATGCTTTGTATGCAACCATTGTTTGGGCAGAGGCCGATATATTGGATATGCCTTTGTTAGAGGAGGCTTTTAACGGTGTAACTGAAGTTTACCATTGTGCGGCTATTGTTAGTTTTGACCAGTCCGATAAAGAAAAAATGATGAAAACCAATGTGGAAGGTACTGCCAATATGGTTAATCTGGCTCTTATGTATAACGTTCAAAAGTTTTGTTATATCAGCTCTATTGCTGCTATTGGCCGCAACATTGATGGTGCGACTATTGACGAAAACTGTAAATGGGAAAACAATAAACTAAACTCCAATTACGCTATTAGCAAGTATAAAGCCGAAATGGAAGTATGGCGTGCCAAAGAAGAAGGATTGAATGTTTGTATAGTGAACCCGGGTGTAATTTTAGGTTATGGTGATTTTAGCAAAGGCTCTATTAACTTATTTCAATCTGTGTATAAAGGCATACCTTTATACACGCAAGGCGTAAATGGGTATGTAGATGTAGAAGATATAGTCAAAGTTTGTTATACCTTAATGGAACAAAATATATTTGGCAGCCGCTATATTTTATGCAGCGAAAGTGTAAGCATTAAAAAGCTGTTTGATATGATGGCTGAAAATTTTGGTGTGAAAAAACCTGCTATACTGGTAAAACCATGGATGGGCGAAATAGCCTGGCGTTTGTTTGCGTTGGTTCGGTTAACCGGTATATCAAAATTTAATTTAACCAAAGAAACAGCAAGATCTTCACAAAAAAAATATTACTACAACAACGCAAAAATCCGTGCGGCTATTGACTTTAAATTTAAAACAGTATCAGAAACAGTACAACAGGTTTGTACTTTATACTTAAACGATTTGGAAAACGCGTAATGCGCTTTACCTAAACGTGAGCTATAAAATAATACTCTTTGTTGTTGTTAAAAAAATCAGTGAACTCATCGGCCGTTAATGATTGGCGGTTATTGATAAACGATTTTAAAGTAGAAACGGAAAGACCTATTTCATTGGTCATAAAAGAGAATATATCAGCAGGCTTAGTTCCATAATAATCGCTGGCACCCATACCACATTCAAATACAATAACCGGCTTATCGCGTTTCAATAATTGTTTTGCTCCTTTTAGTACACCAAATTCAGCACCTTCCACATCTATTTTAACAAAGTGTATTTTTAAACTATCCGGTATCAATTCATCCAACACTTTTATCTCAACTTCTATTTCTTCAATATCAGGTGTGTCAGTATCATAACGTCTTTTCTTTAAGCCACTGTAAGCAGGTGCATTTTTTACAAACTGGAAAGTTGATTTCCCGTTAGTATCTGCCAAAGCATATGGATAGATGGTAGCCTTGTCAGCATACTTGTGTTTTAAATTGTTATATAAGCCTGGTATAGGTTCAAAGCCAAAGTGTTTGCCATTAGGTGCCAACTGTAAAATTTCATCTAAAATTTCACCTTTATGGCAGCCCACATCAATACAATTGCTGTTGGGCTTTATTACCTTTTTCATAATGGCTTTGGTTAACCTGTCGTATTCTAAATTTTTGGTAATATCTAAATGTAAAAAATTTAAGGTTAAGCGTATGGCGTTTTTTATACTCATAGTTGGGATAGTAATTTAAAAGAGACGAGCCTTTTATTGTTCTGTTTTGGCTCGCATATTACTCATTTTATTAAATTTTTCTATGCCTTGTGTGTAAGCTTTTTGCTTAAGCAGGGATTGGTATATTTACCCTGTCATTATCCGTTTCCGGTTGCGATATAACTAAAAATTCCAGTTGGTTGTCTGTTTCATTGGCAATAAAGTGTTGCTCTTGCGGGCTTATTAATATACCTTGTTGAGCATGCAGGGTTTCTTTTTCGCCATTGCAATACAAAGTAGCCATGCCTTTTAGTATATAAAAAAACTGTTGAGCATGTTTATGAAAATGTAATAATTCTTGAGTGTGCGGGGGCATGCTTTCCTGTTTTACCGACAGCGTTTCGGTATTAACCAGGTTAATGGAATTGCAATTATCGCCCCAGATATAAGCAGGGGCATTATCTTTATCAATAATGCGGCTCATATTGTTTGGCTAATAAAGCTTGTAAATGCAATTTTGTTTGTTCCCACTCCTTGTCTATAACGCTGTAGTAGGCAGTACTTCTTATTATTCCGTTGTGTCTTATCATGTCCTTGCGTAAAATACCTTCAAAATAAGCGCCCAGTTTTTCAATAGCCTTACGTGAACGTATATTGTTTGCGTCCGTTTTTATAAGTACCCGAATGGCTTGTAATTTTTCAAAACAAAACTGTAACAACAATAATTTACAATGCAGGTTTACAGCAGCTCCCCAGTATTCAGGATGTATCCACGTTGCACCTATTTCCAGCTTTTTATGTTCAGCCTGAATATCCATTAAGCGCGTACTGCCAATAATTTTTTTAGCAACTTTATGGTAAACGACAAAAGGAAATTGGGTACCTTTTTCGCGGTCAAGCAAGGCCTGATTTAGTACAGCTGTTAATACTTCCGTATTGGCTCCATCAAACAAATAAAATTGCCATATCTTTTCTTCTTTCGACAGTGCAATCAATTCAGGGAAATGTTCTTTTTCAAGAGGAATTAAATCAACTATTTCATCGCTTAAAAACGTAGGGCAGGTTATCCAGTGCATATTAATTCGTTTTTTGAATATACTTAATCCAGTTACCGTAGTGAATTGTTTTTTGGGTATCCTCATTGGAGAAAAAAGTATTCAGCTCTTTATGTAACCATTCTTCTACTTCGTTATATGTTGTCTGGCCACTTTCTACGGCTGCTATCACATTACTTTGCGTTGTGAAATAAAGCACCAGTTCACTTTTAGTAAAGCTAACAGCATTGGTAAAATTACTTTCATGTATCATTGCAAAGTGTTTCTGTTGCAGGTTTTCATCTGACCAATCATAACTTTCATTTCGCTTGGGAGCAGGATATTTCTCCAAATAAGAACTCAAATACCAGTCTTTAAATCCATCTGTTAATTCCATATCAGCTATAAAAAAGTTATCGTACAGTATAAGCCAGGCCTTGTCTTTTAACAATCGATTGGCTTCGTTTAAAAATGCATCAATATTAAACCAGTGTACGCCTGAGCAAACCGTAATTAAATCAAATATTTTATTGTCGAAAGGTTGTTTTTCTGCAGAGGCTAACTGGTACCGGATGGCAGCATTTTTTACGGCATTTTTGAGCATGTGTTCCGATGTGTCGGTTCCATATACACGTTCCGCTATAGCCAGCAACGCATTGGTTGAAAGCCCTGTTCCGCAGGCTATGTCAAGCGCTTTATCTACTCTTCTGGTAAGCTGTAAAAAGTCTTTTACCTGTTTAATCGTGTTGTGGTGAAAATCAGGCCGGCCTTTTGCATATCTTGCTGCGGCCGATTCGGGGTTAAAGTAGTTCATACTATTTTGTCCATTTAATTTTTACAGCCGATAATTTTTCTGCATCAATTCTTGTATCAGGATGTGTAACAAAATTGTTTTTTAAATAAAAAGGCAAAGGCGATACATATTTCTCCCCATTCCATTTAACATCCCTGTCATGGTCAATCACCCAGCCGTTTAATACAGGTTCCTTTTCTTTCAGCTTATTTAACAACATACTGCCATATCCTTTTTGATGGATGCTACTGCCAAGAATAATGGCAAACCATTTTTCACTGTCACGTGTAAAAGTAAAAGCCCAACCCGCTATATTTTGTAATGAATCAATTAAAAAGAAATGATGAACCTGTTGTAAGCCTTCTAAATATATGTTAAACTCAGCCATGTTATGATACCTTAGCTTCACAGGGTACTCGTTGTTCCAAAGCAACAAAGCAGCCTTTTGTTGGTCGGCAGATAAATCAGTTGTTTCTATAATTTTCATTTGTTGATTGCAATAAAAGTTTATGGTATAATTTGATTTAAATGGTGTTTTAAGTGTTGTACGTAGTCAGCAAATAAATACCCGATTGTTAATGGTTCAGCACCTCCTGTATGGCATTTTCTGTTTAAGCTAATCTCAGGTATTTGTTGCATGAGTGCCAGTATTTGCTTGTTATAAAAAGTCCAGAAATCAATCAGCTGTTGTTTATCCAGTTGTTGGTAGTAACTGAATTTATTCCAATTGTTTTGCTCGTAAGTAATAAGCGGCACCTCTTCAAACTGGCTTCGTACAAAACGGTGGTGGTTATTGGTAGCACTATCAATTAAGTGGCCCAGTATTTCCTTTTTACTCCATTTATCAGTGCTTGATTTAAAAGAAAATTCTTCATCCGACATTTGGTGCAAAACGTTTGGAATACTGGTTATAATTGCTGACAATTCAGTGCACGTTTCATTTATCATTCCGGTAATATTTAAATAGGAATCAAGTATAGCTAATTTAAGTTTAAAGTATAAATCCAGTATCTTTTTCCAAGGCGTGGTTCAATTTCTTCCATTATAGTAAAGCCTAAACTTTCGTACACATGTCTGGCTGCATCCATCATTTCAGAAGTGTGCAAAGCCATCGTTTGCTCGTTTGCTTCCTTCGCATAGTCAATACACATTTGCGTTAATTTTTTTCCTATACCATGGCCCTGATGGTTTGGGTTCACACTCACCATTCTTAAATAACACCATTCTGCTTTAAATATATCCCAGGGATTTACTATGGGAATTAAGAAAGCCAAACCAACAAGTTTTTCCTTGTTTTTGAAAACAAATACATTTGCTATTTCAATCATA
>CAYTWI010000161.1:0-5236 GCA_964442045.1 uncultured Bifidobacterium sp.
AACATGTAGCCTGTAGCACCTGCTTCCAATGAACGGAATATTTTTTCATCATCTTCATACACCGTAAGCATCATGTATTGTGTTACATCACATTGCTCTTTTAATAATTTAATACATTCAATGCCATTTATACCAGGCAAATCAATATCCATTAATACCACATCGGGGCAATTTAGCGGAAGTATTTTAATGGCTTCTTCTGCCGATGAAAAAGTTTGCCTGCATTCCAAATCATCCGTGCCATTTACTATCATCATCAATCCGGTTCTGATATCATGGTTATCTTCCACTATTGCAATTTGAATTTTTGACATAATTTATTTTGTAAATTAACGACTAAATTTTCAATTTGGTTATCACATTAAATACGTATTTGTATGTAGTTTATACAGGCCATGTAATAATACTTTTTGTGCCATTTTGCGGTGAAGACGTCATGGTGTAAGAGCCTTGAGTAGCTTCCATTCTTTTACGCATATTGATTAAACCATTGCCAAATTTCCGCGTATCGTTTATATTAAAGCCTACGCCATCATCAGTAATAACAATGGAAGCTGTTTTTGCCCTGCAGGTAAAAGCAATAGTTACTTTAGTTGCATGTGCATGTTTTAAGCTGTTGTTTAAAGTTTCTTTTATCACCAAAAAAATATTCCTGCGCAGTTGCTGGCTCATCATCATGTTATCAGCTACGTCTTCAAAGTTAATTTCGCAGGTAATATTGGTGTCGTCAAAAAAATCTACTGCATACTCCCTTACATAAGCCAGCAGGTTTTCAAGTGTATCGTTGTTCATATTCATGGTCCAAACAATTTGCCCCATGTTATCAACCAGTTCCCCTGCAGCAAACGATATTTTCTCCACCTGTTTCTTCAGCTCATCATCCTGTTTTACGCGCGATTTAAGTAGCTCCGTCATAATAGCAATTTTTGATAAACCACTCCCTAAATCATCGTGCATGTCTTTTGAAATACGCGTACGTTCCTGGTTAACGGCCTGTTGTTTTTCCAGTTCTTGTAGTTGCTGTTTTAGTTTTCTGGTTGATAAATAACGTATGGTAGCAACAAATAAGCTAATTAAAATAAATGTAAACAAACCTATAGCCCACCAGCTTTGCCACCAGGGAGCAAGGATAACAATGTCGAGCAAAACAATTTCGTTGCTCCATTTCTCATCATTATTACAAGCCTTTACTTTAAATACATAGCTGCCTGATTTCAAGGCAGGATAGCGCGCAAAATGTTCTTTACCCGTCTGCACCCAATCCTTGTCAACACCTTCCAGCTTATACTGGTATTTGTTTTTCTCGGGGTTGGTAAACTCAAGCGCTGCAAATTCAAACGACAGGGTGTTTTGCGAATGTGTTAAACTAATATTTCTAACATGACCATAATTGTAGTTATTATAATCCAGGTCATTTACCTTTAGGTTGGTCAATACTATATTCGGCACAAATGGATTTGTTTTTATCCTGTCCGGAAAAAAGCTGTTAAAGCCATTAATGCCGCCAAAAAATATTTCGCCATTATTGCTTTTATAATAAGCTCCGGTATTAAATTCGTTCGATTGCAGGCCGTCTTCATTATCATAACACTTTACCCTTCCGCTTCTTGTATGGTAACACATAATACCCAAGTTGCTGCTCAGCCAGAGCTCATCATTATTGCCAGGCACTATGGCGTACAAATAATTATTCGATAACCCATCGTTGGTGCTGATAACACGATATTGTTGGGTACTTATATTATATTTAATTAATCCTTTTTCACTGGCCAGCCAGAGTGTTTTCTTGTTTTTGTCTTCATACATACAACGTATGTTAAAGCCTTCCAGTATTTTTCCCTGGTACACCAGTTTGTTATTAATTATCCTTAATTTGTATACAAAACCATCTTCTATTTCCGATGCATAAATACTTGAATCACTTGTTTGGTAAATAGATATTAGATGAGGAGTGCCCAAGCTGCTGAATTTTTTGAAATACATGCTGCCATCGGGCTTTAAAAAACTTTCAAAAAGACCCTGAGAGCTGGCAGCTACTAGTTTGTCTTCCATGCAAACAATTAGCTTATTAATTAGGTTAATACCATTAAAATAGTACAACTTATCTACAAACGGAATATGGTTTATGTTGTAATTTTTATTGTTTACCGTATAAACGCCCGAGCCACTTCCTACATATATTTTATTATTGTTAGCGCCCGTAAAACACCCAATTAAGTTTGCTCCTGTTTTGGTTTGTTTAATTACTTTATGAAAGCCCGTTTTTCGGTCAATAATTTGTATACCGTCTTCATGTGTGCCTATCCAAAGCTTATCGCTGGAGTCTATATAAAATGATTTGATAAAATTAGGGAGCAATCCTGTGCTTAATTCACTAACTGGTTTGTAAGTTCTGAATTTTGGAGGCAGTAAATTGGCTTTACACAAACCAAATCCATCACAGCCTACCCATAAGTTTTGCGAAGCATCAATATATAAAGCAGTTACAATATTGGTACTGATACCATCTTTGTCCAGTTTGTTTGCCCGGTAATTATAAATATGCCTGTTCGTATCAATTACAAACAAGCCATTTTGTAAATTACCAACCCATATGCGTCCCTGTTTATCTCTGGCTAACACATGATACAAATCAAGCTTAGGCGAATGCAGTAAAATTTTATACGATCCTGTTACATAGTTAAACTCAAATACATTTTTATAATTGGCAACCAGTAAAGTGTTTTTGTTCGTTGTAATAAAATCACCGCTTGCCTGAATATCGTCCTTTTTATATTCCGGTATTAAATAATTGTACATCTGGTAGGTTTGCGTGTTGAACCTGCCAATACCATAGCGTAACGAGTACCAGATATTATTTTCATTATCAATTGTTACAATTCTGAATTGCGATTTTTTCTTATCCATCGACCGGTCTAAGATTCTGTAAGTATCCAGTTTTCCGGTGTTGATATTGTATCTGAAAATAGAAGTGTGGCAGTTAGAAAACCAAAGTTCATTGTTTTTTGTAATGCTGATTACTTCCAGCAGGCAGGCAAATTTCGCAGTATCATTATTAGGGAAAATACGTTTTATGGTATTGCTTTTTACATCATACATAACCAGACCCGACCTGTTACTGAACCAAATATTGTTATTCGTATCCTCTTTGGCCCGGTGCCCATAAAAATTACCATTCCCTGTTATCCTGGGGTTGTAATCAAACTTATATGTTTTTATCTGGTTGCCATCGTAGCGGTTTAACCCGTCACCCGTACCAAACCACATAAAACCTTTAGAATCCTGAAAAATAATATATACTGAGCTTTGTGAAAGACCATTGTCAATACCCAGCTTTTTAAATGTTACCTGTTGCCCGGCTAACAGCAGATTAACCCCGATTAATATAAATAGTAAAGTAAACTTTTTAAATAACATGTACAGTCAGGTTAAATAAATGTTTCAATATAATTAGCAAGCCACAGGCTACCAATTTAACCAATTAAATAATTAACAGGATTCAACTATAAAACAAAATATTGACTGATGCTAATTTAAATTGCTTATAAGTGTTTTTATGGACAAAATTACCGTGTACATAGTCTATGCAAATTACATGTTTAAAATTTTGGGTTTCAATTACAAATTGATTTTAAAATAGCATGTAAAGCCCGATAAAAATGTGCATTTTTGCAAAAAATGAAACATTTACCCAAATGGGTAGTTTTAACAAGTAATGAGCAGCACAAAAGGGAACGTAAAAACACCGGAAATAAATACAGCGTTGGAAGATGAATTTATTGAGGTTTTAGGAGCAAGAGAACATAATTTAAAGAATATAGATGTTAGCATACCACGTAACAAATTAGTTACCATTACGGGCTTAAGCGGAAGCGGAAAATCATCATTGGCATTTGATACCATTTTTGCCGAAGGACAACGCAGGTATATGGAAAGTTTTTCAGCCTATGCACGCCAGTTTATAGGTAATATGGAAAGGCCCGATGTAGATAAAATAAATGGACTTTCACCGGTTATTGCCATTGAGCAGAAAACAGTGAATAAAAACCCGCGCTCAACAGTTGGAACCATTACCGAGATTTACGATTTTTTACGTTTGCTTTATGCACGTGCAGCCGATGCCTACAGCTATGTATCAGGCGAAAAAATGGTGAAGATGACCGAAGAGCAAATCATAAGCGGCATCATTACCCAGTTTGAAAATAAAAAAATAAGCATTTTAGCGCCATTGGTAAAAGGCCGTAAAGGACATTACCGTGAATTGTTTGAACAAATACGCAAACAAGGCTATACCAAAGTAAGGCTGGATGGTGCTGTGGTAGACTTAACACCCAAAATGCAGGCCGACCGTTATAAAATTCACGATATTGAAGTTTTAATAGATAGAATAGAGCCTAAAAAAGATGCCCGTTTCCGAATAGCCGAAAGCGTAAAGAGCGCTTTAAAAATAGGCAAAGGCACATTGGTGTTACTAGATACCGAAAGTAATAAATCGTTTCACTTCAGTAAGTTTTTAATGGATCCCAAAAGCGGTATCAGTTATGATGAGCCGCAACCTAATACCTTCTCTTTTAACTCCCCTTACGGAGCTTGCCCTACCTGCGATGGTTTAGGTGTAAAGAGCATTATTGATGAAAACGCCATTATTCCCGATAAGAAATTAAGTATTAACAAAGGAGCTTTAGTTCCTTTAGGCGAGGTACGTGAAAACTGGACTTTTTTACAATTGCGCGAAATAGCCAAAAAATATAAATTCAGCTTTGCCGATCCGGTTGAAAAATGGTCAGCACAGGCATTACAGGTAGTGCTTTACGGAAGCGATGATGCCTTAGTTATACCTTACCAATACAACAGCGGATATACCCAAAATTATACTTCGCACTGGGATGGTTTGGTACCTATTATTACCAAAAACTTTTTAGAAAGAAGTAATGATGCCATATTTAAATGGGCCGAAGAGTTTATGCAAATATTGCCTTGCCCTGATTGTCATGGGGCACGTTTAAAGCAGGAAGCATTGCATTATAAAATTGGTGATAAAAGCATTGCCGATTTAGCGCAAATGGAAATAACTGCTTTGGCTAAATGGTTTAACGATGTAGAAAAACATTTAGACAGCAAACAAAGTATTATAGCCAGCGAAGTAATCAAAGAAATACGCAGCAGGATAGAGTTTCTGGTAGGTGTTGGTATAGATTATCTGACTTTAAACTCACCTTCAAAAACATTAAGCGGT
>CAYTWI010000162.1:0-5229 GCA_964442045.1 uncultured Bifidobacterium sp.
CTCTAAGCTATGGACAATTGCAGATAATATTAATCTGATAAGTGATGGTTTATAACAAAAACAAAGTACCTAGTGAGTGCTCATGTTTACTAAAAAGTAAAAGCCTGTTTGATGAATTGGATTTGTAAAACAATACTATAGTATTGTTTGGTAAGGTTATTTCTCTTTAAATTTACAACCATTAACAATGAATACATTTAAATATAAACTACTTTTATTTTCAATCATTACAATCTCATTAAAATCAGTTGCTTGTTCTATTGTTTACTACATTGACAGTAAAACAGGTAAAATATATTTTGTAAATAATGAAGATTACTGGTATGATGTAAAGCCATACATACAAATTGTTCCGGGCTCAAAAAATGAATTAGGTAGGATTTGGTATGGTTGGAAAAATTTTGGACAGGGAGGTGTTAATGAAAAAGGATTGGTAATAGATGGTGCTGTAACACCGGAACAAAAAATTCCTTCAGGCTATTCCTCTCCAAAAGACAATATAACAGATAATATACTGGCAAAATGCAGTACAGTAGATGAAGCAATCCTTTACCTGGAAGAAGAAAAAATTGCATTAAGAAATGCGCACATTTTATTGGGTGACAAAAATGGCAAAGCCGTAATTGTAGAATGGGTAAATGGCGTTAAACAGATTGTTCTAATCAAAAATAATAGACTGATTGCAACAAATTATAATATTTCAGACACCATCCATATTGAAAACCCTTGTTGGCGATATCCATTAATCCAGAAAGGTTTAGACGAATTGGATGCACAGGATAAGAAAGATACGATTACCCTAAAAGCCGTGGGTAACATAATAGGAAAGGCCGTTCAACTCCCCCAAAAAGACCCCACAGGTAAAGTGGGTGGTACGCTTTATTCTACATTTATAGACTTAACAGACATGAAATTCATTTTAGTATATAAACTTGATAACTCTAAAATTCAGCAGTTGGATATACTAAAAGAACTACAGGTAGGAAAAACAAGAAAAATTAAACTGGAATAAAACGAATACACCACTTGGATTCAGCAGTAGCAGGGCTTACATTTTTCAAATCCCTCTCATATCAAAACACAAAGTATTACCACTCCTTATACTTCTTCAACCCTATTAAGAATATGGCTCCTGCGGGTAAACAGTAAAAAACAAAGGACTGTTTAAAACAGTGAAATAATTTACCTTATCATATAAATCAAAAAGGCCATTGTATAAATGCAATGGCCTTTCTGATGGAAACATTTTGCATAAAAGAACAAAATAATACATACAGTTTTTTTTCTATTATTGGGCAATAATAGTTTAGAACTAACAGGCGTATAACATGGAAAACAAAACAGTCATCATTACAGGCGTTTCAGGCAATTTAGGGCAAGCCGTACTTCAATTGTTTTTAGAAAAAAACTATACAGTCATTGGCACCATTAACCAGCATGATAAAACAGAAACGGCAACAGAAAATCAAAGGTTGGAGAAAGTTGCGGTTGATTTAACAAACGCTGCGGATACCGAAAAGTTTATGCAATATGTAATTGCCAAATACAAGACCATTGATGCGGTAATATTAACCGTAGGCGGATTTGCTATGGGCAATATAGCGCAAACCCAAACCTCCGATGTATACCAGCAGTACAAACTTAATTTTGAAACAGCCTACAATGTAGCTCGTCCGGCATTTGAGCAAATGATGAAGCAACAACAGGGACGTATTTTTATGGTTGGTTCAAAACCCGGCTTAGATGCGAGCAAAGGAAAAGGTTTGGTAGCTTACGGTTTAAGCAAATCGCTTATTTTTAAACTGGCCGAAATATTAAACCACGAAGCCAAAGGGCATAATATAGTAACCAGCGTAATAGTACCAAGTACTATAGATACACCGCAAAACCGCCAGGCAATGCCCGAAAGTAATTTTGATGCCTGGGTAAAACCGGAAGCCATTGCCCAAACTATTTATTTCTATTGTAGCCCCGAAGCAGCCGCTTTAAGAGAGCCTGTTATAAAATTATATAACAACAGCTAAGCATATACATTGCAACGCTGATGTTACTCTGTAATCACCCTTTTTCTCATTTATTTTACTACCGTTTATGAGCCATTCTAAATTTTATCCTAAAAATTAAAATCAGTTTGGAACTTACATTTCTTTTGAGATATTTGCCATTATTTATAATCAATCCAAATAAAAAACATTGATTATTAAATACAAAAAAAACGCTTAACAGCTGGTACATAATAAAAAATAATCATTAACGCGTTAAATTAAATTATGAAATTTGCACTTGAAATACTGAAGAAACACAAAGAAGTGTGCGAAATTAATTTAAATGGTTTGCCCGGCATGATTGCAAAACCTCATCTGCAACAAAACTACCAACAAAACCTCCGCGATTTAAAGTCGGCCATTAAACTGCTTGAAAACACAGAAAAAATGAAACAAAAAGGAACTTTATAAATGAATAAAATAAAGTACCCCTTACTCAATTATAAACTTCAATTTTCTATATTGCAATAAGCAAAACCAATATTATATGGAAAGTTACGAAACACTTAGTGAAGCTATAAACGGTTTAAAGCAACAAGGCTATACCGAAGATTTTAATTTACAGCAAAACTGTATTGAATGCAGAAATGGCGAATACCAAATATTTCATGATGAGTTCCATATTGATAAAACATTCAGGTTTGAAGACAATACGGACCCTGCGGATCAGAGCATTTTATATGCCATATCATCAGAAAAGTACCATTTAAAAGGTGTACTGGTAAATGGGTACGGTATTTACTCCGATAGCATTACCAATGAAATGGCAGACAAACTAAAATAATATTCACCACAAATAATTGGTATTATACTCTATAAAAAATGCCCGGAAAATACCGGGCATTTTATTTTACAAAACTATATGAACTCAACGCCAAATTTACTCAACAATTAACCTTTGCGCTGAACTTCCTTTATCAGTGGTTAATTGCACTAAATATACGCCTGCAGGTAAATCGTTAACAGCAACCTTAGTTAACTCACCAACGGTAATTGTTTTCATTTTTTTACCCGTAATATTATAAATAACCAACTCCGCTCCTTTTATACCATCACCCTCAATAGTTATTTCCTGCTTAGCCGGATTAGGGTAAATAGTAAATACAGCAGGTTTCTTTAACATTTCTATAGTACCGGTGCTTACATTGTTTTTATACCATGCTTTCACACTATCAACAGCCGTGTTTAAAGCACAAACCGATGCTATATTGTCGCCACTTTCGGCCCTTGCGTATACAAATGCCATGGTAACATTAATTGATTCATCAGGGTACAAAGTACGTGGTGTTATGCTGGCCAGTATACGCCTGTCGCCTGGGTTAATATTTGATTCGCCTTCCCACCAGCCGGTTCTTTCGCAAGGGTTACCGGGAAAAGAAAAGCGGGTAATGGCACCCGTGCTGTTATGTCCAGTACCCGATCCGGTTTTAGGTGTACCATCCATCCACATGCCTTTCATATAATTATAATAATTAGTCGGAGTATTTGGATTACCCATTATTGTATCATTGGTATTGCTGTAATACATACTCGACCACAAAGGCTCATTTAATACTACACAGGCCTGAGCCGGAGGAGTTGTTCCATACCCCAAAGCGCCTTCGTCATTGTCGTCACCATTGAATGCATAAATCATATTTCGTACAGAGTCAGTAGCTATATAATCATCAGCATAATTACCCAAATCAAAATCAACCCAGGTAGAGAAAAACAAAGAGTCGTAGATATTGATAGACTTATTGGTCACCAAATAATCAACAAACAAAGTATTATCCAAAGTACTGTTCTGGTACTGGTATACCATCCTGTTAATTTGCACTTTTAATGGCAAGCCCAAACTTTCAGTATGGTTTATATTATCGTTCATCATACTAAAAGTACTGATATCACCTTTAATTAAAGGATAATCGCCTGACATAGGCTCGTACTTATGGTTATTGTTAATATCAACAAAAGGAGCATATTCATTTAAAGTATCTTTACCAAATACATTGCCCCTGGCAGGCCATTCAATAATATCTTTATAGGCATTCACATCAGGAATCTGACCAGCGTTAATGGTACTTCTGAATTGCTGTATATCTGTTTTTGAAACAACCCATATTCTGTTCCAATAAGATAAAAACCCTGCTGTGTTTGTAGTCGATACGGGCCCCTGTATTAAATCCCTTCCGTTTTGTCTGTATACCTCAGCCATTAAATACAAATTGTTGTTACTTTTTCCGGCTATCCATGGTGAAGCAGCAAATACTGTACTTTTATTGCTATTTTTAGGTACAGTAAATTTAGAAATTGCCCCATCCCAGAAAAGACTTCCCTGGTTGGTTATTTTAGCACTTACATTATTCAAATCCAGTGTACGGCTTATTGTTTGGGCTTGTGTATGCCTGCATACACAAGCAAGGCTTAAAAGCATGAAGTAAATAAATTTTCTCATAGTGTTATTTTTTATGAAAGGTAAGTCAGTCAATTTTTAAAATAGGTTGCGTAACTATTTTTATAGATAAGAACAAAAAAATAAAATGAACGCAATGAGCCGGCCTAAACCTTTCCAAAATAAATTTCGTTACATTTGATTTCAGATACATCTTAAAACCAAATGTCAACTTGTAAAGCCCTTATTTTTGATTTAGGAAAAGTAGTATTTGATGTATCGTTCGACAGGACATTTCAATACTGGGCAAACCAGTCAGGTAAACCATTTAATGAAATAAAAAGTAACTTTAAGTTCGATAATATTCTAAGTGCTTTTGAACGTGGTGAAATTTCAGCACAAGCCTTTCGCGAATCCATTTCAAAACAACTTAACCTATCCCTTTCAGCAAAAGAATTTGATAAGGGTTGGTGCAATCTGTATTTAGAAACTTATAAAGGTATAGACGAATTGTTAAGCCAATTAAAAAGCCAGTATAAAATAGTAGCATTAACCAATACAAACATAATTCATAACGAAGTTTGGACCGTTAAATATGCAGATACATTAAAACATTTCGAAAAAGTATTTTCATCGCATGAGATTAAACTACGAAAGCCCGAAAAGCAATCCTATCAATTAGTACTTGAATACTTGCAGCTCCGGCCTTCGCAAACAATTTTTCTGGATGATAATAGGGAAAACATACAGGCAGCACAGCAATTAGGTATACAAAGCATTTTAGTTACCACACAAACGCAAATGAAACTC
>CAYTWI010000163.1:0-5220 GCA_964442045.1 uncultured Bifidobacterium sp.
TTTATACTATCAGGATTTTGATAAAATAATTATACACCAACATAATATTACTTCAGATTTTTTTGATTTAAAAACAGGTATAGCCGGGGAAATATTACAAAAGTTTTCCAACTACAGGGTACGTTTAGCTATAGTTGGTAATTTCACACAATACACAAGCAAAAGTATCAATGATTTTATATTTGAAAGTAACAAAGCAGGGCAAATAAATTTTGTACATTCAACCGAAGAGGCTGTTAGTAAACTTTCAAAGTAAGCAGAGAACAATACAATCAAAAAACACCAATATGTTAATGGCATGGATACCCTATTTAGTTTTTTACCTTTATTGGCTATACAAGAAAAAGCCACATAAACGACAAAGAAATTATATGTTTTCCATGAGTAATTTTTCCATCACTATAAAACAATGGTAAGCAAAACACAAAGTATATGAGTTTAACAAAGCAAATAGCAAAGCATGTAAGAGATGTTCATTTTGGTGGCAACTGGACCACCTCTAACCTGAAAGATAATTTAGCCGGAGTTACCTGGCAACAGGCTACCACGCAAGTGTATTCATTTAACACCATTGCAACCCTTGTTTTCCATGTAAACTATTATGTAAGTGCCGTACTGAAAGTATTGCAGGGCGAGCCATTACAGGCGCACGATAAATTTAGTTTTGATTGCCCACCCATTGAATCACAGGCAGACTGGGAACAATTACAGCAAAAAGTATGGGCCGATGCAGAAACATTTGCCAACTTAATAGAGCAGTTACCCGACAGTAAGTTACTCGATTTTTTTACAGACGAAAAATATGGCAATTACTTTAGAAACTTACATGGTATTATTGAGCATACACATTACCACCTGGGGCAGATTGCTTTAATTAAAAAGATAGTGTTACAAGATAAAAATCAACCATGTTAATCAGACAATATACCCCTGCTGACAGGCTCCAATGCATAGCCATATTCAACAGTAATTGCCCAACCTATTTAGACCCAAGTGAAATAAATGGACTAGAAAATTGGCTCAATGGCGTTGATAAAGGAGAAATAGTATACAAAAAATCCGCTGCCGATTTCTTTTATGTATTGGAAGAGAACAATGCAATAATAGCTTGTGGTGGGTTTTATATTGTTAAAGACAAAGCACAGGCAAATATGACCTGGGGCATGGTTAACAACTCATACCACAAAAAAGGTTATGGCAAACAATTATTTCAACACCGGGTAACAGAAATAAAAAAGCTATTCCCTCAACATAGTATTGTATTAGATACCTCTCAACATACCTATCATTTTTTTGAGCGATTCGGTTTTACTGTAACCAACATAATAACTAATGCTTATGGCCCGGGTTTAGACAGGTATGACATGATTAACACCGAACAATAGTTAAATGATTACAGCAATAAATCCCAACTTACCAATGTGCGATGAAACCAAAATTAACTGACAAAAAACACACCCTAAAAAAATGACTTCAGAAATTATTACCACAACACCAGACCGTGAAATTGTGAGCACAAGAATTGTTAACGCGCCAAGAGAATTGGTATACACGGCATGGACAAACCCAAACCATTTAAAAAACTGGTGGGGCCCAAAAGGATTTACCAATACGTTTAACGAGTTTGACTTAAGGCCTGGTGGTAAATGGAGCTTTGTTATGCATGCACCCGACAAAGGAAATTACCCCAACGAGTGTGAATTTATACAGATAGAAAAACCATCGCTTATTGCATGGAAACGATTTTCACAACCATTGTTTCAAATAATGGTAACATTTGCAGAAGAGACAGACAACAGAACAAAAATTGTTTTTAAAATGCTTTTTGATTCAGTGGACGAATGCAATAAAATTAGAACGTTTGCGCCTGAAAAAAATGAAGAAAATTTTGACAGGCTCGAATACGAATTAACAAAAATGACAAACCAGTAGAGACATTACATACAGCGTCTCTAACTTACTGAAACAATAGCCTAAAAAATTGGTATAAATAAATAGTTTTGTGTTTTTACAATTGCGCTTCTTCAAAAAACATAAATACAAGTTCCTGTTACTACTGCCGGTAGTATGGTTTTATTTTTTATTACCCAAACCATTATTCAAAGTACCCTATAGTTTGGTATTGTTTGATGAGCAAAATAATTTATTACAAGCCCAGATAGCCCGTGATGGACAGTGGCGGTTTCCGCAAGCCGACTCCACTCCTTTTAAGTTTAAACAATGCCTTATACAATATGAGGATAAAAGATTTAACTACCACTTTGGAATAGATATACTGGCATTAGCCAGAGCCATTAAACTCAATACAAGCAAAGGCAAGACCGTAAGTGGAGCAAGTACCATTACCATGCAGGTAGCTCGAATGAGCAACCATGGTAAACGTAACATATGGAACAAAATATATGAGTTACTCTTAGCCATACGCATTGAATGTGGTTTCTCCAAAAACGAAATCATAAACCTGTATGCAGCACACGCACCATTTGGCGGTAATGTGGTAGGCTTAGAAGCTGCCAGCTGGCGTTACTATCAGCGCCCTGCCCATTTACTAAGTTGGGCAGAAACAGTAAACCTAACCATATTACCCAATGCTCCCTCTATTATTCATCCGTCAAAAAACAGAGATTGGCTGCTCCAAAAACGCAACCAGTTATTGGATAAACTTCTACTCGCTCATATAATAGATGCAGAAACCAACCGGCTATCAAAATTAGAACCCATACCCGATAAGCCCGGTAACCTGCCGCAAAATGCACCACACCTTATACAATATGTGCAAAAGCAGCTCAAAAAAGCCAAAGCGCCTAACAGTATTGTTAAAACCAGCATTAATACTTATTGGCAACAACAGGTAAACCAAATTTTGTTTGCCCATCACAAGGCCTTAAGTGCAAATGGCATTCAAAATGCATGCGCTATGGTAGTACATGTACCAACCGGCACCATAAAGGCCTATATTGGAAACATATACAAACCCCGCGAAAACACCTTTGATAATTATGTAGATATTATACAAGCTAACCGAAGTCCCGGCAGTATTTTAAAGCCCCTGTTATACGAAGCCATGTTGGAAGATGGCATAATATTACCCAAAACATTAATAAACGATATACCTACCCAGATAGCAGGTTATTCACCACAAAATTTCGATTTAGGATATAGTGGTGCCGTGCCTGCAAATCTGGCTTTATCACGCTCCTTAAATGTGCCTGCTATACGGATGTTAAATGCTTACAAGTATCAGCGTTTTTACGAACGTTTAAAAATGTTAGGTATTACCACCCTTACCAAACCATCACCACACTATGGCCTGGCACTTATTTTAGGAGGCTCCGAAAACACCATGTTTGAGTTAGTATCAGTATACGCTAACATGGCACGGCTGTTAAACAATTACCGTACTCAAATGGGCCGTTATAACAATGCAAACTGGTTTAATGCAAGTTATACCTACCAGCCCATTAATCAAACCCCTTTTATGCAGCTACCTGCTTTTGGTAAAATGAATGCGGCTTGTGTATACCAGACATTCGAAGCTATGGACGAAGCCATGCGTCCCGGTGATGAGGCCCTGTGGCAGCAATTTGAAAGCAGCCGGAAAATAGCCTGGAAAACAGGTACCAGCTTTGGTTTCAGAGATGCATGGAGCATAGGCATAACACCCGAATACGTAGTAGCCGTATGGACAGGTAATGCTGATGGACAGGGTCGCCCCGGATTAATTGGCGTACAGGCAGCAGCACCCATTATGTTTGATATATTTAAAATACTGCCCCGTACTGTCTGGTTTGAACCTCCTTTTGACGAAATGAAACAAAGCCTGGTATGCCACCAAAGCGGTTACAAAGCCAATCCTTATTGTACACAAACAGATACCCAATACATAGCCAAACAAGGCGAAAGAACAGTCGTTTGCCCCTTTCATGAATTAATACATATTGATAAAAAAACGAAACTGCGTGTAAACAGCAATTGTGAAAGTGTAAGCAATATGGAACATATACCCTGGTTTATTTTACCACCTTCGGTTGAGTACTATTACCGCGCCAGCCATCCTAACTATAACACCTTACCACCTTACCGGAACGATTGCAGTGATGGCAGCAACAAACAGGTTATGGAATTAATTTATCCTAAAAAGTCAAACAAAATATTTATCCCTATAGAGTTAGATGGCACCGCAGGCAAAGCTGTTTTTGAAATAGCACATAAATATACCGATGCTAAAATATACTGGTATATTGACGAAGCATTTTTGGGCACTACTGAAAAGTTTCATGAACTGGCAGTTAAGTCAAAACCCGGCAAACACAGCTTAACCGCAACCGATAACAAAGGCAACAGCATTGCTATTAATTTTGAAATAATAAACAGGGAAAACTAAAGGGTAATACCTTTTTCTTCTATAATAGCTTGCAGTAAATTTTTAGTACAATCTTTCAATAATTTATGTACCTCTTCAAAATCTTTAGTTGTGCCGTAATACGGATCAGGAATAATTTCTTCCGTAATATTTTTAGAATCATAATGGCGCATCATTAATACCTTGGCAGTACCATGTAATGGTTTTAACATAATTACATTCTGGTAATTTGTTTTATCCATAGCCACTATATAATCAAAATTTAAAAAATCGTTGGCCGTAAATTGCCTGGCTTTGTGAGTAAGTGAAAGACTATCTTGTCTGATTGCCATTTCTCTCGTCCTTTTATCGGCTAACTCACCTAAATGATAAGCAGCAGTGCCGGCAGAATCTATTTTAAAAAAATCTTTTAAACCCCGTTCGTTCACATGCATTTTAAACAGGCCTTCAGCCAGTGGCGACCTGCATATATTACCTAAACAAACAAAAAGTACCGAAACCATTGTTGCAAATATGAGGGATTAATTGAAATAAACTATTGCTTACAGCTGCACACTATTAACAATTTATTCAAAACTTTATAAAGAGGTGTCAGCTTTTACCTGGTTGGCATCCATAGTAAAAAAGGCCGTAGGCAAAGCCTGGCGTTGTGTAATATAAGCAGCATAAGTATCGCTATAGGTTGTTCGGTGTTGCATAATACTGTTATAAGTTCCGCTTAAGCCCATTATCATTTCACATGCTTCTCTTACCGCAAAATTGCCACTTTCATGTGCTGTTATATAATCGGCCAATTGTTTACTCACCACATAGTTTCTAAACAGTGGATTGGCCTTCCTGTTAATCAATACACGTAC
>CAYTWI010000164.1:0-5020 GCA_964442045.1 uncultured Bifidobacterium sp.
GAAAACACAAATATTCCAGTTTAAAAGAGAAAATGGAAAATTGATTTGTGGTCAGGAATATGATGGAAGTATTAACTGGAATAAAAATTTTGTTTATTTAGGTTTTGAATTTGATGGTGAAAGAGTTTTGCTAAAGTCTGCTAGTCTATCTGGGTTTTATCGAAAAATGAAGCGTAGTATTAGAAGAGCAAAACATTTTTCATATAGAAAAAATACGAAAACAAGGGGGGTAATATTCAAAAGGAGGTTATTTAAAAAGTTTTCATATAAAGGAGCAAAAAGAAATAGAAAATGGCTATGGAATGAGCGTTTAAAAGTATTTGAAAAGTCAGACTCTTATAATTGGGGTAACTTCTTATCATATACTAAAAAAGCATCAAAAGTTATGATGAACAATAATATTGCAAAACAAACTAGAAGACACTGGAATATTTTAAATCAACTTATTCAGTAAAATATCAAATTTATTCCCGTTTTAAGGCTCTTATCAAGTTAGCTTTATACGCAGCTGAATTTTTCCTTATAGAAAAATAAAAAAAGTTAAGTGGAAAAAAATATTTTCTCACTTAACTTTTTTTATTTTCCCACTTAACTTTTTTTGCTTTGCGAAGAACCCTGTAAAATAAGGGCTTTGGAAAGGGCCCAAATGGGGGCGTTTTTTTGCTGCTTTTGCGCTTATTACAGAGCAGATTTTTGCACCAAAAGCTTTGTACGGACAATAGGCGCTTTTAACCATTGAACATTTTATGGCGTTTAATGGTTTTGCCTTGTCTCAGTTGTATGGCATGGTAAATACTGGGTACATCATTGGTCCAATTTTTCAGGATTAAAACAATACCCATAATTTCGGCTCTGGTTACAACACCAAGCCAAAAGAAAATGTTAAACAAAACAACGGATTGGCATTGTGCAATTATTTGCACGAGTGTGGCAAAAAGAAACAAAGTCCAGATTTTTGCACCGATTGAATGGGTGGCAATTTCTTTTTTAAATTTAAGAAAACATACTAAGTAGGTGAGTCCTTCCAGACCAAGCAGCATGAGCAGTTTTACAATATTGGTTTTGAAAAAATCTGGACATTGCATATAAGTTGCTACTGCAAAGCATATAAAAAATATTTGGTCAATGGTAGAGTCTAATCGCCTTAAGGTAATGGTTGAAATATGAAGTTGTCTGGCAATAATACCATCAAAAATATCAGTTAGTAAGCCAATGGTTAAAAGTATAATGGCTACCCATTCATAATGGTTAATGCGAAGGGCGCTTAATAATATTATTGTTAAACCAATGAGAAGCCTGCTATAAATAAGTGCAATTGGAATTTTGGTTTTTAGTTGCTGCATGCGGAATATGATGGGCTTAATTTTTTGTTCTGTTGGTTAGGTTGGTCCAAATAGTCTGCACTGTTTTTGAAACAAATTTAAATAGTATTGTTACAACCCAGGTCATTATCAAAACAAAAAGAGTTAAGATGGTTAAGCTTGTTGTTGGTTTATAAACAGTAGTGTGCCAACCCGGAATTACTAAGTAAGCATTGCCTGCCATAAACTGGATGAGCACTCTTACAATCAGGAATATGATCAGTGTGGCGATGATTGAAATGTATATTTTCTCTTTTGACATGTATTATCCTGCGTTACTGTATTTCATCGTTTAAAGAGTTAATACCTTGCGCTTTTAATTTGGCCAAAGCCTCTTGCATGGCTTTTACCTGTTCTGCCGGATGGCCTTGCCATTTGCTCACTTCGCCCACCACTTTAAAGGGTTGTATGGAACGATATGATTGGGTAGGGTTACCCGGAAATTTTTTATCTGTCAAATCGGGGTCGTCTTCAATAGGTCCTGTAGGTTCTACCAAATAAATTCTTCCCGGTCCTTCTCCAATGGCAAGCTCTGCGCCCCATATGGCAGCATCTAAGGTAGCTGAAAGAAAAATGTATTTGGCATTTATTCTTTGCCCGAAGTTGGAGTTAAAACCGGGGCTAATAAAATCGCCTGGTTTAAGATTGGCTTTTGTACCGTGAAAGTAAGTTTGTGCAAAAGGTGTTGGATTGAACGTATTGGGTTTATGATCGTCTTTGTTTTGTTCCATGGTTTTAACGGATGCCTGAGGTGTTTTCTTTTGTAATCATTTATTTCGAGTTCTTATTACAAGATTAATTATTATTCCAATACTAATTAAAAGGCAAATAAATATAATGAACATAGTTATAGGTACAGATACCCCCCACCCACGAAATAGCCTTTCAAGTTCGGGAATTTTAACCAAATAATTATTGGGTAAAAATAGCGCAATAAAAAGTGAACTAAAAATGTGTATCAATGCTAAGAAGGGTCTGACTTTTTTGATTCTGTCATTATTTATATAATTAAATGCAAAATCTTTAGTTAGCCAGAAGGACAATGATACCAGAGCTAGTAGCCCAAACATGAAGGAGTAAATAATGTTGTCGTACTTCCCCGGTATCGTTATGTTAAGTATTATTGTTGCAAGCATTTTAATTACGAGGTTAAACCTTTTCCATGAGTTATCAAAAAAAGAAACAAGGTATAACCCAATACTTTTAACTGATGGTGAAATGGCAAGAGCGCAGGGTATTAAATGCATGCATGCCTATGTTGTAGTTGAGCTTACTTCTCACATTCTTGCTTTAATAAATCAAGCCAGTGTTGCATCCCTTTTTCTAAATTTTTACGGAACGATTTTTTGAAAAGTTTAGCTAAAAAACCTTCCATACTTTCATCAACGTGTACTGTTGTTTGTCCGTTTGTTTCTGTCAGTGTCCAGTTGTGTATGGCATACATACCCATTGTTTTTCCGGTCCAGCCAAAGTATTTAAATGCATCAACAGTGTGGAGTGTGGAATGAATTTTTGCACCTCCTGTTTTCCAGTCGAAAGTGGTATTGGCAAGCAGTGCTCCGTTTAGTTTAGGTTTGCTGATGTCGGTTTGCCAGGTGGCCCAATTGTTAATGTTGGTAATTACGGCCCATACTTTTTCGCTACCGGCATTAATGGTAATTGTTTTGCTGGCCTTTACAGGAGCATTGTTGTTGATACTTTTCATGGTTGAGTGGTTTTGTGCAAATAAGCCTGTTGTAATGGTTAAGCTTAATGCGGTGAATAAAATGGATTGTGTGAACATGATTGTTTTGTTTAAATGAACAATACAAAGGTGTGCACTAAACCAAGGCTCCCTCTTGACAAAAATCAAGAAGTGTAAAACCTCCATCCATCATAAAAAGTAATGATAAGGACAGCATTTAGCCAAGTGCTTTTTTTCTTAACCTGCTCAATGTTTCCGGTGTCATACCCAACATGGAAGCCAGGTATTGTAATGGCACCTGATTAAACAATGCCGGATTGAAATGAAAGAGTTGTTTGTATCTTTCTTCTGCTGTCATTGACAGGTGTGTAATAATCCTGTCCTCTAAAACAGTAAAACATTTGGCTATAAATAGTTTTTCTAATACCGCCCAACGGGAAACTACCTGACCTATTTTCTGGTAATCTTTGCTATCAATTACATAAAGCTCGCAATCGGTTAATGCCTGAATATTCCAGCGGGCAGGACGTTGAAATATAAAACCCGACAGGTCAACCACAAAATACCCTTTTGTTGAAATCCATTTGGTTACTTCTTTATCATCCTTACAAACAAACTCTCTGATAATTCCCGATTGCACAAAACCAAGTCGGTCCGACTGGTTGCCTGTTTTTAAAAAATAGTCGCCCTTTTTCAAAGTAATGGGTTTAAAAAAAGCGCTAATTTGGGTTAGGTCGTCTGTGCTTACACCAAAGTAGGTTTGTATGTATTTTTCAAGTTCTGTCATGGTTGCTTGTATTAAGCTGAAAGAGATATATAATTAACTGGCATTAACAACATTTTTCTGATACGTGTTTTTTTGCGCAGCATACTCAAAAATTGAGGAGTTATACCTGATTTTTTAGTTCATAAAAGTAAGTAACTTTATTAGCTATGTCATCATAGGTAACCACTTGTTTGGTTTTATGAAAATAAAAATAACTCAATAGTCCGAAATCGCCTGAACACATAGCGGTATGCGCTAATAAAGTGCCGGCTATGGTTAATTGCCAGTTAGAATTAATGATGAAAAATAACAGTAATAAAATACCTGTAATTACCACAAAAGGAGCCAATGCTACCATTTCAAACTCTTTCTTGCTGGCTACAAATTTATCAGCAAGCGCCATAAAGTAAAACTTTTTCAGGTTTGCATCATAAGAGGTGTTGGTGGCTCCCTTTAATTGGTAAGCAACAACGTGAATATATTCGTGAAGAGGTACTAATATAAATGCAATGGCAAAACCATAACAAAAATGGTTGAAACGATTCCAAAACTGAAAATCGGGGTTTTGAAACCCCTTTAATAATAAATAGCCTGAAAGGTCAAAAATAAACAAGTTGCTGAGGTAATAGAACAGGGAATACCTGGTGCGTTTTTTCAGGTATGTTCTTACAAAAGGAACCAATTCTTTGTGTTGTAATTGGTCTATTAATACGTAGCCCTTATCTGTTAATTCTTCGGGTTTTATTTTCATATCAGCGCTGTTTTTAGAAATGTTGTATTAACAAAGTGTATGTACCTGTTTTATACAAATTCAAATAAGCCTTAGCTTATACAATTATGCCAATACATTTACATTTACGGGCGTATTTTACTTTAAACAAGCAATGTTTAACGTTTGGCAATTTTATTTCCGGTGCCTCTTTGTTGCGAACATTTAAAACGCTTGATGTTTGCATTGCGCAGGGCTAAGTGTTTTGTTGTACGCGATTTCATTCTTTTACGCCACATGCGAAAGCTTGATGGTAGGGAGTTTTTTCTCATGAATTCAATCACATCTTTTTCTTTTAAGCCAAACTGAAATTCAATGGCTTCAAAAGGTGTGCGGTCTTCCCATGCCATTTGAATAATTCTATCCATATCTGCATCAGTGAATGCTTGCTTGTTTGTATCTGTTATATTTTGTTGAGCCATAAATTTCTGTATGTTTTA
>CAYTWI010000165.1:0-4957 GCA_964442045.1 uncultured Bifidobacterium sp.
TTAAAGGCTATTTTTGATTTTGTAAATTTTATCTAATTTTTCATATGGTAAAGCATTTAAATCGTCATAATTTACCAGTTCTGCTTTTTTAGTTTTAATTATTTTTCCTTCACAAACAAAAATTAAATTTTCAATTTCATCAATTTGTAAATTATTATCCAATGCTTTTAATAATGAAGGAAAAGCGTAATCACCGGGTCCATTAATTACAAAATCAACATACCCTGATTGTAAAACTGGCTTGTACTGATTGGAGGCAAAATATC
The DNA here is from genome assembly GCA_964442045.1 of uncultured Bifidobacterium sp. Classification (GTDB taxonomy): domain Bacteria; phylum Bacteroidota; class Bacteroidia; order UKL13-3; family UKL13-3; genus JAAFJM01. The sequence goes on from CAYTWI010000165.1 coordinate 267, forward strand.
CTCCCCAAATCATTTTTATGTTTGGAAATTGTTCCTTTATTTTTTTTGCAAACGGAATAGCCTGTTTTAATTGAGGGCCGGGCATTACAGTAAAACCGATATATTTGGTTTGAGGTGTAATTTGATTTATAATTTTTGATAGTGGATCAATTTCTCTATTACCATCTATAATAGTCCAGCTATATACATTATCTATTGAGGCAGCAATTTGTAGTACAGACATAGGAATTCTGAACTTCTTGTTGGCGCTTCTGGGATTAAAAAGAATTACATCCATTATGGCAAAGTTAATAAAGCTTAGTGTTCATCCAATAGTAAAATTAGCATTTCAATTTTTATGACATACTTTTAATCCTCTTTTTAAATTTTTTGAAAGCATTTTCTTATACTATAAATTCGTCTGTTAATTATTCTGACAAAACAATACTATAAAACTTATTAAGCGTGGACATAAAACGATATACAAAACGGAAAAATGTAACTATCTTTTCATTATTAATTGCGTTGGTATTTACTCCTTCAATCAAATTGCTATCGCAACCTCCACGACCAAGTATGAGAATAATAAATGGTACTTTACCAAAAGGATACTACTTTATGATACCTTATAAGATAAAACAAGCTAAAGGCATACAAAAATTACCTATTATGGTATTTAATGAGAATAGCGAAATTTTATTCTATCAATATATTGACTTGGTTGGCGATTTTAAATTACATCCAAACGGCATTATGTCTTACTACTGTAAATCAAAAGTTTATTTACTGAAAGATTATTTTAAAGTATTTGATTCTATTTCCTGCTATAAAAACATTAAGACCGACCCTCATGATTTTCTAATTTTAAAAAATGGACATTATGTACTCTTAGGATATGAGTTTCAAACGGAAGATTATAGCAAGCATAATTTTTTCTTAAATAAGAAAAAAGCTGGCAGTAAAAAAGCTAGCGTGAAATATGGTGTTATTCAAGAATTTGACGAACAAAAGAACCTGGTTTTTAATTGGAGTACTAAAAATAAATTTAAAGCCCGAGATGTTGATCCTTTCTTTTTATTTGATACTTTAAATGTAGATCTTACGCATTTAAACTCCGTTGATGTTGATGAAGTAGGCGATTTCATTGTTTCTCCCAGATATTTTAATGAGGTATTTAAAGTACAAAAAAGTACCGGTTACATAGTCTGGAGACTGGGCGGAAAACAGAACAATTTCACTTTTTTAAACGATACACTTCCTTTTGTTGGCCAACATGATGCTAAGTTCACCAGCAAAAATACTTTTACACTTTTTGATAATGGTTTTAACAAAGGGTCTTTAAAACATGCTGCAAGGGCCCTTGAATATGAAATAAATGACAGTGCAAAAACGGCTAAAGTTATTTGGAGTTATTCAAACCCGAAAAAGATTATAAGCGAAGGTAATGGAAGCATACAATCTTTAAATAATAATTTGAGGCTCATTAATTATGGAAAAATAGATAAAGGCAGTCCAAATATTACTTTCGAAATTATTGACAAAACCGATAACAAACAAATTGCAGAAGTTTACTTTAAAGATACTTTAGGCAGCTACAGAACCTTTTATTATGACAATCTTCCGTTTGAGTTATTGAGAGAGGAAATTACTGTGATTAAGAAGAAAAATACAAATGAATTATCGTTGTCCAACAAACATGCGCGTTACATTTGGAACACGGGAGAAAGAACTGCAACTATTAACACTAAAAAAACTAGAGCGTATTATGTATACTATTCTGATGATGGCAAGCGTTTCTTTTGCTCAAAAATTTTGAACCTTTAAAGTTAAAAAGCACTGCAACATCTTGTACAGGCTGGTAATAAACCGCCTGCATTATTTAAATCTGTTCTTAACTTGGCTATAACACTGCTATTCCAAACCTCTTTTAAATTTTGTTCATACAAATTACCTATTTTTAAGTTATAACATCTACCATGTGCCGGAATAACAGTGCCGTCTGACTTTATCATGATGTTTCTGGAAACATCATTGCATTTTTTTCCGAATAATTCCTCCGGTCTTAAATAAAACTTTCTAAGTCGTTCCATTGATTCAATATTGGGAGAGAAACTGACTTCAAAATGATACGTAGTATTTTTAATTTCATTTATCTCATTCATTAATAACACTAAATCCATTTTATCAATATCAATTTCGTTGGTGTTGGATAAAGTGGCATGGTAATCATTTCCCCAATTTTCATTATGGTATTCGGCTATATGTAATGGCGTAAAATTGGTATGCATAAAACCCAGTCTTTTAATTGGATAGTTTTTAAAAAAATCAACAAAAGCCTTCATATTAGCGATATTCCATTCTGTTATAACAAAGAAAACCGAAATATCAGGGTGTTTTTTTTCGGCAACTAATGCCTCTATTCCTTTTATTGCATTCTGAAATGATTTGTTATTGCCTCTAATTTCGTTATGTATTTCTTGTGTCCCATCCAATGATATGGATATTTCGTTTAAACCTACATTACAAAGCATCTTAGCTTTTTGCGGTAAGGTTAAAGCATTGGTAGTAATTGCTGTGTATAGTTTTTTTTGTTGTGCATACAGCAATGATTCTTCTAAATGAGTATAAACCAATGGCTCAGTGAATGCATAACCTAATTTAGTATTGGGAAAATAATTCGCTGTTTGGTCTATGACTTGCTTAATCAATTCAAGTGGCATATGCAGTGGTTTACTACCTATTAAATTGGTTGAAAAATTACTTTCATTGTAGCCTATCCCAACATCGCACATTTTACAATGCAAATTACAAATATTATTGACGCCAAGTACTAACCATTCAGGTCCGTAAAACAAATGTTGCGGATAAACAGCCGCATTAATTGATTTTATTTTATTCTTTATCAGCATCACAATATTTATTTAATTAGATCGGGCTCATATAACGATTTTTCTCGCGCTGAACTTGGGGGCTTTATACTTAAGTAAGGGGCTAGCTTATCTATTTCATCACGGAAATATAATTCACCTAAATACCCAAATTCGGGGTGCAGGTGGGTCGACAATCCCGCCAGTTTTTCTTTCACACTATCTATGCTCATACCCCACTCCAAAGCTAATCTTTCTGCATTAGGCTCCATGAATGAAATATATAATAACTCGGTAAAGGTATGGTCTTGTTTTTTTTCATAATCTATGTCACCCTGTAAAGTATTTCTATAGTTTCTTAATGCCGATGTATTACGCAAAACTATATATTTGAATTCCTCTGCACTGTAAAAACTGGGCTCATCTACTTGATCCGCATGTAAAGTCTGAATATATATTTCATGACACCACAAGCATTTGGCTGGTTTACCAGCGGCTCCATTTGCAGCAGATAATAAAACACCAGTTGTGTCATAAATGGCAAACCTAAATTGCCCATTACGCATTTGTTCGGTCACCTCAAATGAAGTAATTTTATTATTTCCATCACTAACCTTTCCAGTGCACTCATTTGCTATATAGGCATCTCTAATATAATCAGTATTATTACTGTCTGGTAAATCTATAATTCTATCATGGGATGAAATTGTAGAATTGGTGGCAACAAATTGTTTACTATCAAATATTTTATCTTTTTTAAACTCATTAAAGGTTTTTGCTATTCCGGTTATGGCGTAGTAATGGTTTGATGAGTTGAGTGTTAAAGCAATAAATCTGCCTAAATCTATTGCACCAGTTTTTTTATACTCTTCACTTTGTTTAAACAAGTATATTAACCTTGATATAGCATCTAACCCCTTTTCATTAAATCCTATCCTATTAAAATTTACGTTTAATGTATTGCCGTTCCATACAATAGCTTCACTAAAACTACCTTTAGGCAAATCTGCTCCTAAAAAACTCAGTGCCCATAAAAAACCTATTTCCGCTTCTTGCTTTGTTTGTGTTTTATAAGCTTTATTCCACTTTAAGTTTATTGCAAATTTACTTTCCGCAAAACCATTGTTTACCATCATTTCTTCTTTGTGCACACAAGCTTCAAAAACAATAGCTGCACATACAAAGCTTAAAATAATATATAAAATACTGCTATTATTAATTTTCATGAAATATTTACTCAATTATAGATTACTTTACTTGTTCGGACGTTGAGATTGCATTACGAATATATAATGCTCTAAATTATCTCCATCTTGTTTATGAAAAAATCTCAATTTAACTTTGTAATGTATTTCTCTTAATTGTTGAATGGGATTAAAAATGGAATAAAATTTTTGATTTCGAGTAAAAGTTAATGATTTTTTCTCTATTGCATTAAAGGTGGTAACCGCTTTTTTCTTCAAACTATTTATTTCAATTATTTCATAATTGGTAAAACCCATTGCGCTAAAAAATTGTTTCCATTCATTTTTATTAACAAGCTCAAATGAACTCTGTATTAATCCAAAATCATTTATACCTCTATAATTAATTGCCTCTATTACTTCCCTGGTAACTGTTGGTTTCCATATAGCATCGTTACTTATAAAAATGCCATTGGGTTTTAAAATACGTTTTACCTCTTTCATTACAGTACTTAAATCCTTATGAGATAAAAGACCTAACACTGATTCTGCAAATATTACATCAAATGAATTATTTTTAAACTCAAGTTGATTTGACCAATCAATAACTCGTAACTGAATATGTCCCTCCAATTGACAATACTTTACCCGTTTAGTTGCC
>CAYTWI010000166.1:0-4721 GCA_964442045.1 uncultured Bifidobacterium sp.
AGCACCTCAATGTCGTGCTCAGAGCCGACATTGACGAGGTAGAATCGCTTTTTCGACTAAATTTAATATTATTAATATTTTTTTAATTTATAAATCAGTATTCAAAGAAAAATATTGAAATTTGGAACTTAAAATTGGGACAGTCCGTCCTGCTATTTTGCCTCATTTGGAGTTTATCCATATTCCCATTGTATATAGAGATCTTTTCAATTAGTTATACAATATTATTTAATAAAATAATGATTATTACTTTTTTTGGATTCATGTCATTTGCTACCGTTATCCTTTTTATAACTATTGAAAACATTTCATTAAAAGGTTTGGCAAGCGGCATGCTATTACAATCTATTTTATTAATTATAGCATTACTCTATTCCAATAAAAGAGCAGAAGAATATTTGAACTGGATAAAACATTACTTTAATTAACATGGGTAACTTTTCACAAAGCTTTCTTATTATAATAATTTCCATTGCAGCAGGTGTTGGCTTAATATATTACCTGCTACCCAAATTCAATTTAGGCAGGTATGGAGCAGCTTTTGTAAAAACAGTCCTGGCATGGTCCATGATTGCTTATATTATTGTAGACCTGCAAAAAAAAGGTAGTTATGTTTTAATTACCATTTTAGTATTAGGCGCACTTGCATTTGCTTACACTGCTTTTATTGCAAAACGAAAAGAGTAATAAAATCTCAGTCCTGTTTTTAAAATTTAAGCCTCAGTCCTGTATACCACATACGGCCAAAAACCGGCCCCCACACCATACTGGCATCAAAATAACTGCCAAAGGGATTCTGTGCATCTATAATAGTATTGTATTGTTTAAAATCAAACAGGTTTTCAATACCCGCATACACATCAAATTTTTTATTAAACATCGATTTGCTTATCTGTGTATTTACAATGGAATAGCTTGGCGAAAATGAATTTAACTGTAAATCATTGGGGTTATTTAACGTATATGGTAAACGCTTTTGCCCTATCCAGTTCCAGGTTACATCAAAACTCCATTTGTTTTTGGTAGTATAAGCAGCATTTACAAAAGCCCTGTGCTTTGCAATTAAAGGAGCCATATGCAAACCACTTAAATACTGCGACTGCACATCATATAATCTGTAAGCCAGGCGTACATCGAATCGTTTTACAGGCTCATAATCCAGCTGAAACTGCAAGCTGTTTGAATATGAAGAGCCATTTAAATTATAGAATAAAACCTGTTGCGCACTATAGTCTCTGTCAACAACTATTTGGTTTATAAAATGAGTATAATAAAAATCAACAGACCAGGTACCTTTTCTATAGTTTAATTTAAAATCTTTGGTAAAAGACAAGCCATAATTCCAGGCTACTTCAGGTTGTAATCCATAAGCATTCTGATTGTAATCAGGCGAAAACACAAAACGCCTTGCACTTACTAATATACCCGTATTTTCAGCAATAATATTAGCCGTACGCTGTCCCCTGCCCGCACTTAAACGCAAAACTGCCTGCTTATTTAAAGCATAACGAATATGTAAGCGGGGCGTATAAAACACTCCATACAAATTATTGTAATCAATACGGTTACCCAGCACCAAAGTAAAATCAGGCAAATAAGTATAAGTATACTCACCAAAAACACCACTTACTATTTCCTTCCTGTTAAACCGGTACAAATTATAATTGTACAATTGTTCATCATACTTATCGTAACTAAAGCTAAAACCAGTTCTGAATTTATGGTTAGTGTTATTAATTAACGACTGGTAAATTAAGTTGGTATAAAACGATTCCTGTTTGCCATTGTAGGTATTGTTACCAAAAAAAGCATCGTTTTGTTGGTTTACAGCTTGTACCTGTAACCCTATGCTTTTATATATTTTTTTGCTGAATAAATAACCCACTTTCAGCCAACCTTCCTGCCTTTCCGCTTTTACTTGTGTGCCATATAATCTGGGCTTTAAAACAGTATCGGCATTTAACTCAAAGTTGTTTTGACCGCCCATTTTAGTATCGGTTAATACCCTTAAACCACCTTGCAGAATAAAACCCTTACCCTGGTCAAATTTAAATCGGTACATACCGTTTAATTGATTGCCCAATGGGTTGTCCAGATAACCATCATTGTTATTATCCATTCGTAAAGTTAAGGCACTTGCATGCAATAATACCATATGCGAAAAGGAAGGTGAAACTTTCTGAGCAAGATTTAAATTAACCTCATAACGGCCACCTTCACTTGCATAAGCATTAAAGTAAAGCCTTTCCTTTACATCCGATTTATGCAGCTCCGTATTAATTTGTCCGGCTACACTTTCAAACCCGCTTACTACTGAGCCAATTCCTTTAGTTACCTGTATACTGTTAAGCCATGTTCCGGGTGTATAGCTGTTGCCATAGTTAACAGCCAAGCCTCTTGCACCAGGCAAAGCCTCCTGTGTGAGTAGAGTATACTGGCTGGCAAGGCCCAACATTTGTATTTGCTTATTACCCGTAATAACATCGGTTAAGTTTACATCAACAGAAGGATTGGTTTCAAAGCTTTCACTTAAATTACAGCAGGCCGCTTTAAACAATTCCTTCTCATTCATAATGGTCGTTTTCCAGGGGTCAATAAAACTTACTTCCGATGACTTGCGTTCAACTTGTATACTTACTTCGTTCAGTTTATTTTTATTGATTAATAATACCTTTACAAATTTTCGTTCAGCTACCAGAATAGTATCCGTTTTATAACCAACATACGATACCACAATGTATTTTGTTTCATCCGATTGAGGTATTACAAAAACTCCATTGCTATCAGTACTAACAATCAGTTTGGTATTTAACCACCTGACCAAAGCACCTTGTATAGGGTTTATATTTCCTTTCAGATCCGTATCAATAACAATACCTTTTAATACTGCCGGTGATTGGGCATAAACCCATACAGTAAGAAATCCGAAAAGGAAACTTAGCGTTATTTTTTTCATATTATCAAATAATAAATAACCGTACCTTCCAGTACGGTTATTCAAATTGTAAAATAAAGAATTTTAGTCGTGATGTGTATTATCATTATCACGATACATGCAGCACTCAGGTAGTTGTAAATATGTTTTATCAGGTGCTTTTGTTTTTTCCGTATCGTGGCCACTTTGCGCCACCAGTTCATGTATCTTTTCAATGGTAATTTTATCAGGCTGATAAACTACTTCCAGTATTTTGGAATCAATATTCCAGTCAGCCATTTTTATACCTTTTACATCAAGTGCATTTTCTATACGCTCTTTGCATTGCGGGCAATTACCAAAAACTTTAATTTTAGCTTTAACAGGTTTTTGCGATTCGGCATGTACAAACAAACCCAATACAATACAAATAAGGCAAATTATTTTTTTCATACTTTAAGTATTTATAGGCTTAAAGCCCGTGTTTAAATAATACAATTATTTTATGGTTTTTTAAAATCAGGGTTATTTATAAAATCCCTGTCCGTTAGTGTTTTTAGAAACAAAATAAGCTTACGTTTTTCCTCCTCTGTCATTCTGCCTCTGCTAGACAACTTAATATTTACATCAGTAGTTGCTGTAATATGAAAATTACTGTTGTAATGCTCTACTACCTCTTCCAATGTTCTAAAACGTCCATCGTGCATATAAGGAGCTGTTAATTCAATGTTTCTTAATGACGGAGTTTTAAATTTCCCTAAATCAGCACTGTCAAGCGTAATTTTATACCTGCCCTTATCCTTAAAAACAGAATCAATAGCATTATTCTTAAAATCAAAATCAGTAAAAGTACTACCCGTAACATGGCAGTGGTTGCAATCGCCCTTTTTCATATCCTCAAAAATAGCTTTACCTTCCAGTTCTTCTATGCTTAAATCAAGCTCACCTCTTTCAAACTGGTCGTATTTACTGTTAGCTGAAATCAATGTTCTTTCAAATTGGGCAATTGCCTTCATCAATAATTTACTGGTAATACTATCCGTACCAAAAGCATTTTTAAACAACTTAGGGTATTCAGGATGATTATTCAATTTAGCCAATACATTAGGTAAAGTTTCATGCATTTCTACGGGGTTGGTTATAGGACCAATTACCTGGTCTTCCAATGTAGCCGCACCACCATCCCAGAAAAACTTTTTCTCCCAGGCCAGGTTCATGATAGGCATCGCATTGCGGGTACCAATTTCACCTGTAATACCTTTACTAAACTGTAAAGTACTATCAGTAAAAGCAAAGTTTGAGTTATGGCAACTACCGCAAGCCTGCGTATTATTAGCTGATAAAATAGGGTCGTAAAATAGTTTCCTGCCCAAAGCCACGCCTTCCACTGTCATGGGGTTATCGGCAGGAATAGCAAAGTTGGGGAAATTAACAGGCTTCTTAAGTATATAAGGAGTTGTTTTATAAGTATTAGTTCCGGTTACAACAGCAGCCGGGTCTTTTTCGCAAGCAATAAACAAGGTAAAAACCATTACCGTGCTTATCAAAACAAAAATCTTCTTCATAGTAAATAATTTTACTCCACTTTACCAAATGTAAAAGCCTTTGGCATATTGGTACGCATATTCATTATCCAAAATGAATCTCCGGTATCAACCGACTGGCGGTCGTTATCAACATTGAAATCAATATCACCACCAATGGTACCAGGCCCTTTGTAAACCTTGTTCAGGTCAAAGTCAATAGTTAGTTTACTGGCAACAGCTGCATCAATCAATGGTAAAGAACACTCAACAAAGGTACGGCC
>CAYTWI010000167.1:0-4642 GCA_964442045.1 uncultured Bifidobacterium sp.
AGAGAAACCATTGGCTATTAATAATGAGCAATTGGAACAAGTTGTTTCAACTTACAATAAGCTAACTAATAAGCCAACCATAACCGTTGGTTTCAACAGGCGCTTCTCTCCTTTTATTCAAAAAGCAAAAGCTTTGCTGGGCAACGCCAATAACGCCATCAATATGATTGCTACCATGAATGCCGGTTTTATTCCAGCCGAAGTTTGGGTGCATGATTTGCAGGTAGGTGGCGGAAGGATTATTGGGGAAGCCTGTCACTTTATTGATTTAATGACCTATTTAAACGGAAGCAAAGTAGTAAGTGTTTCCATGAGCGCATTGGGTAATCAGGTAGCAGAAAATACCGACAATGCTATTATTACCTTAAAATTTGAAAATGGCTCACAAGGTGTAATCAATTATTTTGCCAATGGCAACAAAGCCTACTCAAAAGAAAGAGTAGAAATATACTCACAAGGCAGAACCCTTATTTTAGATAATTTCAGACGCCTGGAAGGATTTGGATTCAAAGGCTTCTCAAGCATGAAAAGCAAACAGGACAAAGGACACAAAAACCAGTTTGATTTATTGATACAAGCTATTAAAAACGGAGGTAAGGCCTTAATTCCTTTTGATGAAATAGTGAATACAAGTCAGGCAAGTATAGCCGCCATTGAAAGCTTAAAAACAGGAAAAACTATTCTTTTATAACTATAAGAATTACAAAATGAAAATTACAATTATAGCAGGAGCTCGCCCTAACTTTATGAAAATAGCACCCATTATTGATGCTATGAAAGCAGAACAGGCAGCGGGCAAAAATATAACTTATAGATTAGTACATACAGGCCAGCATTACGACAAAAAAATGTCGGATGATTTTTTCACAGAACTCGGTATTCCCGAACCCAATGCCAATTTAGCCTGCGGTGGCGGTACACAAGCCGAACAAACAGCAGCTATCATGGTTAAGTTCGAAAAAGAATTAATGGATAATCCTGCCGATGCCATATTGGTAGTGGGAGATGTTACTTCAACCATGGCATGTTCCATAGTTGCTAAAAAATTAAATACCGATGTAATACATGTAGAGGCGGGCATACGCTCGTTCGATTTAACCATGCCTGAGGAAATAAACAGAATGGTAACCGATGCCATTACCGATCATTTTTTCACCACTTCAGAGCAAGCCAATATCAATTTAAGAAATGCAGGACAAGCTGGCAATAAAATACACTTTGTAGGCAATACCATGATTGATACATTGCTTAAACAAATGCCACGCTTTACCAAGCCTGGTATTGTTGATGAGTTACAATTAAAGCCACAATCGTATTTCGTTATTACCTTACATCGTCCGGCCAATGTTGACGAAGAAGAAAAGTTAAAATCATTGCTTTTTGAAATTATCAATAATGTAAACGGTTTACCAATTGTTTTCCCGGTACATCCGCGTACCGCAAAAATGCTTGACAGCATAGGCATTAAAGCCGATAACCTGCACATGATAGACCCATTGGGTTATTTATCATTTAATTATTTAGTAAAAAATGCTAAAGCCGTTATTACAGATAGCGGAGGCATTACAGAAGAAACAACTGTAATGAGCGTACCTTGTATTACCTTAAGAGATAATACCGAAAGACCTGAAACCATTACCGTTGGCACCAATGAGTTAATAGGAACCAATCCGAATGCTGTAAAACCTGCCTTAGAAAAGTTATTCAGCGGCAATTGGAAAAAAGGTGGTATTCCCGATTTATGGGATGGAAAAACAAGCCAACGCATAGTAGCTAAACTACTGGAAGTTTACGCTTAAGATAAATTCCAAAATGAACAAGCTAAAACAATTCGTACAAATTATTCAAAACATGGGCTTACGTTATGTAAGCTTCAGGCTTTGGTTTGAAGTATCGAAAAAGCTGGGGTTATTAAAATATAAATATCCTACCAACCCAATACCAAAACAATTTATCAGCCTGGCAGATTGGAAACAGTTGAATCAAAAATTCTTTTTTCAATCGAAAGAATCATTAAACTTTCCCAAGGACAGGAACAGCCAATTACAGGAAGAAGCTTTAAAAATAATAGATGGTACTTTAAAGTTTTTCAGTGCACAGGAATACCATTTAGGCAAAAACTACGACTGGTTAACAAACCCCGATACAGGTTTTAAATACAGCAACACCACCCATTGGTTATACATTAACGATTACTCCAAACAGGCAGGCGATATTAAGTACGTTTGGGAAAAGTCGCGCTTTACCTATTTAAATACTATCATTCGCTACGACTACCATTTTGATACAGACCAATCAGAATTTGTATTCAGTGAAATAGAATCATGGATCAAAGCAAACCCTGTTAACCAAGGACCAAATTACAAATGCAGCCAGGAAACATCGTTACGTGTTTTTAACTGGTTATTCGCATTACATTATTATAAAAACTCGGCAGCTTTAACCGAAGCACGCTTTCAATCCATTATGCATGCTATATACTGGCAGGCAAAACACGTCCATAACAACATTAACTTTTCGAGAATAGCTGTTAGGAATAACCATGCGATTACCGAAACCTTAGGCCTGTATTTAATAGGTTTGCTCATGCCCTATTTTCCTGAGGCCAAACAATGGAAAACAAAAGGTAAACAATTTTTAGAGCAGGAAATAGCTTACCAGATTTATGAAGATGGAACCTTCTTACAATTTTCGAGCAATTACCATCGCGTAGTTATTCAATTGCTCAGTTGGGCTATTCAAATCAACAAACTAAACGATACTCCTTTTTCAGATACCTTTTACCAAAGAGCCAAAGCAAGCGTGCATTTTTTAACTGCTTGTATGCAGGCTGAAAATGGACAACTGCCAAACTATGGCGCAAACGATGGAGCCCTGTTTTTTAAATTCAGTAACCAGCATTACAGAGATTACAGGCCACAACTGGAAGCTTTAAGTTTATTGCTAAATTTAAGCTGGCCTTACGAGAGCTTTGAAGATAAAAACTGGTATGGCATTCATAACAACGCAATTCAACAAAAACAAGTTAAGCAAACATTAAGTCAATTTAAAAAAGGCGGTTACTATATTATAAATGAAGCAAAAACCATGAGTTTTATTCGTTGTGGTAACCACAAAGACAGGCCTTCGCAAGCCGATAATTTACACCTTGATATTTGGGTAGATGGCGAAAATATACTACGCGATGCTGGTTCCTATAAATACAATACCAGCGAAGAAGAAATACGCTATTTTTTCGGTACCGCATCACATAATACCGTTATGCTAAATGGCTTCGACCAAATGCGTAAAGGTTCCCGTTTTATTTGGTTTAACTGGTCGCAAGCTGTAGCAGCAACATTGAACGAAACAGCCGATGCTTTTGAATTTGATGGTACCATCAAAGCATTTGAATACATAGAAAAAGGCATTACCCACCACAGGAAAGTACGTAAGTTAAAAAACCGATTGAAGTGGGAAGTGGAAGATACACTTAACCACCATACACAATACCCTATCAAGCAAATATGGAATCCTTCAGAAAGCTTTTTTAACAACTATAGCATTAAAGCTTATGATAGCAATAGTCAACCTATTGAACCCTTATATCAGGATGGTTTTTACTCCGGCTTATACGGCATCAAAGAACCAAGCAAGCAAATTATATTTACAAGCAATGGAAACAAAATAACCACGGTTATCCATAAAATTTAAATAGTTCCAAATACCCCTTAATGAAAATTTTACTTATACATCAATACTACCTGGAGAAAAGTGATAGTGGCGGTTCGCGCTGGAACGAAATGAGCCGCATGTGGGCCGAGCAAGGCCATGAAATAACCGTATTAGGCGGTATGGTGCATTATGCATCAGGCAAAAAAAACGAGAAGTATAAAGGCAAGTATTTTTTCGATGAAAAAAATTTCGAACCCAATATCAGAGTTATCAGAAGCCATGTTTCCGAAGCATACAACGTAAATTTTTTAGGCAGGCTTTGGGCTTACTTTTCATTTGTGTTCAGCAGTACATGGGCAGGCACCTTTTATGCCAAAGATAAATATGACATTATCATCGTAACATCGCCACCACTATTTGTAGGTATTACCGCTTATATTTTATCAAAAATTAAACGCATTCCTTTTATTTTTGAGATACGCGATTTATGGCCAGAATCAGCTATAGATACAGGTGTAGTAACCAATGGTTTTATTATTAAAATGGCTTATGCTTTTGAAGCATTTATATATAAAAAAGCCAAACTGATTAATGTGTTAACTCCGGCCTTCAGAAAAACGCTGATAGAAAAGAAAAAAGTAAATCCGGATAAAATCATATTCATTCCCAATGCAGCCGACTTTAGTCTTTCGCAGGAACTACTGGCTAACTTTGATGCTAAATTATTCAGGGCAGAAAAAAACATTGGCGAAGACAAATTTGTAATTACCTATGTAGGTGCACATGGTGTTGCCAATCATTTAATACATGCCATAGAAACAGCCGAGTTGTTAAAAGATACATCCGTATTGTTTTTAATGATTGGAGAAGGCATGCAAAAAGCGTGGTTAAAGGAAGAAGTTGCCAAGCGTCAACTCACCAACATACAATTTATAGATGCAGTTCCTAAAAAAGAAGTATTCAAATATATTTTAGCATCAGACATGGG
>CAYTWI010000168.1:0-4564 GCA_964442045.1 uncultured Bifidobacterium sp.
GAAATGAGTCAAATGCAAAACTTTAATATATATAGATATGTTAAGAAATATATTTGAAACATTATTTAAATGAAAGTAGCTATACTCAGCGGTTCAGCCAGAACAAATAACAATACAATAAGGGTTGCCAAAGCTTTAAAAAACAAATTGGATGTACTTGGTTATACTTCAACCATTATTGATTTTACAGCATATGATTTACCTTTAACCAATCAGCCAAAAATGGATGCCAATAACTTAACTGTATTTCAATCGCAGTTAGTTAACAGTTGGGCGGAGTCGCAATTAATAATTACCATTTCACCGGAATATAACTGGACTACCACACCTGAATTATTAAATATGTACAATGTGCTTGGTACATTAGAGTTCAAGCATTTGTTTGATAATAAAGTATTTTCGTTTGTAGGCGTTTCTACAGGTAAAGGAGGTAAAATGCCTTGTTTAACTTTAATACAGGTATTAGGCAAACTGGTTAGTTTTACCAATAGTTATTCAGTAGTATCACCCAAAATTTTCGAATCGCATTTTACCAAAGAGGTGTTGGATGAAAACGGAAATATAAATGAAAATGAAATGTACAATAAAGGCTTGTCAGACTTTTTAACATATAGTTTAAATACAGCTAAACGCTGGATCCGATAAGCTGTACTACAATTTTTCCCCGGCTTCTATTTTATAGTTTATAAAGTTTTCCTTAGGAGGAATAGGGCATGTATAGTTACTGTTATAGGCGCAATAAGGAAAATAAGCCAGATTGAAATCAAGGTCTATTAAGTTTGATTGAGGTATTTCTATATCAATGTACCTGCCAGCTCCGTAAGTTTCTTTTCCCGTAGTTAAATCGGTAAAACAAACCAGTAAGAAGTTTTTGTATTCTTCTTTTTTATTTACTGCTTCCAATACAGTTAGTTTATAATCGGTTCCTTTTAAGGTAAAGGTAAGCTCACCATATTGTTTGTAAGGCTTCGTGGCATTATGCGAATGTGGTAGTTCAAAACTAGGCATATCAGCATACTTGGTAAGTGTTGCTTTTACTTTATAGTCTTGGTTTATTTCAAAAAAATGAAGCCCCTTAAATGTTTTAAGTTTAGCCGTATCAAGCGGTGTAGTTTGTGCATCAAAAAAAGTATGGTTTAAACTTGTTCTATGTGCAGCAATACTGTCAATATACTTTTGGTCAATACCATTACAGGCTATTAAAAGCAATGTGGTAAAACAAACTATTAAACGTTGTAATTTCATGTTGTTAAAGACCGAAAACTTAGTTTATTTTATACTCTTTTACTTGTATAATGTTTTTACTGGTAGCGGTGTTACCGCTTGAACCGTTATGCACAAATACTATAGCTGAAATATTATTCCTGTTCCAGGTATCAAGTGCAGTAAGTTGGTATTCATATGCTTTTTCAAATACCCTGCCTTTTACACATGGTGCATTTAATTTCTCACCTGTCGAAGCTGTAACCATTCTTCTTAAAATATGGTTATGTTCATAGTCTTCTATAATATCAGTAAGCCCGGTTGAAGGGTTTGATTTTTCCTGGTAGTCCAATAATCCATCTTCAATAATAGCAATGCTTATGTATTGCGAATCCGTTACATTTTCAGTATAAGTTAATTTAATATTGAAGCGTATAGTATTGGCATTGCTAAAGTACACGCCTTTTGTGCCAAACGTATCTATATTTACGTTTGATGTAGTAAGTAAAGTACTGTTGGTATAGCCACTCCATTTTCCTTCATCCAATAATTTAGCCGTTTCTGTACCAAACTGAGTACGGTTAATAGCACCTTTCGGCAAGGATTGTGAAACTCCTAAAAAGTCAAAAATTTGACCACCTTCGTCCGTTCTGAAATCGTAATGACTGGTGTGGTCATCACCCGGTTGTTGAAACGGACGTGTTAATGAGTTTAAGTATCCTTTTGGATGAATTGCCATCACAAAAACTCTGTTCTTGTTATTTTCAGCAAGGGTCTTGGCTGTTTGTTGTGCTTTTGGGCAGTTAGGACATTTAACACCTGTAAAGTCCTCAATTAAAACATTGGTTGCTTGTGCAGCAGGAATAGCAGTTGTAATATAGGTTGTATCTGATACTGATCTTTCTGGTGTGAAATTAATATATGGCCCGCTCTCTTCGCACGAAGAGGCAAGTAATACTATGATTATGGCATGGATAAATAAGCTTAGTTTTTTCATAATCGGTTTTTTAAAAATTGGTTTGTAATGTTACTCTAACTCCACTAAATGCAGGCTCTACACGGCAAACACCACCGGTACAGTTTACCCCTTCTACCTGTTTAATATAACCTGCGGTTAAGCGGGTTGTTTTATAAGTATAACTGCTAAACACATTCCAGTAATGTACCAAATCTGTACTACTGGCTTGCGTATTTCGCTGTACCCTGTCTACATTCACCATGTCGCCCACACTAAACGAGTAATGAGGAGCAATATTTAACTCAATCGTACCATTAATAAAACTACCCAAGTCCTGTTTTGTTTGTAAATATTGTGCTTCTACTCTTACTGATCGGGTTGGAGTTAATTTGTAGGTCATTTCTCCAAAATAAGTTTTAGCTATAACGTAGTCATAGCTTTTGTCTTTTAATTCAAATAATTGTTGATTATAGTTAATGTATTGAAAGCCTAACATGGCTTTAAATTTTTTGGTAAACTTATGTGAAATATCAATATAATGTTCTCTGAAATAACGAGCAGTGTCCGTTTTTGTATCTAATGGATTGATGCGACTTAAGTTAAAGGCATCTTTACCTGTTACAATGCTTGTATTAATATTGATAGTGGTTTGGTGTTGTTTAAAAAAAGCACCCTGAGGTTTTATGGTAAACTCTAAACCCAGTGCATTTTCGCCTAACTCTTGCACAACAGCATTGTAACGGGCCAATAACCTGTATGTATTCTGGCGTGTTAAACTTGGTAAATAAGCTATCATACCCAGGTTTAAATTTTCTAATGGCGAGGTTCTGAATGAGAATGTTTCAATACGTTTGTATTGTGCGTTAATACCTAAACCTTTGGTGGAGTAGGATATGCTGGTGTAATATACTCTTCCATCGCGCAACTCCATTAAACCTGTTTTCTGGTTGTTAAAAGCTTCTTTGGTTTTTTGGCAGTACTCTACGTACCAACTGAAATCTTTGTAGTTTAAAGTGTTGTAAACGTTACCTAAAAATACATTGTATGTTGGCACAAACCGGTCTTCCAGTTTATAGCTGTTAATGGCACCTGTAATGCTGTTCATGGTATTAGGGTCAATAGTTCTGTTTACAATACTGGCACCCGGTTCTATATTAAGATTTTCGGTCAACTCTATTCTATGCTCGGCATTTATTCCTTTTATTACTTCGGGTCTTATATCAAACCTGAATTTTTGCAAACCCGTAAAGGCTTTAATAGTAGTATTAGTTGTTGGTGTCCATACTACACGTGCACCATTAATAGCAAAGTCAAGTCCTAAGTTTCTGTCCTCAAATGCCCTAAATACCATTCCTGTTCCAAACTGGTCGTAAAAATAACCGACCGTCACATTAAACTTATCAATATCCTTGCTAATATTCCACATACCAATACCACTTTGGGTAAAGGCCTGTTGTGGGTCAAACAAAGGCGAGTTGTTAAACACATCGTAACGCACATTAAACTTAAACCCTTTGTATTTATAACTTAAAAATAACCATGCATCACTACTCGAGAGCTGTCGTTGGTACTGGGTAGTAGTGGCTCCAATGGTACTGTCGCGTACATAAAACTGGTTGGTGTTTTGAAAATTACCGGAAAATTCACCTTTATCTTTTTTGTCATCCGTTTCCTGTGCAAATGATAGGCTTATACAAAATAGTAAACTGATTGTAGTAAGTAAATATTTATTCATGAGTCGGGCAATTTATTATAATCAGGCAAAAAATAAAAGAAATTGATATCCTGAATTTTATTAGTATATTAATTGGTGTAATGGTAGGGCTTGTAAATGTTGCGACTCAGCGATTTCGTAAAATGAACTGTACTTTATAAAAGTTTATCATGCTTTACTTTGGCAGCTGACTATTTTTTGATTGAATATTTGTTTAATAATAAGTTAAACAAATATTTTTTTTTTAATCTGCTTTGGATATAAAAAATGTCACAGAAGATTTTTTCTCTAAGTAATTACTCTTTTTTTAGTATAATTACTCTTTTTAATGTGGTTTAGTGCATTGAATGCGATACTTTTAATTCTTTTTGTGTTACTATTGTTTATTCGTAGAAACTTTTATTTATCAGGAATTGTATTTGTTTAGATAAAATTTTTATGTAAGAATTTGATTTTGTGCTGCATAATTCCTATACTTGATTTGTTGGCGTTTAAAGTTTCCTAAAAAAGTGCTATAAATGAAATTATACAGGCCTTTAGGTGGCATACTAACCCAATTGTTTTATTAAAGGAAAAAAAAATAAAATTAAAAAAGTACTATGAGAGAACTTGCCGACTATAAATATGCACTCGATGAATCGGCCATTGTTGCAATAACCGATCCTAAGGGGGTTATTATTCATGCCAAT
>CAYTWI010000169.1:0-4457 GCA_964442045.1 uncultured Bifidobacterium sp.
ACTAACAATACCATAGGAAACGATAATTTGGCAAATACCGTAGTTAGTTTAGGTATTTATGCATTAAGAGTAAACGGATTAGTTATTGCCAGCAACACTGTTAAAAACATTGTAGGTAGCAATACAGGAAGCCCTGTTAGCTCTGACGGACCTGAAGCTATCTTATTAGAAGCAGGTGTATCAAATGCAGTAATCTCTAAAAATACAATTGATAATGTCTTCTATACCGGAACTGGTGGATACGCAGGTAAAGGTATAGACCTAAATACGGGTATTGCTAACAGTAATATTGACGTTACTAATAATATGGTATCAAATATAATGGGAGACGGCTGGAGCTCATTAGGCAGTGATGCAATAGTTGGAATACGTATATTAGGTACCACAGGAAATGTTCGTTTATACCATAATACAGTGCATTTAACGGGTGCCGCCAATAGAGGATCTGCTACCGTATCAGCAGCTGTATATGCAGCATCAGGAGTTACTAGCTTAAATGTTCGAAATAATATATTTATGAATGGAATAGTTAATAACACAACTGCTTCAAAAGCTTACGCTGCAGCTACTGATATTACCAATCCGGCTACTATAACTATTAATTATAATAACTATTTTGTTTATGGAACACAAGGTATCTTTGGTTACTTAGGTGGTGATGTAGCTTCGCTTACAGCATGGAAAGCTGCTATTGGACAAGATGCAAACTCAATCAACGATTCAACAAGATTTGTATCATTAACTAATTTGCATTTAACAAGCTCATCAATTGGAAACTTTAGTATGAAAGCAGCTCCAATAGCTGGAGTGAATACTGATATTGATAACCAGGCTCGTACTGCACCATTCTATTACATGGGTGCTGACGAAATTCCAAGTTCACCGCTTCCTGTAACATTAACTTCATTAACAGCCAATGTTAAAGAAAACAATGTACTTGTTTCGTGGACAACAGCTTCAGAAGTAAACAACAAAGGTTTTGAAGTAGAACGCTCAATCAATGGTGTTGACTTTGCTCCAATTGACTTTGTTAAAGGAGCAGGCAATAGCAGCAAAGTAAATAACTATAGTAAACTTGACTTAAATGCATTTAATGCAACAGCAAGCAACACTATCTACTACCGTTTAAAACAAGTTGATTTTGATGGAAAATACACTTATTCGCAAATAGTTAAAGTTTACAAAAACTTAGAAGCATTCAGCGCAGTGTCAATTTACCCTAATCCGTTTGTTAGCCAAATCACTGTTTCATTCAATGCAGCTGCACAATCAACTGCAGTGATTGAAATTTTAGATATACAAGGTAAAGTAGTAGCTACCAAAACAGCTAATACCGTAACTGGTTCTAACACTGTTGAAGTAAGTAATACTGATAACTTGCAGGCAGGAATCTATTTTGCCCGCTTAACTTTAAATGGAGAAACACAAGTAACAAAACTTGTTAAAACCAACTAATAGTTAAAAAATTAATTATAAAAAAGGCGGCCTCAAATATATGAGACCGCCTTTTTTATGGCTTCTATTAGCATCAATATCTATTCTATTATTACATTTTAAAATAGAGTAAAAACTTAAAAACACACAAAACACATTCATTATTAACTAATTATTTTATTTGTTTTCAAAAATAAAATTAGTCTTTATCAAATTATTAGTTTACCCTTGCATCTCATATTTAATAAATTAATACAATGCAAGAAGGAAAAGTGAAGTTCTTTAATGAAACAAAAGGCTTCGGATTTATTTCTCCAAATGAAGGAGGAGAAGACATTTTCGTACACTCATCAGGTATCGTTGATCGTATCCGCGAGAATGACGTAGTAGTATTTGAAACAGAAAAAGGCCCAAAAGGCATCAACGCAGTAAGGGTAAAATTGAAATAATATTTTAATGATCGTTACGAAAAAGTATACCAATTGGTATACTTTTTTTTTGCTTTTTAGTTAAGGAGCAACTAAAAGTTAAAAACAAGTTCATTGTTAAAATTGTACCACAACTCGCTAACAGGTACAACCGGATGATAATCTTTCATAACACGCAACGTTAAATTATACGACATGTTTTTATTTATTCTGTACCCAAAGCGGGTATGAGCCCCTAACCGGGGATTGGAAAAAGTAGGTACACATAAGTAATAATATATAGCCGCATCAATGGTAAAAGTATTATTGATAAAATGGTCATAACTGAAATAACAGTTAAAACGAGGGTTAATTACTTCAACAGGGTTTGTATTAACAGGTAAACGCTCTGCAGGAACTCCATCATAATTCCATTTTTCGTATTCCAGTAAAAAGCCAGCTCCCGCAGCCAATGAAAGTGTAGTATCCCTATAAATTCTCTTTCGCATATTGACAGTTCCAGATATTTTACTTTGCAAGCCACGGGCTTCAAGCCATTGGTATTGTGCAAAATATTCAGGATATAAAGAGCGCGTTATATCTTTCCTGAACCGGGCAAATAAATACCCCCCACTAATTACCGTTTCATTTCCGTTGGTTATAATTTGGGAGTTATTGGCTACAGTCAATATGTTTTTCTTTAACCTGATAGCCACTTCTGCCCTTCCCGCAAACTGGTTCACTACATCTTTTTGTGTTTGCGAACTAAATGAACCGGCAAATGAACCGGCATAGTGTTGATTGGTATCCAAAGGTATTAAAACAAAGCTTTCAGGAAATAAAAACTGTCCAAAACCAACAAAGGGGATAAAAACCAATACAAAAAAAGAAAGAAAACAACGAAAAATAACAGCCATAATAAGCAACAAAATAAATTAGCTAGAGTGAGTTTAACTACTCCATTATACTGCTAAAAAACTGTTAATTGTTTGCATTAGTAGCCACTTCATCATTATCTATTTCATTATTTTTAAGTTTTATTTCATAAAAAATAAGAATCTTTTAAGGGAATGCATCGTTTTATTTGTCATATCTGTCTAACCATTTACTGAAAACAAAAATTGTCTTTAATTATAAAGCATAAAAAATCGGGAATGACCGATAACGAACTGGTACAGGCCTGTATCCAAAATGACAGTATTGCTCAAAAACAGCTTTTTGAGCAATATGCATCTATGCTTTTGGGCGTATGTTTCAGGTATGCCCACAGTCAGGAAGAAGCAGAAGAAATATTACAACTTGGATTTATTAAAATTTTTAAAAACATCAAAAAATTCAGGTTTGAATCAACCTTAAAGACATGGATGACTCGCATTATTATAAATACTGCGCTTAATTATATAAAAGCCAATGAAAAAGTAAAATGGGAAAGCGACATTGATGTTTTATTGGATAATAATTCATTTTCAGTAGAACAATTACACCAAATTGACTTGCATACATTAATGAAATGTATACAGGAATTACCAACAGGGTATCGTTTAGTTTTAAATTTATTTGCCATTGAAGGATATTCACATAAAGAAATTGCAGAAGAATTAAATATAAACGAAAGTACCTCCCGCTCACAATTTTCGCGTGCAAAAATTTTATTGCAACAAAAATTACAAGAGCTGGGATTTGAAATAAAAAATTATGCAAAAAGATAATTTTAACGACATATTACAAGAAAGAGCAAAAGAGTTTACCGTTAAGCCCTTGCATACAAATTTTGAATCAATAGTTATTGAGCAACAAAAAAAACAATTCAAAATTAAAACAAGAATTTTGGTTGGCTTGCTATTGTTGTTAATTTCAGTAGTTATCACCTTAAAATTGCAATTTACGCAAACTAATATACCTCAGGAAGAAGAATTAATTTCTTCAAACAAAGAAACAATAGTTCCAGACCAAATTACACCTAAACAATATAATTCATCTAAAACAAACGCATCAAATACCCCACAATCTTTACTACCAAAAACCGAAAAAATAAATGCAAAAAAAAGTATACATACTACTAATAAACCTCTTTTAGTAATTAATACAACAGCTTCCATAAATAATAAAAGCAACAGTTCCCCTACAACCTTTATTAACAATACATACCTTGGAGAAAAGCAAAAAACAGGTAATAATACCCCTAGGTTTGTTGATACTATAGTAGTTGATAAAAACACTCATTCCGGTGTGGAAACAACAGAGATTGCTATTACTAAAGGGGCCTCAGACACGTCAGTAAATGCTGACAACATATTAATAAATAAGGGAAATAAAGATACAGTCATTACTAATACCGCAAATGCGACAATACCATCTGACAGTTTGCAAAACATTTACAAAAATAAACAGCAAAAAAGCAATTACAGCTTTTCAATTGCTGCATTTAACCAATACATGCTAGTAAACAATGCTTATAATGGGGCTAATAATTCAGTAATTAAAGATGAATATGGAATTGATTTTAGTGAAAAAGCAAAATCAAGCATGAGCAATGGAGTGAGCATTCATATCAATAAAAACAATTTTAGTCTAGGTATTGGGCTGGCATATACAACTATTCAATTCAATAAAATT
>CAYTWI010000170.1:0-4204 GCA_964442045.1 uncultured Bifidobacterium sp.
TATTATGCAAATACATGTTCTTCTTCTTGTTTATTAATTATGGTAACAACATTGTTGTTAACTATTTCAAAAAGTATAACAGAGGTTTCTGCATTTTGTCTTTCATTGATTGCTTTTAAATGTTCTAATGAAATAGTGCCGATAATAAAACCTGACTCATGGTTAAGATAGGATTCATGTATGGTTTCAAAATATTTTTTAAACTCGCTGCCATAAGCCAGGTCATGACGTAAAAATATTTTAAGTATAATGTCTGATTCACTGGCTAGTTTTTCTTTGGTATTTAGTTTTTTATACTCATACCTGTAGTCGTAGCTAAGTGCTGAAATATCAGATAATACGGCTGAAGCTGTTGGATAAGCACCGGCACCTTTGCCTACAAAAAACTGTACATCGCTGAAGTATGATTTTGTTTTTACTCCATTGAATACATCGTCAACGGAGAATAGCTTGTCGGTTTTATGAATGAATTTAGGCAATACAAACGACTTTATTTTGCCATCGGCTGTTTTTTCGGCATAGGCAACCAGCTTTATTTTCAAGCCTTTTTCGCGGGCATAGTTTAATTCCAGTTCGCCAATTTTATCTATTCCTATATTGTATATATTATTGGGTTTGGCTACCACACCAAAGGCGTGGGCTATTAAAATGACTAGCTTGTATTTGGCATCAAAGCCACCTGTGTCCATAACGGGGTTCGATTCTGCATAACCTTTTTGTTGTGCCTGGTGTAAAGCCTCAGCATACGAAATGTTTTCGGTTGCTGTTTTGGTGAGTATGTAATTGGTGGAGCCGTTTACAATGCCTTCAATGGATTCGAGTAAATCATTATCATAGTATTCTTCCAGGTTACGAATAATGGGAATACTGGCACAGCAGGCGGCTTCGTATAGCAATGGAACATTATACTCCCTTTGTAATTGCAGTAACTCATCAAAATGTTCGGCAATCATTTTTTTGTTGGCTGTTACTACAGCTTTGCCTTTTTGTAAAGCTGTCTTTACAATTTCAAATGCTGCATCA
The DNA here is from genome assembly GCA_964442045.1 of uncultured Bifidobacterium sp. GTDB lineage: Bacteria > Bacteroidota > Bacteroidia > UKL13-3 > UKL13-3 > JAAFJM01. The sequence goes on from CAYTWI010000170.1 coordinate 1,024, forward strand.
GCATCGTCAATTAGCTCAACAACGGTATTGATGCTATCGTCATTAAAAATATCATGCTTATCGAAAGTGAAATGATGTGCAGGTATTTGTCTTTGTTTGTTTTTATCTTTTACACAAATACGTTTAATGTTTGCTTTCAGTCCCGGTGTTTTTTTCAACACTTCGTACAAGCCATAGCCTACACAACCAAAACCAAACAGGCCTATAGTTAAATCTTTTCTATTCATGGGTTGTATAATTTAAGCGGTGAACGATAATTTTTTTGATACGGAACGAATGGCTGTTTGCAAATCGCTGATTAAGTCTTCTGCATCTTCCAACCCAACGGATAAGCGTATTAAGCTATCGGTAACACCTGATTGGTAGCGCTTTTCAGCGGGTATTGATTTGTGGGTCATTTCGCAGGGAAGACATATTAGGCTTTTAACACCCCCTAAACTTTCAGCCAGTTTAAAATATTTGGTATTGCAAACTATTTGATTGGCCAGCTCTTTGTCATCTATCTTTAAATCGAAACTTACTACACCACCGAAATACTTTTGCTGTTGTTTGGCTATGTGGTGGTTGGTATGTTGTGCTAAGCCCGGGTAATACACGTTATTTACAATATCTTGTGTTAATAAAAACTCGGCTATACGTTGTGCATTTTCGGCATGTTGCTTTACGCGCAGAGGCAGGGTTTCTATACCCCGTATTACCAGCCAACTGTCAAACGGAGCGAGTATGGCTCCTGAAGCATTCTGAATAAACTTTATTTTTTCGCCTAATTCAGTGGTATTGGTTACTACTAAACCGGCTATTAAATCGCTGTGCCCGGCTAAGTATTTGGTAGCAGAATGTATCACTATGTCTGCTCCTAAATCAATAGGTTTTTGTGCTGCAGGCGAAGCAAAGGTATTGTCAACACACAACAAGGTATTGTTTGCTTTGGCTATTTTGGCAATAGCTGCTATATCGGCAATTTTAAGGGTAGGGTTGGTTGGCGACTCTAACCAGATTAATTTTGTTTTACTCGTAATGGCATCGGCTACATTGGCTGCAAGTGTGGCATCAACATACTTTACAGTAATACCAAATTTTTCATAGATGTGTGTAAATAACCTGAATGCACCACCATAAATATCATCAACGGCTACAATTTCATCGCCTGCCTGTAATAGCTTTACCACGGCATCAATAGCAGCAAGCCCGCTGGCAAATGCGTAGCCGTTTGTCCCGTTTTCCAGGGTGGCTATTAAGTCTTCCAATACTTTACGGGTGGGATTGTTGCTACGGGCGTAGTCAAAACCTTTGTTTACACCGGGTGCTTCCTGCACATAGGTTGATGTTTGGTAAATAGGGGTTGAGATGGCTCCTGTTAGTTGGTCAACAGGTATGCTGTGCAGAATTTTTGTTGTGTCTTTCATTTGTGTTTTGGGTTAAGTTGTTAAACATTTTTATGTTCTTTTTGGTCCCGCGGTACCCGGGAAAACTTATCCAAAACGGCTGGTAGAAATAACCTTGCGAAAAAGCCTTTAAACTAAAAAAGCTCTTCCGACAGGTCAGAAGAGCTTTTAATATATTTCCCTATGCATCGGGATATTTTATTATAGACTATTTTCTAACTTATCTATCTCTAATTACTTAGAGTTGAATTTGGCACCTTCCTACTTGCGTAGGGGTTGTCAAGACTTCATCGGGTCAATTCCCTCTGTCTTTCTGGATAAGAATATTTATTAAGAACGTGTGGCAAACATAACAATATAAAAATGAATCGACCAAATTTTTTTTATAAAAAAAATTCAGTGGAGTTTGAATGGAGGGTTTGTTTGAACAGATAAATATTTGATATTTAAATTTTTAAATAAATATTTTTTTTTGTTGAAAATAGGTTTGTTTGGAGTTAAAACTCTATTCTATAACTTAAATTGGGTATTACAATGGTGGCTAAATCTTTATCAACTTTGTTATTCATGTAGTTGTATTTAAAACCATTGAAATCGGGTTGACCTGTAATGTTTAAAATTTTGAGTGCAATTTCTTGCGCATTTTTGCTTTTGTTTATTTTATAACTGGCCGTGAAATGTATATTCAACGAAGGATCGAATTGCTTTGAAAAGGCTTTTGATTCATCCAATATAACTTCTTTTAATGAGGTTGAACTGGCATCATTAACAGGTGAATAACGGTTTCCACCCTGATAGGTAATTTTGGTGTTTAAGCTGAAAACGTTTTGATTGTTATTACCCATACGCCATTCTTTACCTATTAAAAAGTTTATTACATAACTTCTATTGAAGCGGGTATCTCTCCATATTCCGTCTCCGCCTTTATATTCTGATTTGTATAGGGAACCTGTTAACAAGTAATAGTAACCTTTTGATATATATTTCTCAATGGTGAGGTCTATTCCATAATTGCTGCCTTCCCCTTTGTTTTGTAGTTTTTCTGCAAAAAACCAATCGCTTTGCAGGTTAAGGAATGAAAAGGAACTGTCTGCTATAACCGGCACTGAAAACAACTGCTGGTAGTATGGTTCTATTTTAACATGTACTAAATCGCTTACACTCCAATCGTAACTGAACACAAGATGATGAGCTTTTGTAAAGTCTAAATTTTTATTGACAGCTGTTTCGCCTGTTCTTAATGAGTTGTTGAAATAATAATTTAAACTTTCCAGTCTGCTATGCAGGCCATAGGCTAACCCAAAAGCATGTTTAGTTTTGTATTGGTACTTAACACCAAGTCTAGGTTCAATAGTAAAATTATTGTTAAGTGTAAATACTTGTGTATTGAGTCCAACATTAACTCTCCATTTACTGCTTAGGTTAATGGCTGAACTACTGTAAGCTGATAGGAGGGAGCTGAAACCATTTGAATTGACAATGGTCTGGGGTGGTGTATTGGTGGTAAATGAATTATTCAATTGCAAATCGTACAACATGCCTGTAAGTACTATTCCTGTTTTATTGGTATGTTTTGGACTGAATGTTTTATTAATAAATGATGATACAATGATGTTGGAATTGGCCACTGTAATATTGCTTTGTGGTACTAATAACAGTTGTGCATTGAGTTTTTGCGCGTTCCAATCAGTTCCGCTGGTAGTACCTGCTACTGTTGTTTTAATGTAGGTGCTGTTCTTCAAAAATATTTTATGGCTCATACCTAAAACACCCATGTATTGTTTAATGTCGTTTTT
>CAYTWI010000171.1:0-4139 GCA_964442045.1 uncultured Bifidobacterium sp.
TTACACTAGCCGGGTTTACTAAAATGGCTAATAGGAGCTCTTTTGAATTATTAAGCAATGTACCTAAAAAGTTGCTGCCAAATACAGGAAGCGTAGTTACCATTAATTGTTTTAATTCTTTAAACTGAAATTCGGGTTTAAATGAACAATGATGTTTCCATTTACCTATGGTATAAAAACTATTTCCCACAAGGTTTACTAAGCTTTTGGTAAATGAGCCAATACCCAACGATATAATACCTACATTAAAAAAAGTAAGTGAGCAAAAAATAGCGAGCAAACCCATTAATGAAGCCACCAAAGCTGTAATAGAGGTGAATTCATTTTTATGCCAGGCTCTTGGTATTACCACAATAGCTGAATTAATAATAGCTAACGAACTACCTAATCCTGCAAACAAAAAAGCCCATTTTATACCTGATATGTTTGCTGCATCTGCCTTAACCCAATAAGGAACCCAAGGTGATAATGACAACGTAGCCAGCATGATTAAGAATGCAATAGAAAAACTGATACTGATGCCGGAAGCTGTGCTAACGGCAAATTCCTTGCTTTTACCTGCTCCATAAAAAGCGGCTACCTTTTGCGAAAAAACAATGGCAACTCCACCTTCTATAATACTGAGCATATTTAAAACATTACCAGAAGCTAGCCAGCTACCGTATGTATTAATGTCAATATACCTGAAGTATAACGGAACAAAAAACAAGCCGCTGATAACGGCAAAAGCCGTATTGGTATAGGCTGCAATTAGCTGAACAAATACACCACGTTTTTTTTGTGCGCTTTGGTTCATTAACCTATGTATTTAAGTAATTTATAATGGCTGTTTTTGCCAAAAATAAAGTTAACCAAACCATAATAAAAAATGTTGTTCGATAACAAAGATCGCTTTTTAAAAGCCATTAATATAAATCTTAGCAGGGTGGCTTTACTTTCCACATAACTAAGCCTTAATATAAACAGTGCTATAAAATGTCCTGACCAATGTTTGATATTGTTATAAAAAAACTGCAATGTTTTGGCATAGTTCGGATTGATCTTTGCATCGCCATACAATATTTTAAACCCATTGATGTAATCAAACTTATTTACCTTATTGGTCATTCTATGATCGCCTTCAATTACCTTCAGTATTTGTGTTGGAATAAGGTAGAACCTGTAATTAAGAGCCGAAAACCGTGCCAGTAATTCATGGTCGCTGGTGCATATTAATTCAGCGGCTGTTCTGAATTCGCCTGTTTTATGCAATGCCTTTTTACTGTAACACATCCCCGATGGACTTCCTATGCCTGTTAAAGCAAGAAACAAAGCTTCAGTCGGTTCAATCAATGTGGCATTTGGTTTTAAAGCCTGGTACTCATTGATGGCAGGCCTGTCGCCCGAGGTAATAATAACTGCTACATCATTATGAACCTGTTGAATAGTATTTGAAAACAACGATAAAGCATCTTTGTTTTCAAGCAGTTCATCGCTATGCAAAAAAAATATCCAATCTGCCTTGGCATTTTTTATACATTCATTGTGGTTGCCCCAAAGCCCCACATTTGAAGTGTTTTTTATATAACGTATCCTTGAATCATTAACCGATTTAACTATTTCTTCTGTATTGTCTGTGCTTTGATTATCGCAGATTACAATTTCGTAATTACTGTAGTTTTGATTTAATACACTCTGTATACAGCTTGTTAAAAAACCTGCCCTGTTATAAGTTGGAATACAAACAGAAATAAAAACCTCTTGATTCGCCAATTCTGTAATTAGTTAATAAAAGCTTTTAGTTTATCAATAATGTATTCGTAATGTCTTACTTCCAATCCCGGCCATACACCTAACCAGAACGAACGGTTCATAATGGTATCGGTATTAGGCAAACTTCCACCAACTATACGGTGTTCAATACCTTTGTATGCAGGTTGACGCAACAGGTTACCGGCAAACAATAAACGAGTACCAATTTTATTTTCTTCTAGATATTGTACCAGCTTATTCCTGTCAATAGGGCTGCTGTCTTTGATGGTAATTAAAAAACCAAACCAACTTGGGTTGCTATGAGGTGTTGGTTCCGGTAATATAAAATGCTCTTCAAATGGTTTTAACATTTCGTATAAAGTAGCATAGTTTTCTCTTCTGCGTTGCACAAAATAATCTGCTTTTTTCAACTGGCTTAAGCCAATTGCCGCTTGCATATCAGTCACTTTTAAGTTAAACCCTATGTGCGAGTAGGTGTATTTATGGTCATACCCGTCAGGCAATTCACCCAGACATTGCTCGTAGCGTTTACCACAGGTATTGTCCTTACCCGGCTCACACCAGCAGTCGCGACCCCAATCCCTGAAGCTTTCTGTTATTTTTTTAAGTTGCGCATTGTTTACCAATACCGCACCGCCTTCACCCATGGTAATATGGTGGGCAGGGTAGAAGGAAACAGTCGCTAAATCGCCAAAAGTTCCTGTTTTTTTATCTCTGTAAGTAGCGCCTAAACTATCACAATCATCTTCAATTACCCATAAATTATGCTTTTTAGCAAAAGCCATAATTGCATCTAAATTAAACGGATTACCTAGCGTATGTGCCAACATAATACCTTTTGTTTTAGGACTTAGTGCTTCTTCCAATAACTCTGTTTTTATATTGTAAGTAGGTATATCCACATCAATAAAAACAGGTATGCAACCAAACTGTATCATTGGGTTAACTGTGGTTGGAAAACCTGCAGCCACCGTAATTATTTCATCACCGGGCTTAATGGCACGTTCGCCTAATTTTGGCGAGGTAAGTGCATAAAAAGCCAATAGGTTAGCCGATGAACCACTGTTTACTAAAAACGAAAACCTGGAGCCAAAATATTGGGCAAACTCTTTTTCAAATTTAGGCCCAAACCTGCCGGTAGTTAACCAGCCGTCTAGTACTGCATCTACTCCATGTAATAAATCATCAGCATCTAATACCTTTCCGGTAACTGGTAAATAATCTTTACCCGGTTCATAGGTTTTAGTTGTTTTGTTCTGTGCAATGACTCTTAATGAATCTTCAATACTGCCGTTAAAGTTGCTATACATTTTTTAAATAATATTTTATTGTTTGTTCAATGCCTTTGTTCAATGGGCTTAATTCAAAGCCATTGTCAAAAGCTAAATTGGATGCATTATAAAAGGCATCGCTTTCACCCACTCGTGAAGGTATTTTACCCCATTGCCAATACTCCTCGTTGAAATCAGGTAATTGAGCCGCAATGGCTTTTCCCAGTTCAATTAATGAATGGGTTTTACCACTGCCAACATTGAGTAAGTGAGGTATGCTGTTATGTGGTTTGTTAATCAATGTTTTAATGAAATTGCTCAAATCCTTTACAAAGAAATAGTCACGCTGTTGCGTACCGCCTGATAAAGGAATGGCTTGTTTGTTTTTTTGAGCGTTGATTAAATAAGGTATTATTTTGCTTTCATGCTCATAAGGCCCAAACATGCTGAAAGGCCTTAGAATAGTATAATTTGTAAAGTTGTGATGGCTTAATAAATAGTGCGAAGCCATTAGTTTACTGATACCGTAATAAGTTTGCGGGCAGCAAATGCTGTCCTCCGTTAGCTTGGTTTGATCAAGGCTGTATTCAAAGGCTGTGCCTATGTGAAATAAAAAAGTGTCGGGTAGCTTATTGAAAATAAAATCAAACAATTTACTGGTTAGAGTATAGTTGATATCAAACATTTGCTTTACATCCAACTCATTTTTCACTACCCCATAACCAATGCAGTTAATTATAATAGTCGGCTCCATGGCCAATACTGATGACCATGTAGTTTCATCAGTAATATCAAACTGGATTTGATTGGCACCATTTGCTTTCCTGCTGCTGCCATAGGTTTCAAAAGCATTACCTAAATCTTCAAAAATATGACTACCCACAAAACCTGTAGCTCCTAAAACCAATACCTTGTGTTTTTGCATCTGTCTTTTAAGATTTAGTTTTTAGTCTTTTAGCCCAAACATGGCTTGGTTTTTCAACAAATTGATACGACAACAACACGCAAATAAGTATTATCAGTAAAATTAATAATGGATTGTTTACGTTAAACCTGGTTGTTGTTTTATCTCGAAAAGCTGCTCGGCGACATGGCCGAGGATCCGGACCATCCTTT
>CAYTWI010000172.1:0-3890 GCA_964442045.1 uncultured Bifidobacterium sp.
AAGAACGACCCCTGTCAATAAATAAAGCGAACAATTTTTTATAGCGATTTAGCCCCCTTTGACTATTAACTTCACAAATATAAAAACCAAGCAATTCCCAACCTTAATCATCAAAAATAATGTCAAACCAAGCATCAATAAAATAAGCACACTTGTAATTATTTTCTTCATTCTGTAATAAAATTTGAGGGGGGCAATGTAAAAATTATTTACGGGCTATATAAATATTTTTTTTAAGAGGTTTGATTTGGTTTTGAGGGCATCAAACCATAAAACGAAAACCTGCTTATCTCTGCAAGGCAAATGTTTTCAATTATCAATCAAGCAGCTCCACACAATGGTAGCCCATAGATTGCACCAATGAAATAATGTTTTGGGTGCAGGCATCAAGCGATTCTACTCTTAAAATATAATCACAATCATCTAAATCGAAGTTAATTTTACTGCCGGGTAAATGCACAAGGAGCTGCTGAATAATCATTTTTGATTCATCGACTCCCTGCACATTTGTTTTAAAAACTTCAACCATGTTTGTTTAGCTTTGTACAGCGGCTATTTTTTTGTGGTATAACACATACGACCAAATAAAGAAGCCAAATGGCAGTACCATAAATAACATGGACGAATCAAAACCATCAGTTGATACAACTGAGTAAACGGCTCCTATTAAATCGTAAGCTAACCCAGCATAAGCCCATTCTTTAATTCGCGGGTAACCGGGAATAAGAATAGCTATAACTCCTAAAACTTTAGCTACTCCAATAAAAGGAATAAAGTAATTAGGATAGCCAATGTGATTCATAAAAGTAACTGCATCGGGCACCATTAAAATATCTGGTATAGCAGTGAAAGCCATAAATGCTCCAAACAAGGAAGTAATAATCCAGTAAAGGGTAGTTGTTTTTTTCATAGTAGTTTATTTTTAAGTTAATTGTGTTGTTGATTTTTATTGTAATTAAGCAGCCAATGGTTTCCATACTTATCGGTTAAGCCACCAAACAAAGCTCCCCAAAAACTATTTTCTATGGGATGAGTGGCCTTACCACCTGCTGAAAGCTTGTTGTAACAGTTTCTTATTTCTTCCTCGCTAGTGCAATTTAATGAAAGTGAAACGGCATTACCAAATATTAACCCGGCTGAAGCTACCATGTCGGACCCCATTAGCAATAAACTGCCTTTGGTGAGTGTAGCGTGTAAAATACACGCTTTCATCTGCTCGGGCATTTGCGCTGACAGGGGGGATTCTCCAATGGTTTGAAATACGAGTTCACCACCTAAACAACTTTGGTAAAAGGTCATTGCTTCACGGCAATTGCCACTAAAGGTCAGGTAGGTATTTATTTGTGTAGTCATGGTTTTAAGCTACTTGACTATTGGTTGGCTTCTGTATATTTTTTGAAATTGTTTAAAATAGATTGCCAGCCAAATTCCTGCATGGCTATAGGATTCATTTCTTCGGCCCCAAAGGTTTCAGTTATTTTTGTCTGATTGCCTTCTTGGCTAAATTGTATTTTTACTTTTCTGTCATCGCCTAAAGTATAAGCCAGTACTTCGTTTGGTTTTACTTCATCGTACACACCGCCAAAATCAAATCCGAAACTACCATCTTTGGCTTCCATTCTTGATGAAAAGCTACCTCCTACCCTTACATCATTTTCGGCTTTGGTGGTGTGCCAGTCATCAGAAGCATTGTTCCATTGCATAATGTGTTTGGGTGAAGTCCAGAATTCCCATACTTTTTCTACAGGTGCATTAACCAATGCTTCAATAGTAATTAATATAGGTTGCTCGGCTAACTCTTTTATTGTTTGTAGTGCTTTAGGAAATGTTGAGTTAAAATAGTCCTCAAATTGTTCTACTGCATCCAAACTTACCTGTAACAAGGTGCTTCCGTTTTCTTCTGTTAAAAAATAACGTTCCATGCTTCCGCTCCATTTTTTTGTTTCTTCGTCATTCGGAAGTTCTTTAAACTCTTTTACTACACCCAAATGTGTAAACGACATTTCTTCTTTGGGTTTGCATACGGTTATTTCGCTGTACATACCGCTGCCGTCCGGTCCTAAAAACAATATTTTGCTGCCTTGCTGCCAGTCGGAAACAGCATGCGAGCCTTCATGGAAAACAGTGGTCCATTTGCGGTAAAGTGCATCTGTCCATAGTACCTGCCATACTTTTGCCGCACTTGCCTGTATGTTAATTTTAAAATCTAATTTTTGCATGTTTATATTTTTTAAATGAATATTTATTGAATTGAACATTACAAATATGCAATAATGCTACAAAATAAAAGCAGTGTATAAACGGCAACAAAAGGGTGTTTTGCGACAATTTATTTTTATTACTTTCGCAACTAATCAAAGCAATAAAACATGAAACAAGTAAGCATATTAGTTCCTGAATCATCGGTTATGCAAGCCGTTGCAGATCCTCAATATTTATTCTCGGCTGTCAACCAGTTTTTAATGGCATCAGGTAAAAGCCCCTTGTTTCAGGTACAATTGGTAGGTGGTACTAAGGAGGTAAAAATAAACAATGGCATGTACTCCATACATACTGATAAGCAAATACATGATGATGCTCCTAGTGACCTGGTAATTATTCCTGCACTGTTTGGCGATATGCAAACAGCCATTAAGCAAAACAAGGATTTATTGCCATGGATTAATAAACAATATGAAAATGGTGCGGAGGTAGCTTCTTTATGTGTGGGTGCTTTTTTACTGGCTTCTACGGGTTTATTAAATGGCAAAAAATGCTCCACGCATTGGGGCTTTCAAAATGAGTTTAGGGAAATGTTTCCTGATGTGGAAGTAATTGATGGTAGTATTATTACGGAAGAAAACCGTTTGTACTCGAGTGGAGGTGCTAACTCGTACTGGAATTTATTATTGCACCTAGTGGAGAAATATACAGACAGGGAAACGGCTATACTGGCTTCTAAATATTTTGCTATTGATATTGACAGGGACAGCCAGACTACTTTTGCCATGTTTAAAGGACAGAAGAATCATAACGATGATGATATCAAAAAAATACAAACTTATATAGAGCATAATATTCACGAAAAACTAAACGTGGATGACCTGGCTAACATTATAGCGGTAGGCAGGCGTAGTTTTGAGAGGCGTTTTAAGCTGGCTACTAATAATTCGGTGTTGGAATATATACAACGTATAAAAATAGAAGCAGCCAAACGTAGTTTTGAAAGCAGCCGTAAAAATATAAATGAAGTGATGTTTGATGTAGGTTATACTGATACCAAATCATTCCGGACTATATTTAAAAAAATAACCGGGTTGACTCCCATTGAGTACCGCAATAAATATAATAAAATGGCGATGATGGAGTCGTAAAATGAAACGATTGATAACCATTAACCGGCTTCTGTATTTTCTACTTTTTTATGTTTTACTAACCCATACATCATAACCAATGCTGTTAAAACTATTACTTGTATAATTAATGATTTATTGGCGATGGCTATTGTTTGTGCAACGGGTATGGTTAAAAATAAAAGTATGGTAATAAGACCTCTGGGTGCAATAAATAACAACGGACTTATTGATAACTTAAAGGCTTTTAAAAACAAATAACGTATGCTGAAAATACCCAAAGTAATGCCTAATGCCCATAAAATGGTTTCTGAATTTAACAGTTCGGCTGTTTCTATAAGGTAACCAAAAAGCAGAAAAAATAGGGCCCGAATTAAAAAGGCTATTTCGGTCGTTATCTCTTTAAACTTATGTACTTCGTGATTGAGTATATCGGGTTTTAGTTTTTGTATAAATTTAAAATGCTTTAACTCATCTAAATTACCCAAAAACAATCCGAACAATAAAATAAAAATTAATGCAGGTAAATGGTAAACCTTTGAAAAAGCATAAATTAAA
>CAYTWI010000173.1:0-3834 GCA_964442045.1 uncultured Bifidobacterium sp.
GTAAGCTGGTTAAAATACCCAACCATAAGCCTTCAATATAAGCAATATTTAATATGTTTGTTTTAGTACGGTAATACCTGAAAGCGGCTATAAGGCCTAAAATGAGAATAAAAATATTTAAGAAACGAAGTTCCGGAAACTGGATAACCTGAAAGTACCGCATCATGAGAAAAGATATGGTTAACAAAAGGTATATGAGAAACCCTGCTATTAAAGCAATTTTTGGTATAGATACTTCTATTCCTTCAATTGGTTTTTTTACGAGTGGATTATTATTATTAGCTGTAGGAATCATAATAGTAAAAGTTTAATGGTTATTTTAAATATCAGTATTATTTATATTGGTCGCGGTAAAGCCTATCTCGGCCTGTAGTGTTATAAAAAGCTGTTCCCTGGACCTCCTTACTTTAGGTAGTTTTATAAGCAGGTCATTTTTTTCATCACGGTGTCCAATTGCCATGAGTACAGCACTGCACAAACCTCTTTCTTTAAGCTGCAATAGCTCGTCAAGAGCTTCATTGTTAAAGCCTTCCATAGGTGTTGTATCTATTTTATTTAAGGCAGCAGCAGCTAACCCCACTCCAAGGGATAAATAAGCTTGTTTTGATGCCCACTTAAAATTGTCCTCAGCCGTATTTTTGAGCAGACCTTCTATCTCCTCTTTACCATGTTTTAAACTATCTTCGGTAACATTTCTGGTGGTTGCTATCAATGTTATATAATCGTTTATTCTTTCCTGCGTTACATTATCCCAGGCAGCAAATACAAGTAAAGCAGAAGCTTCGGTTATTTGGGGTTGCTTATTGGCTATTGGCAGCACTTTTTTAAGTAGTTCACTATTTTCAATAACAATAATTGCATAAGGCTGTAATCCATATGAGGAGGGAGCTAAACGTATAGCCTCCAGAATAAGCGCTAAATCTTCTTTTGGAACAGTTTCGCCATTCATTCGTTTCGTGGCGTATCGCCAGTTAAGGGCCTCAATTATTGTCATGGTTTTTATTAGTAAAATGGTTGGGTATAAATACCTGATAACAAATTTCAACGTATATAACTAATCAAGTATTGTATAAATACTATTATATTTTATACTATTTACAGGTATATAATTTTATTGTATTATGAATGCTTAAAACTTGTAGTGTAAAGCAGTTTCTCCTGTCAGGTTAATTTGTTCAAAATTGCTGTAAAAGGCATAACCGGCCATCAGGTTAAAGCTTAGTCTTTTGGCTATAGTTAGGTCAATGCCAAAACCGGCTCCGTTATTAAAGTACTGATTAGTTACTCTCTGTTTGGGGGGATTGGGGTCATAAGGTTTGGCCGGATCAGTTTCATAGATGGTAACCACTTCTGAATTATAATAAAAATGGTTACCCTGATATAGATATAAACTTGAAATATTGTTTTTAACAAGTGTATACATAAAAGTTAACCCAATGCTGTATCGGTCTAATTCATTCCTGTGGTAAGGTGCAAAATTAACTTGGAAAGCAAATAAGTTAGGGCTGTATTTGTATGATAAGCCATAACCTGTTGTATACCCTACACCAACACCAATACCATGTTTAAAAACCTTTTCTGCAGGCACTTCCTGCGCTCTTGCGGTTTGTATAAACAAGGAAATAATTAGCAATAGCAAACGGCATTTAAATAAATTATTTTTCATGTTTACTGGGTTTTAGGATTATTTATAAAACTAAACTCGTTAGCTATAAGTTCCGGTTGAGAAAAAGACATCGTAAAATCAAAGCCTTTTTTACAGTAAAAAGAAATATAGTTTTACTGTTTGTCCGCGGAGGGCTTTTTCTTGATAAACTTATTTATAAACTTCATGACGGTTGATTTAATGCCATCAGCGTTTTTAGATACAATACTTGTTATGGCCATTTGCAAAACTGTACCCATAACCTGCTTAACCGGGTTAATACTGTGGCCTACAAGTAATTTTTTAGATAAATAACCTGATGCCAGGCCCATGGCTGCATCCTTTAGATCATGTTTAAAATCGGGGGCCTGAACAAGATCGTGGAAAGTGTTTTTAACTAAGGTAGTCGGGTTTAATGCGGTAACGGTAGCTTTAAATTGCGCTCTCAGCAAACGCTCGTCATCAGCTCTTTGTTTTTCCAATAAAGCAATACTTTCTTTTAATTGTATAAGTGAATTATTTTTGTTCATTGGAAATTATTTAAGTAGGTGTGAAATAATAATCTGATTGATTTTTGAATAGATAGCCTTATTTAAAAATAAGGATAAACCACCACCAATAACAGCATAAAATCCGGCTACACAAAAGAAGCCATAATAGGATTTACCTAGTATGTCGCCCAGCCAGAGTGCTACACCGATATTCAATGTAATTAAAAGTAACACCACAACAAGTATTATAATGCTGCTTGAAGCAAGTGTAGCTATTACATGGGACACCTTATCAATAGTTTTGAGTTTGAATAACTCAAAACTACTTTTGCCATATGCTTCTACTTTTTCAAGTAGTGGTTCCATAAACGATATTTTTTGTTCCATTATTTTACCTGTTAAATGGTTGGTGGTTTATAAGTATTATTTAGAAATTTACTTCTGATTTCACCTCTTTTTTGAATTCGTCAACTTTACGTTTTCCTTTTTCAAAAAGATTACTTGCATCATCTTTTACGTCTTCAGCACTTTCGCTTAAAGCAGACATTAAATCGCTTAATTTTTCTTTCAAATCGTCAATTGAATCTGATCCCTTTTTGACAATCTTTTTTCTGGTTTCTGACCCTTTATCCGGAGCGAATAATATGCCTAAAATGGCGCCTGTGGCAAGTCCTGCCAATACACCTAAAACTACTTTTCCTGAGTTCATGATTTTTTTTGTTTAATTGTTAAAACTTGCATTAGCTAAATACCAATGCTTTAATTTATATTTTTCTGCCTTGAATAATTCTAAGGATAATAGATATTAATGCGATTACTAAAAGTATATGAATAATTCCGCCTGCATTGTATCCTACAAAGCCTATAACCCAACTAATAATGAGTACAACGGCTACAATGTATAATAAGTTTCCCATGGTGTTTTTTAATTAATGGTTGGTTTAGATCTTTCTTGCTTAAAACTATTTATTGGTATTTTTTATGGTAAAGTCTTTAATCGCTTTTCCTAATTGGTCCATATCGTAGTTAAACTCTTTTTTAAAAGTCTCCCAGTTATTTTTATCACCTTTGTATTCCCAGACTTTTTTACGCATTTCCAGGTTCTTTTGCTCTAACTCGTCAATTATTTTTTGGTCTTTGGCTTTTATCGATTTCTTATCGGTAATCATCCTGTTTTTGTATTCTTCAATCAATACTTTGTTATTATTGATTTTTTGTTCCGACTCTCTTTTAAAGTTTTCAAAATCTGCTATAGAGTCTTCTTGAGCCTGGTTAAACTCCTGCTTGGCTTCCTGTAGGTTCTCTTTGGCATTTTCTACTTTTTTAGCGGGCGAATTACAGGCATACATAATGCTGCATGCTATATATCCTATTGTGAGTACGCTGATGATTGATTTTTTCATAATTTTTAGCTTTGTAAGTATGATGAATTGTTTTAATAGGTTTAATCAGAGTTTATAATCCGGTGATAATTTTATCAATGTCTTCTTTGGTTTTTCCCAGACGTTTCTGAATTCGGCCAAGCATTTCATCTTCTTTGCCTTCTATCAGCATCAAGTCGTCATCAGTCAGTTCAGCAAACTTTTGTTTTAATTTTCCTTTGGCTTCATTCCAGTTGCCTTTTATTTTAGTTAAGTTAGTCATGATGGTGTTTATTTAATTTGAAAATTTACCTTCAAATAATGTTTATTTATGAAG
>CAYTWI010000174.1:0-3822 GCA_964442045.1 uncultured Bifidobacterium sp.
TCCATATTACTCCATCTCGCCCTTGGTATAATTTATTAAAATTGGCATCAAAAGCAGGAGTAAGTTCTTTATTGAATGAAAGCCTTTCGAGCAATGTTAATGATGATGAATATATGTAAAGTGCATTTTGATTAGCCACCATGATTTTTTGGTCTTCAGTAACACTTACCAATAGTTTTCCTTCATCACTTTTGTTATGCAATAATCTTGTCTTGTTCTTAATTACATCATAATAATATACACCTACGCCATCATAAAAAACAATATTTCCTTTGCTATCAACATCCAAAGAAGTAATGTATGTACCTACGGCACTTCCGCAAGCGTATTCTTCAAGTTTTCGGTTTTTTATCGTCCACAACCTAAATTCATGTAATAGAACAGTTCTTCCCAATGCATCAATAAACACTTTGTTAATTTGTAATGATTGATTTAACAGCGTGTCGTACGAGTATTTCGAGTTACCTACTTCTTTAATTCTAATAATGAGTCCTGCATTTCTTTCAGAAAAAAGAATGTTTCCGTGTGGGTCTTGACAGAGGCTTGTAGCTTGTAATTTTCCTAGAGTCTTATGGTGATTATACCAGGAATTAGTCAAACGGTTCAAGGTAGAAATGCCATAAAGTCTAGAGCCAATCCAAATATTCTTTTTATTATCTTCATATAGGCATTCAATAATAGTTCCATCAAGTCCATTCATTGAATTATTTCCTCCATATTCTTTTATTCTACTGCCATCATAACGAACAAGCCCGTTAAGTGTTGCAAACCACATATAACCTTTTGAATCCTGGAGTATATCTAAAACAATATTATTAGCAAGGCCATCTTTAGTGGTTATAGTCTCAATATTGAAAGTTGGGTAGGAAACTTGTGATAAGGTTCTTACATTAAAAGAAATTAGAATAAGAAAACCAATGAAGTAGCTTTTCATTTATATATTTGATGAGGTAACAAGATATATTGTATTACTGTATTTATTTCTGTTGCTAGCGAAATTTATAAATAAAAAAACATAAATGTAATTGAAACATTACATTTCATTCAATTTACTTCAAAAATATTGTTTGATTATTTATTTTAACAAAAGAATGGCTCTGATACAATTGTAAGGTAATCTCCATTTCTCTGCCAATTGCAAAATAGTTTCCGCCTACAGCATTCTCCTTGTGGTTGCTCCATGAAATGTTTCTATCCTTTTCAAGGTCTTCGCCTTTTTGCAAACGTTAGTCTGCCTTTGGCATAGCACATATAGGGTGAGTTACAGGTTAGAATCCTTCAGGGGCTACAAAAAATCCCCAAACTTGTATTCATGTTTGAGGATTTTATTTTACGATGTTTTTAACTTTTATTACTTCAATACATTAGGGTTTCCCTTGCCTGTTGTTATTAAGTTTAATAAACTGCCTTGTAGATAGTAATTCCAGCCATTAGAGCAATCGTTAAAACATTCTATTTGCGGAACCAAACCTACATGTGTAAATACAATTTGTGTTTTATCGTTTTGTTGCGTGATGTCGAAATGGATTTGGGTATTGTTCCATTCATTTTTGTTTGTAAGAAAACTTAAATGGCTATCAGAAACCAACCAAACCACTTTTTGGTTAGGTATTAATGCTATCAGTTTTTGTTTGGAATAATGCATGTTTTTGAAATTAACTTCAAACTCATCATGTAGTTGTTGTGAATGGCCTTTAAAATCTTCTGACCACCATCCGTAAACATTGTTGATGGCATTAAATACTTCTTCTGGTGATTGATCTACCAGGAAGCTGGCCGTGTAATTTTGTTTACTCATATGTTATTGTTCATTGTCTTTTTGTAATGTAGCTGCATGGTCTAAAGCCGTTTGGTATGGATTGGGTTTTCCTTTACCTGTTTCTATCAGGCTTTTTAAGCTGCCATTTATGTAGTTAGCCCATGCATCGGAACAGATATGATAACATTCGTATGCAGGCACTAAACCTATGTGCGTGAAAACTAAATGTGTTTTGTTGCCTTGTTTAGTTATTTCAAAACTAATCTTCGTGTCTTTCCATTCTGTTTTGTCTTTGGTAAAGTTGAAATAATTATCCGTTACCAGCCAAACTACTTTTTGGTTAGGAATAAATTCTATTATTTTCATTTTGCAAATATGGATGTCCTGGTAGTGGTAGTTAAATTCAGCATCAGGCTTATCGGTGCTGCCTTCAATTTGTTCTGACCACCAGCCACGCAGATTGTTGATAGCATTAAATACTTCTTCGGATGATTGAATTACCACAAAGCTGGTCGTATAATCTTCATTACTCATAGGATATTTTTTTTATGGGTTTCGTTTAATAAAAAAATTGCTCTGATACAATGCGACCGTTTCG
Organism: uncultured Bifidobacterium sp.; assembly: GCA_964442045.1. Classification (GTDB taxonomy): domain Bacteria; phylum Bacteroidota; class Bacteroidia; order UKL13-3; family UKL13-3; genus JAAFJM01. The sequence continues at coordinate 2,358 of CAYTWI010000174.1, forward strand.
TACTTCATAAAGCATTACCTGGTTTATTTGTATTCTTCCAAACTCCTGTAAGGTAATTTCCATTTCTCTGCCAACTGCAAAATAGTTTCCGCCCACCGAAGGCTCACTGGTAGTGGCTCCATGAAAAACTTCTATCTTTTTCACAAAGTCTTCGCCTTTTTTACGAACGTTTGCTTTGCCTTCGGCATAGCTCATATAAGGAGAATCTATAGGTTCAATACTTTTTACATCATCTGCAAAAAGTTCTTCCTGAATATCGAACCATTTTTCCTGCTGTGCTAATTCATTGAAACGGAAAGCCACTTCATGGGTTGTCATTATTGGGTTATTGATTGTGTCTGTCATTTTGCTTTTTAATTTATGGTACAAACATATTGGCTAAACAGTAATCGGGCAGGGTGCGAAATGGACTATGTAATGGGTTGATTTGGACAAGGCGTAATGTTATGTTTGCAAAAAATAATTGCTATGCAACATTTAACTATTATAGTTCCTGACGGGGAAAATAACTTAAGCAGCATAGTGGGTGCTTATAAAATATTTTCAAGAGCCAATGCCTATTGGAAGGAGCAGGGAAAAAAAGAGTTATTTACAATTCAGTTAGCGGGTATTTCAAGTGAAGTAACATTTTATAATGGTTTGTTTAGTGTGAAGCCGCATACGTATATTTCAAAGATTGCTAAAACCAATCTGATTATTATTCCTTCTCTGAACCATAATTACGAAAAGGCTGTAAAGGGTAACCAATTACTGATTGACTGGATTGAGCAACAATATAAAAATGGGGCAGAGGTAGCCAGTATATGTACGGGTGCATTTATGCTGGCTTCATCGGGTTTGTTAAATGGCAAAAGTTGTTCTACTCACTGGGCGGTGGCTGATCATTTCAGGAATATGTTTCCTGAGGTTGATTTACAAACGGATAAATTGATTACGGATGAAAATGGTATTTATACCAATGGTGGTGCTTATTCATTTTTAAACTTAATGATTTACCTGGTGGAGAAGTATTATGACAGGCAAACGGCTATTTTCTGTGCTAAAGTATTTCAGATTGAAATGGACAGGCAAAGCCAATCAGCATTTATTATATTTAAAGGACAGAAGTTGCACGGGGATGAAATGGTGAAGCAGGCGCAAGCATATATTGAAAGTAAGCTGGATGAAAAAATATCTGTAGAGCATTTGTCGTCAAGGTTTGCGGTGGGCAGGCGGAATTTTGACAGGCGATTTATTAAGGCAACGGGCAACACTCCTGTTGAATATGCACAAAGGGTAAAAATTGAATCGGCTAAAAAAGCATTTGAAAACAGCCGTAAAACCATTAATGAAGTGATGTACGAAGTTGGTTATTCGGATGTAAAAGCATTTAGGGAGGTGTTTAGAAAAATAACCGGGGTATCGCCATTGGAGTATAGAAACAAATATAATAAGGAAGCATTGTTGTAGGTGTTGATGTTACTGT
>CAYTWI010000175.1:0-3591 GCA_964442045.1 uncultured Bifidobacterium sp.
TAGCCAATACTTACCATATGTATTTAAGGCCCGGGACAGAAGTTATTAATAATGCAGGCGGGGTTCATCAGTTTATCAATTGGGATAAACCCATGCTTACAGACAGTGGCGGTTTTCAGGTTTTTAGTTTAAATGAAATACGGAAAATAAATGAAAACGGTGTTGAATTCCGTTCTTATTTGGATGGCAGTAAACATTTTTTTTCACCGGAAAGTGTAATGGATATTCAAAGAAAAATTGGTGCTGATATCATCATGGCATTTGATGAATGTACACCATATCCTTGTGAATATGATTATGCTAAAAAGTCGCTGGGGCTTACACATCGCTGGTTGAAAAGATGCATTGACCGATTTGACTCGACTGAAGATTTATATGGCAAGTCGCAAACATTATTTCCCATAGTTCAAGGTTCTACCTTTAAAGATTTACGTATAGAAAGTGCTAAATTTATTGCCGATCAGGGTAGGGAAGGAAATGCCATAGGTGGTTTGTCGGTAGGAGAGCCTGCTGAAATGATGTACGAAATGACTGATTTGGTTTGCGATATTTTACCCAAAGACAAGCCACGTTACTTAATGGGTGTGGGTACTCCTGAAAATATTTTAGAATGTATTGCCTTGGGTATTGATATGTTTGACTGTGTAATGCCTACCAGGAATGCACGTCATGGTTTTATATTTACCAGTCAGGGAATTATTAATATTAAAAACGAAAAATGGAAGAATGATTTCTCTCCTCTGGATGAAGTTTTTACCCCTCAATATTCAAAGGCTTATTTAAAACATTTAATTAAGTGTAATGAGTTTTTAGGTGCCAGCATTGCCAGTATACAAAATCTATCGTTTTACTTGTGGTTAGTAGGAGAGGCAAGAGCACATATTTTAGGAGGCGATTTTATAAGCTGGAAAAAAAGCACACTTGATATTGTAAACAGAAGACTTTAGCAGCCAAATGATATTATAAAATTTAAAAGTATTATAAATAAAAAAAGCCACCTGAATAATCAGGTGGCTTTTTTTATTTATATTTTCTATTACTCTTGAATCATTAATTTAACAGTTGTTTTTTCGTTGTTTTCGTTAGAAATATTAACAAAATACAAGCCTGCTTTTAATTCAGCTCTTTCTATTTTTAAAGTAGCTAAGCTATAGTTTTCAAAAGTTCTAACAGTTTTACCTGTAATATCAACCACAGCTACAGTATGTAATTTAGCATTATCGTTAAATGCAACTACAGTAAAGTCGTTAGTTGGATTTGGATATAATTTAACTGCTGATGAAGTTAAGCCAATCTCTTTGGTTGATAAGTTACTTGTTTTGCAAGAAGCCCATTTGAAGAATAAAGTTTGGTCACCGGCTGTTCTTACTAACTCACGGTTAAATCCACCTACACCGTTTGGTTTTGTACAAGCGCGGTCAGCGGTATCAGTAAAGTTTTCATAAATAGCATCGCTTGTGCTATCAGCACCGTTACCAAAACGGTAAGCTACTGTTCCAGGGCAAACATTAGTTAAAGTAGTAGTGTAAGCGCCTGGTACGCCTGATACCGGAGTCATACGTACAGCACCGTTTTTCCAGTCTTTGTAATCACAAATCAAATATACAATTTGCGGAGTCTGGCTGGTTAAATCAACTTTGAAAGTAACATTTGAAGGAGCCGGAAGCGGATTACAAGAAGTAAATGAAGAGAAGCAATTAGCAGGTAAAACGGTATCTGATTTTAAATCTAACTCACGATTACCTGAACCTGTTACAACACTTTCCCATGTTTGTTTTCCGCCACTGTAGTAACGGAATTTGTATTGAATACCACTGGCTGAATCTAACGGAAAGGTAACAGTATAAACTTTGCTACCAGAAGAAACAGGGTTTAATTTGCTACCTGTACCCCAACCGCCCGGTACTAATCCTCCGGCTACGTCAACTGAATCTACATTACAGCTAGATGACATATCAACTCTTAAAGTTACCTGGTAACTAGGTATTGGTGCTGTTGGACAAGCATCGCAAGAACCAAAACATACTTTTGATAGAGCAATGTCGGCAGTTGCTTTAATATTTCTATTACCACCACCATCAACACAGCTACCTGAGGCACTTTCCCATCCAGCGTCACCGTTTTTAAACTTATAACCATAACTGCTAGAATCTAATAAAGCAATGTACTCATACACGCTATTTTTATCTGCGTATAAGTTAGTCATTTTAACTTGTCCTGATCCCCAATTAGTAAAGCCACCTGCCAAAAATACACCGTCAGAAGCTATTGTACTTACTTTTTGCATATCAACAGCAAAACGTACTGCAGATTTTCCTGTTGGAGCTGCTGCTCCATATTTTAAAGTTATTACTGTAGTATCATTTGCCACAGAGTCAATATACATCCAACGATTATCATTGGTTTGACCATTTAATGTATGACCTTTTTGTACAATAGCTGGAACTCCTTCTGCTCCGCCCCAATCAGTTGCATCTGCTCCTCCATTAATCACTTTGAATTCAATAACTTGCTTAGCATTGATGTCTAAAATTGTTCCAAAAGTGTTCGCAAATCCGGGAACCGGTAATAAAGTTGTTGTTGAAGGATTCCAACCTTGAAAATTACCTGCCACATGTACACCATTTGGACTTACGGTTTGCCCTGTCATATCCACAACAAAGGCTACTTTTTTAGCAAATACACCACTAAACGTGGCTAAAGCTGCTGTTAATAGTAAAAACTTTTTCATTATTATATATTTTTTTAGTGAAAGCAATTTATATTATTTTATTGTTAATTTGCAATACATCATAATTTTTTTTGTTCACTATTTCAATTTCCATATATAAATTAAGGAGTTATATTCATGCTAAAACAAATCCCCAAACACTCATTACAAATATTATTTATTGTTATTTTTTGTGCAAAATTTAGTATAGCCCAAGTAGTAACTATATCACCAGCCTTTGCAACTGCCGATGACAATAATGTAGTTATCACTTTTGATGCTTCATTGGGTAGTGCAGGCCTGTTAGGTGAGTCAACGGTGTATGCGCATACTGGAGTTATAACAGATAAAAGCACATCGGGAAGCGACTGGAAATATGTATTAACAGATTGGTCTACCAACTTACCGAAAGCATTGTTAACGCGTGTAGGTTCTAGTTCTATTTATACTTTAAGCATTGGAAACATAAGAACTTATTATGGAGTTCCTGCTGCTGAAAAGGTTATTAAAATAGCCTTGGTTTTTAGAAATGCCAATGGGTCTAAAACAGGTAAAACAGTTTCGGGTGGAGATATTTTTATAGACATCAGTCAGGGCTCTTATCAGGTAAAATTAAACAATCCGATTAAGGCTTCTTTTTTCAATGCTGGCGATAGCATCAGCATTAACTGCTCTGCATCGAGACAAAGTAATTTACAGCTGTATGCTAATGGTGTTTTATTAAAATCCGTAACAAACGATTCCGCTATACATTATAAAAATATAATAGATAGCATTGGTGCTGATAGGATTGATTTGGTTTTACGAGGCGACTATAATGGTGATGTTGTTTATGACTCGTCTTATATCATTATCAAATCAGTAAGCAATGTACAGGTTCC
>CAYTWI010000176.1:0-3528 GCA_964442045.1 uncultured Bifidobacterium sp.
GTCTGCACATTTAGCTACATCCATATTGTGTTCTATTACTATAATGGAATGCCCCTGATCAATTAATGCATTGAAAGATGCCAATAGTTTTTTGATATCGTTAAAGTGTAAACCTGTTGTGGGCTCATCAAAAATAAACAAGATATGTTCGGTGCTATTTCTTTTACCTAAGAATGATGCCAGTTTAACCCTTTGCGCCTCTCCTCCACTTAATGTATTGCTCGACTGACCTAACTTTATATAACCCAAACCAACATCACTTAATGGTTTTATTTTATTAGCTATGCTTGTTTCGTCATGAAAAAACTCCAGTGCTTCATCAACACTTAAGTTTAAAACATCGCTAATGCTTTTACCATTGTGTTTAGCATCCAGTACTTCCTCTTTAAAACGCTGGCCTTTGCACTCTTCACAGGTTAAGTGGATGTCGGCCATAAACTGCATTTCAATAGTCACTTCTCCTTCTCCCTGGCAAGTTTCGCAACGGCCTCCTTCTACATTAAAACTAAAGTGTTGTGGCTTAAATCCGCGTGCTTTCGATATAGGCAATTGGGCATATAAATCCCTGATGGCATCGTAAGCTTTAATATAAGTAATCGGGTTACTTCTGCTCGATTTTCCAATAGGGTTCTGGTCAATCATTTCAACTTGTGTAATTGATTTGATACTACCTGTTATACTTTCATGCGCTCCTGTTTTTTCGCCACTATAATTACCCAAATGTTTTTGAACGGCCGGATATAATATTTTTTTGATTAAAGTGGTTTTGCCACTACCTGAAACACCTGTAACCACCGTGAATGTATGTAAAGGAAACTTTACATCAAAACCTTTAAGGTTATGTTGTCTTGCTCCTTTTATTTCAATGGCATCTTTCCATTTTCTTCGTTTAGCAGGAATTTCTATTCTCTCCACATTGGAAAGGTATCTTCCTGTTAAACTGTTTTTATCGTTTTTAATAAAATCAATATTACCCTGCGAAACTTTTTGCCCGCCATGAACACCGGCTAACGGACCAATATCAATTATTTCATCAGCTGTTTGCATTATTTCTTCATCGTGCTCCACTACTACTACCGTGTTACCTATATTGCAAAGTGTATGCAATACTTTAATCAGGTTTTCTGTATCGCGCGGGTGTAAACCTATACTTGGTTCATCTAAAATATATAAAGAGCCAACTAAGCTTGAACCTAACGAAGTAGCCAAATTAATACGCTGGGTTTCGCCCCCGCTCAATGTATTGGATAATCGGTTTAACGACAAATAACCCAAGCCTACATTTTGTAAAAAGTTAAGCCTGCTTGTTATTTCTGCAAGTATACGTTGTGCTATTTTATGATGAGTTTCTGATAAAGCTAATTGTTTGAAGTATGCTACACAATCATCAATACTCATAAGCATTAAACCTGATAGCGACATGTACTCATCGGACACTTTTAACTGGCTTAATTGTGCATAATCGGTAGCTGAAATTAACCTTACATTATTGGCGTCATTGCGCAAACGAGTACCCCTACAATCATAACAAGTTGTTTTACCCCTATACCTTGCCAGCATAACCCGGTACTGAATTTTATAGGTTTGTTTTTCCAACTCTTTAAAAAAGCCATCTATACCTTCCCAGACTTTTTCACCACGCCATAAAAAATCTTTTTGCTTTTGTGTTAATTGAAAGTATGGCTTATGAACAGGGAAATCGTTTTTACGTGCATATTGCAAAAACGAGTGTTTCCATTCCTGCATTTTTTCCCCTTTCCAGGGTACAATAGCATCTTCAAAAATGGATAAACCCTTATCCGGAACAACCAGATCTTCATCAATACCAATAACACTACCAAAACCTTCGCAAGTTTTACAAGCACCGTAAGGATTATTAAAACTAAAGAAATTAGCGCTTGGCTCTTCAAATTTTATTCCGTCTAACTCAAACTTGTTGTTAAAAACAGTGCTTTCGTAAGTATTGTTTTCGGTTAATACATTTAAAACACACGCTCCTTCTCCTTCAAAAAATGCGGTTTGTATAGAGTCGGAAATACGGTTTAAAAAATCTTCATCATCATGCACAACGGCAAAACGATCTATCAATAAGAACAATGGAGTTATTGGAGCACTCGCATCATCCTGAGCTTTGCTTTTTTTTGTTTTGGGGCTAGTTATTTTACTTTGACTTGAAATATAATCTTCAATATCTATTACTTCTTCGTTTACCCATAACCTGTTAAAACCTGTTTGCAGGTAAACCTCCATTTTTTTCTTTAACTCGACAGATTCTGTTTTTATCTCAACCAGCAAATAAGCTTTGGCAGATTCAGGTAACGATAAAATATAATGAACCACATCTTCAATAGTGTGGCGTTTTACCACCTGTCCGCTTATAGGTGAAAAGGTTACCCCGATGCGGGCAAACAACAGCTTTAAATAATCATATATTTCGGTTGAGGTAGCTACGGTTGAACGTGGATTGCGGGTATTTACTTTTTGCTCTATAGCTATCGAAGGGGAAATACCATGAATATAGTCAACATCTGGCTTATTCATTTTGCCTAAAAACTGGCGCGCGTATGCTGAAAGACTTTCTACATAACGTCTTTGCCCTTCGGCATACAAGGTATCAAATACCAGGCTCGATTTACCTGAACCTGAAACACCGGTAACAACGGTTATGGCATTCCGTTTAATGTTAACATCTATATTTTTTAAATTATGAACGCGAGCGCCCTTAATAACTATATTTTTATTGTTTGACTGACTCATTTATATAAAGAACGCAACATTACTTAAAAAGTTCCTTTGTAAGGGATTTTATGTTGCTATTTTTTTATCTGGTAAATTAAAAAACTATTGCGGGTTTCTTTGCATCATTAAAAAACCACCCTCTTGGTCAACTACGTGCATGTACTGATTGGTATGGTTTTGTGTATCGTTTACATGTAAAAGAAAATAAACAGGCTTATCTATTTTACCTGTCAGTAACCAATTACTGCTCCTGGCTGAATCGTTTTTATAGGGCTTCACATTTCCATAAAAATAATGGGCATAACTTTTATAGCCTAACGTAGTTACATAACAGTTTTCATCTGCTATTTTTTGCAGCATAGTTATGGCCGGCCCTTGCGAATATTGCTCTATTTTAGGCACAACAAAAACCATGTAAAGCGGTAAAAAAAGTGAAATCATAACCAATAATCCATAATAAGCTTTGGCCAGCTCTACCTTTTTTAAATAAAATACACTAACGGTAATAATAGCAATAAATACAAAGCCAAATAGTACTTCAAAGCCACTCCAGTTGGCATCTATGCTTAACGATGCTTTGGCAAAATCATCATCAATATATGGTAGTAAGCTGCCTTTGAATAAATCGATTAAAGTAACGAGAGAAAGTAATACGCCTAACAATACACCAACTACCAATATAAAATAACGTTTCCAAGGTGCTACCGTTTCTTTGTTAATTAAGCTCTGGCTAATGGCATAAGCGGCTAAAAAGCTTAAAGGTAAATAACAGGCACATCATGGCGTGGT
>CAYTWI010000177.1:0-3041 GCA_964442045.1 uncultured Bifidobacterium sp.
CAGTAAATTTACCCTCGTATTACTAAGAGGTACATACACCACCAGGACCAATTCTATATTTAACTCACAACTGGGTTACGATATAAATATAGAAACCGGTTATGGCAAAAAATTAGAAAACAATACACAGACTATTGGAGACTATGCACTGTTTTATATTTCAGATATAAAGGCTACCAATAAATTAAACATCAGGCAGGGAATAAGATTTATATACAATACCCGCTATGGCGCACCCGTAGTCCCAAACTTTAATATAAAATACGACTTAACAAAAAACCTGTTTTTGAGAGCCAGCTATTCTCAGGGATTCAGAGCGCCATCATTAAAAGAATTGAGTTTATTGTTTGTAGATGTAAACCATAATATAAGAGGCAATACCAATTTAAAGGCCGAGACATCTAATAATTTTTTAGCCTCCCTCAGCTACAATTATCAGTATAAAAAATTAATAACCAAGTCAGATATATCAGTATTTTATAACGATATAAAAGACCTGATCAGTTTGGCCATAGTTGATGCCACTACCCAACTATACAGCTATGTAAATATTGAAAAATACAAAACATTGGGATTAAATTTTAATAGTCAGATAGCTGTAAAAAATATACAGTTTAACTTAGGCTATGGTAGAATTGGACGATATAACCAATTAAGCACTAGCAATAATATAAGCGAATTCTCCTACACCAATGAATATAGGCTTAATACTACCTACAGCATAAAAAAATGGGCGACTGATGTAAACCTATTTTATAAATACAATGGCAGATTACCCGGATTTGGTTTAGATGCAGACAATAACATTATACAAACCTACGTCAGCGATTACTCTATGGTAGATGGTAGTATCAGCAAGTCACTTTACAAGAATAAACTCGTTATTATTTTTGGCGTAAAAAATATTTTGAACGTGACCAATATATCTGTTAATACAGGCAGTGCTACACACAGCTCAAACAACGATAATATACCCACAGCCATGGGAAGATTTTACTTTACCTCAATTAGATTCAGCATTGAAAAAATTTAAACTAATATCATTCACCGTTCTCTCATTTCTTCTGTTTTCGTGCGAGAAAGAAGATATGTTATGGAAACTCCCACCTTCTGCCGGAACAGAAAAAGTAGAACGCATCAGCATGGGCGAAAATTACGAAAAGGTAATTTTTTATAAGCTAAGTACAGGTCATAAAGAAATAAAAAACTTGAACGACTGGCATATTGCATTCAGCAATTACTCAAGCGATATGTATGTTAGAATAAATGGTGGTGCCGATGTGCAGGTATTTAATACATTCGAAACCGATTTTAATAAAAAATGCAATGTGCCACCTTTCTGGGAATGGGATAACCCCAATGGCAGTAAAGATTCAACAGCCATTGGTTATTGGTATGATACTGTGAGCAGGCAATCGCTGATGAATGTTTATATTATTGACTTAGGTAAATCAGTTATGCCAAGGTATAAAAAAATTCAGTTTACAGGTGCTTCACCCAATAGCTTTTCAATCAGATATGCTAACTTAGATAACTTCAATGAAGTAGAAATTGATTTTAAAAGAAGCACTAACACCAATTTCACTTATTGTAATTTGTTAAAAAATGATACCACTAATTTTGAACCCGATTTTCACGAGTGGGATTTTGTGTTTACCCGTTACCGCCATGTCTATTACGACTTAGAACCTATAACACCCTATTACGTAACAGGTGTATTAACCAATCCGACAAACACGCTTGCTGCCAAAACCAGGAAAATAAAGTTTGAAGATATTAATATCAATAATGTGCAACAGATAATGTTATCAGACAATGAAGATGTAATTGGCTTCGATTGGAAATTCTACGATTTGAACGCAGCCAAATATTTGGTTGATGATAAAACCACCTACATTGTTAAAGACAGGGAAGGTTACTTATACAAACTTAGGTTTATAGATTTTTATGATGAAAACGGGGTGAAAGGAGCTCCACAATTTGTTTACAGCAGATTATAAAATTATGTGTTCACCAATAAAATTAAAACATAACCGGTATGGATATATTTCGTGGTGTAGCGAATGCAACAATATAAATATAGCCTTTCATACCATACTGTTTTCGCTTAATACAAGCCAGTTTGAAAACTTTTCAACCATATTGAATAACGATGTAAATAATACCGAGAAGTGTAACCAGAACACCGAGAAATCGTTTTTATACAATACAGATAGTTTAAATGTAAATATCATTTTAAACTATATAGAATTGGTTCAGTTAGCTGAACTGGTTGCAGACTCATTATTACTATACAGATCATTACAATTAATTAAAGAAATATCGCAAAACATATGAGAAGAATACAACTAATAATCATTTTACTTTTAATAAATACAGTTACACATGCCCAATGGATTACCCAAACCAGTGGCACTACCAGTTCATTATGGGGGAGCTATTTTTTTAGTAATGATACCGGTTTTGTAGTAGGCAATGGCCCGGCTATTTTAAGTACTACAAACGGAGGAAGCACATGGAATACCATTACACCACCGGCCGGAGTTACACAAGGGTTACGTGGTGTTAGTTTTACCGATTTTGCTAGGGGTTATGCCGTTGGAACAAGTGGCCGCATATTAAAAACCCGTAACAGAGGTGTAAGCTGGGATACGTTAACAAGGCCAACTACCGCTGGGCTTTTATGTGTAAATTTTATCAATGATACCGTTGGTTTTATAGGTGGAGGCGGCAGTTCCGGTAGTGGTATTTGGCGCACGGCTGATAGTGCCAATTCATGGACGTTTTTTAGTGCTGGCGGCAGCTTTTCTATTTTCGATATTAAATTTAATAACAGCAAACAAATTGGTTATGCCTGTGGTGTAGGCGGTGTAATTATGAAAACAACAGATGCCGGTACCACATGGAGCACCATAGTAAGCGGAGTATCAGGCAGTGGAACCATTACATTAACATCAGTAGCCGTATTAAATGACAGTACTGCATTTGTGTGCGGGCAAACAGGAACCATCAGGAAAACAACCAATGGTGGAACCAACTGG
>CAYTWI010000177.1:3051-3291 GCA_964442045.1 uncultured Bifidobacterium sp.
TTAGCTCGGGTACAACAACCTATTTAAATTCCATTCAGTTTGTAAACGATAGTCTTGGTTACGCTGCAGGTCAAAGTGGTTTATTAATTAAAACAACCGATGGTGGTATAACATGGAGCTCAGTTACAACAAGCGTAACAAGTTCTATACAAAAAATATTTTTTACACCCAATTACAATGCTTTCTTATTGTTATCAAACGGAAACATTTTAAAATCAAGTACTACCTTGCCGGTTAAAT
>CAYTWI010000178.1:0-3096 GCA_964442045.1 uncultured Bifidobacterium sp.
GGCTACTTAACCCTTTTAGCTGTATTCTTTGGGCTAGGAGATGATAAGAGATTTGAAGAACATTTTTATACTTGCGTATTAAATTTTATTGATGCACTCAACTATAATTATCATTTCCAAAAAGCCAGGAATTTTGCAGAAGAACTATTAATGATAGCTTTCCAAAAAGAAGAAATTCTTTTACTTGGCTGGCTGTGTCAGTTTAAGTGTTTTCTTAAACAAAACAACCCCATTAACGCTGCATACTATGGTGCTTTATATGCAAATGCTTTAAAAGCAATGCCCACTATAGCAGAGTTCCAGCTAATGGACCTTTTGTTTAATTCGATGTTATTCTTTCGAGATTATGGAATGATGGATTTTGTAGATTCTATCTACAAGTTGATAAAGACTTTGAAAATATCGACTTATGATGAACAAAAATTTACTATTAGCTACTTCAACTCGAAACTTGTAATAATTCTACGAGAAGATTCAGAAAAGCAAGAGCAATTCTTTCAAAATAGTTTAACCTACATAGAGAAAAATTTAACCAAAATAAAGCAGTTTGGGCAACAAGGAGCTGTTCCATGGTTAGGGTTTTTGTACAATCTAAGAAGAATGAACCTTAATTTTGAAATAATTTTAGATTCAAAGGCAATAGAGCAATATATTGCTTCTTTTGAAGAAGTCGTGGATTCTGAAACGTTGAGTAATATTCAAGCTACGTTTTTTCCAATTCCCGAACAAACAAAGAAGATTTTTAAAGAGGCACTAACTAAAATTCTAGAAACGTATAATTATGAAGATTTCGCATCTGAAATAGGAAAAATTGAGTTATTAGCTGAAAATGTTTTAATCTTATCATTAAACCCTTTAGACATAAATAATATTTTACTTTCTGGCTTAGTGATAAATGACAGTAGCTTAAGTTTTGAAACAAAAGAACATGCAGATAAAGGACCATTTATTCCTCAAAATGAGCCTGAATTTGATTTAGATAATTATGCTAAGAACATTTTGGAAAAAATCACGATACTGGAAGGCCAAATAATATATTGGTTATTCTGTTCAAAGTCTAGTGTTTATGTGTTAGCAATAAAAGAGGACAAAAGTTATGAGCTTATTTTGCCTTCAGCTTTTGATTATGCCGTAATAAAAAAATGGTCTAAGATGGTTGATGATTTCTCTTTTGATGATAAAGGGGGATGGTATTCAATCAATGAACAAGAGCAAGATTATATTAAACTAATGAGAGAGTTAAAGAATCTAACATTAGAGATTAGTCCAAACATTAAGGAGATTTTACTTATAACAGACTTAGATATTTCTATTTTCCCTCATAATTTATTTCAAATCCAAACAGACGGAAGAAAAATTGATAAACATGAGGAGGTAGTTAAAGATGAAATTAAAAATAACGGTTATGATTTCTTAGGATACCATCTTCCTGTAACAAATGTAATCTCCTTTGAGTGGTTTGCTAAAAATAATGAGAAGCTCATTATACCACAAGACCAATTCATAATTAATGCATGGATTCCAACCTTTGATGAAGATCCAGCTTTGGGAATTGGTTATGAAAAATTGAAACCAGTAATAGAGGGAAAATATGGTGGATATATCTCAACTGATAAACTTCCAGAACGAAACTTATCTGCCATAAATGTATTACTTGCTCACGGTGGTGTTGGTAAAGAAGGCTTCAAAACTATATATACCAGACAATCTGATGGTCATGCATATATTAGAGAGACAGGGATTAAGCACATCGTGGGAGAAGGCACTATAGCAATATTATTTGTTTGTAGTTCTGCATACATTTCTCAAGAAATGTTTGCTCAAAAATTAGAATCTTTTACAAATGAAATTCTTAGCATTGGTTATAAGGCTGTTGTCGCACCTGCATGGAAGCTAAACCCTGATATTACTGCAGTTTGGCTAGAAGCATTTATTGAATCAATGAATAATGGAAACTCCGTTGCCATTGCAGCTTATGATGCGAATATTAAAGTTGCGAAAACTGGATATGATGAATATAATGGATTTTATGCACCTTCAGGTTGGGCTGCAATGCATGTGTATGGAAACCCTAACATTTATATGGTTTAGATGATGATATATATAGATATAAACACAAAAACGCAAGAAATCTTGTTACAGATGAAATCACAGATTTTTCATAATTACAGATATTGACGAGCCAACAACAAATTCCTCATTGCTAGAACGCCAAGCAGCAAAATGGCATTATCCGATTTTTTCTATAACAATAATTCCATACAATTTTACTAGTCAGTTTATGTAGTTTACCTGTTTATATGTTTGGCATTTTTATGTTTTGTGGTATGGCAATCAATTATCATTGTAGCTGTTAACCTGTAAAACGTATGCTGCATTGGTCCATTAATCAATTACAACTGAATTTAAAATATACCTGGAAAATTTCGCGTAATGCTACGGATTTTAAGGTAAACAGTATTATTACCTGTACGGATTATATACATGAAGGAAAAGGGGAAGCGGCACCTAATATCAGGTATAATGAAACACCTGAATTGTTGTTGAGTAGCTTTGAGCAGTTTGTAAAGGCTGGTGCCAATGCCATTAATAATGCCAACGATTTATGGGCATTGCTTAATGAGGTAAATGTACCGAATGCATTGCGTTTTGGTATAGAGCAGGCTTATATTCATTATTTGTGTGCGCAAAGGAAGGAGAACATTTACCAGTTTTTAAAAATAGAACAACCTGCCAAAACCCATACCTGTTATACTTTACCCATTATGGAACCGAGTAAGGTGCTCAGCTTTTTTCATGAAAATAACCTGAACCGCTTTGCCTATTTAAAAATAAAAATAAGTGTTGACGGTGCTTTGGACGAAATAAAAACGCTGGCTTCTGTTTATGATAAACCTATTTTGGTGGATGCCAATGAGGCCTGGAAAGACCCGGATGCTTTGGTTAATTTTATGGATAGCTTGCAGGGTTTAAATATTGCCATGATTGAACAGCCTATGCACAGCAGTATGGTTGATGAATATAAATATGTGAAGCCTCATGTAAAGCTGCCTTTAATGGCGGATGAAAGTTTTTGTGCGCATGTTTATTTTAACG
>CAYTWI010000179.1:0-3069 GCA_964442045.1 uncultured Bifidobacterium sp.
GACAGATTTTTAACCTTATGGATTTTTATAGCAATGATTTTAGGTGTTGCCATAGGTTATTTTGTTCCGTCAAGCAGTAGCTTTATCAATTCTTTTTCAAGTGGAACAACCAATATCCCGTTAGCTATTGGATTAATTTTAATGATGTATCCACCGCTTGCTAAGGTAAAGTATGAACAGATGGGAGAAGTATTTAAAAATTCAAAAGTACTGGGTGCTTCTTTGTTTTTAAATTGGATTGTTGGCCCTATACTTATGTTCTTTTTAGCATTAACATTTCTACAAGGTTATCCCGAATATATGATTGGTTTAATTTTGATTGGCTTAGCCCGTTGTATTGCCATGGTAGTTGTTTGGAACGATTTAGCTGATGGAAACCGGGAGTATGCAGCAGGATTAATAGCATTGAATAGTATTTTTCAAGTACTTTTATACAGTGTTTATGCTTATGTTTTTATAACAATTCTTCCCCCCATTTTTGGCTATAAAGGTTTTGAGGTAAACATAAGCATTGGTCAAATTGCCGAGAGTGTAGGTATATATTTAGGCGTTCCTTTTGCATTGGGTATTATAAGCCGATATTCACTTATAAAATTAAAGGGAGCACAATGGTTTCAGGGTAAATTTGTTCCTGTTATCTCACCAATTACTTTAATAGCCTTGCTATTTACGATAGTTATTATGTTTAGTTTAAAAGGCGAACTCATTGTTCAAATTCCAATGGATGTGGTGCGGATTGCTATTCCACTCGTTGTTTATTTTGTAATCATGTTCATTGTTAGTTTTTTTGTTGGAAAGTATTTTGGTGCAGATTATTCAAAAAGCACTTCCATTGCTTTTACTGCTACAGGAAACAAC
The DNA here is from genome assembly GCA_964442045.1 of uncultured Bifidobacterium sp. GTDB lineage: Bacteria > Bacteroidota > Bacteroidia > UKL13-3 > UKL13-3 > JAAFJM01. The sequence continues at coordinate 859 of CAYTWI010000179.1, forward strand.
TTTGAATTAGCCATTGCGGTAGCCATTGGTGTATTTGGTATCAATAGCGGACAAGCCTTTGCTGGCGTTATTGGGCCTTTGGTTGAAGTGCCTGCATTGATAGCTTTAGTCAATGTTGCTTTTTGGTTTAGAAAAAAATATTTCACAGAAAGCCAATAATTCAATCAACCAATGAAAGAAATTTTTGATACCATTGTTATTGGAGGTGGACAAAGCGGATTAGCGTGTGGTTATTATCTCAGAAGAGCTAAAGTCAATTTCATCATATTAGATAAACAGCAAAACCCCGGTGGTGCTTGGCTAAATGCTTGGGACAGTTTAACCCTTTTTTCTCCGGCAGATTATAGCTCTCTGCCGGGTTGGTTAATGCCAAAATCAAATAATAAATTTCCCCTGAGACAAGAAGTGATTGATTACTTAAATAAGTATGAAGAGCATTATCAACTGAATGTTAAACGAGGCGTAGAAATTAGCAAAATAACAAAAGAAGAAGTAGGCTTTAAGGTTTATACTGACAATGGTATTTTCTATGCCAAAACAGTTATTTCCGCAACAGGAACTTGGGGCAATCCATACATTCCAAAAGTGGAGGGGATAGAAAAATATTCAGGCATCCAAATTCACTCCAGAAACTATAAAAAGCCCAATGATTTTGTAGGTTTGAAAACATTAGTAGTAGGCGAAGGTAATTCAGGAGCCCAAATCGTTGCAGAAGTTTCAAAGGTTACTACGGTAAAATGGTCAACTAAAAAACAACCTGAATTTTTACCTGACGAAGTAGATGGGTATTGTTTAATGTAGCCTCCGCAAAATACAAAGCAGAACAGGAAGGAAAGCCTTTTGATGCATCGCAATACAATTTAGGAAATATAGTTATGGTTCCGCCTGTTAAAGAAGCCCGACAAAGGGGTGTATTAGTTTCAAATGGATCATTCTTCAAACTTTATGACAAGGGTATAATTTGGGATAATGGCGAGCAAGAGGAGTTTGATGCCATCATTTGGTGTACCGGTTTTGGTTATGATACTTCTTATTTGAAATCATTGATAAAAACGGATGAAAGAGGCATTGCCAATACCAAAGAAAGTAAGTCTTTGGATGTAGATGGATTGTGGTTGGTTGGTTATGGTGGTTGGACAGGATACGCTTCCGCAACACTTGTAGGATTAAACAGAACTTCGAAACAAACAATTCAAGAAATTGAAGAATTTTTAAAATCAAAAAATACATAAAATGAAAATTGCATTATTCAGTGACATCCATGCAAACCTTCCGGCATTGGAAGCCTTTTTTAAAGACCTTGAAACGACAAAGCCCGATGCGGTTTATTGTTTAGGCGACTTGGTAGGCTATAATATTTGGCCTAATGAAGTAATAAACGAAATTAGAAAAAGAGGTATTCCAACCATTGCCGGAAATTATGATTTTGGTGTTGGTAGAGCTTCAGACGACTGTGGTTGTGCTTACAAAACAGACGAAGAAAAAGGAATGGGTGTTCAGTCAATTTCGTTAACAAATCAGTTAGTAAATGCTGAGGAACGCCAGTATTTACGAACACTTCCTGCACATATTCAAGTAGAGTATCAACTCAATAATGACCAGTTGTTTTTATTGATGGTTCACGGTAGTCCACGAAAAATAAACGAATATTTATTTGAAGACCGTGAAGAAAAAAGCATGCTTCGCATCATGGAAACCTGTAATGCTGACCTTATGTTTTTTGGCCATACACATAAACCATATCACCGCATTTTTGAATATAATAAAGATGGACAAAAGGCATTTCGCCATGCTATCAATTTAGGTTCAATTGGTAAACCAAAAGATGGAGACCCAAGAGGATGCTATGTTATAATTACCTTGAACGACAATAGTAACAAATTTGATAAAGACAGCATTAAAGTGGAGTTTATACGAGTGGCTTACGATATAGAAAAAGCGGCAAAGGCTGTAGAAGAAAGTATTTTGCCTAATGCTTATGCTGATATGTTACGTAAAGCGTATTAGTATACATACATAACAATGTATTAATAAGTTTAAGTCAACAACTTAGTACAGGCTAATTGTGCTTCTGAAACACTTATGCGTTGTATACACGGATTATCAGGATGCACGCATGTAATCTGGTTACATGGGTTGCACTCCAATACATGGTGTATATAAGCAGTATTTTTGCCAAACGGATAAAATACAAAAGGCTCACCCGGCCCG
>CAYTWI010000180.1:0-2974 GCA_964442045.1 uncultured Bifidobacterium sp.
AAGAAAATTTAATAGCCAAGCAGGATTATTTACAATACAAGAATACTTACGAGTATCATAAACGCAAAAAGCAATTAATTGAAAAAGCTATTGTACAGGATTCAATAACTGCTTATGAACAAATGAAGCAGATGCGCGAGTCGTACACACGAATGCAAAGTAATTTAAAACTCATGCGCCAGAAAACAGAAGATTTAGTTGTACGCGCGCCCGCTACAGGCCAGCTGTCATCGTTTAAAGCTGAGATAGGAGAACTTAAAAATAAGGGACAAAGTTTAGGGCAGTTAGATATATTAAACGGATACAAAGTAAGGGCAAGAATAAACGAGCATTACATAAGCCGAATAATTACAGGTCAAAAGGCCATTTTAGAGTTAGGTGATAATAGCCATGAACTACAAATTAAAACCATTTACCCCCAAGTAGCCAATGGTAGCTTTGATACGGATATGGACTTTATAGACAAGCAACCAACAGCGTTGAAGAAAGGGCAAAACATACAACTGCGTTTACAGCTTAGTAAGAACGAAAAAATATTATTGGTTAACAAAGGCGGCTTTTACCAGAGTACCGGTGGTAATTGGATTTATGTAGTAGATAAAAGTGGTGAGTTTGCCGAAAAAAGAAATATAAAAACAGGTAGGCAAAACCCTGCATTCTTTGAAATACTGGAAGGTTTACAGGAAGGCGAGCAAGTCATCACATCATCTTACGAAACATTAGGCGAATACGATAGAATTAACTTTTAGTCCATTTAATTTATACCACCATGCTAATCAAAACAGAAAACTTAAGCCGTATTTACCGAACGGAAGAAATTGAAACAACCTCGCTAGACGGTATTACATTAACCATTAACGAAGGCGAATTTGTAGCCATTATGGGCGCTTCCGGGTGCGGCAAATCAACCCTGCTAAACCTGTTGGGTATGTTAGATAGTCCAACCTCAGGCCAATACCATTTTATGGGTACCGAAGTATCAAAATTTTCCGAAAAACAATTGGCCGATATAAGGAAAGCCAATATTGGTTTTGTGTTTCAAAGCTTTAATTTAATAGATGAGTTAACCGTATTTGAAAACATAGAGCTGCCACTTTTATATTTACCTTTTTCAGCAGCTGAAAGAAAGCAAAAGGTAGAAGCTGTGATGCAAACCATGGAAATAAGCCACAGGGCCAAACATTTTCCGCAGCAGCTATCAGGCGGACAACAACAAAGAGTAGCAGTATGTAGGGCTGTAGTATCAAACCCGAAACTGATTTTAGCCGATGAGCCTACAGGCAATTTAGATTCGAAAAATGGCGAAGAAGTAATGAAGTTGCTTACACAATTGAATGAAAAAGGAACCACTGTAATAATGGTTACACATTCACCTGAGCATGCTCAATATGCCAAACGCATTGTTTATATGCTTGATGGGAAAATAATACCAAATAATCAGGCTTCATTACACCACGCTTAATATCACTAGCCATGAAACTATTTAACATTAAAACTTTGTTGCGTGCCCTTTGGTTTAACCGTCTTACTTCATTTATTAATATAGGTGGCTTGTCAGTTGGTGTAGCCAGTTGCCTGCTTATATTTTTATTTGTTCAGAATGAGTGGAGCTACGACCAGCACCACAGCAAAAAAAACAGAATTTACCGCATAGTGTCCGACTTAAGTATGGGTGGGGAGGATGATAAAAGCGGACTCAGCTCGTACATGCTTTCGCCAACGCTCAAAACTGATTATCCTGAAATAGAAGAATCCATAAGAGTAATGTCAGTAAATAAGCAAACCATGTGGGTTGATGATAAACCTTTTCAGTTTAACGATAACCTGATGAGTGATGCAGGCTTTTTTACTTTGTTTGATTATGAATTTTTAGAAGGCAATCCTAAAACAGCATTGGCCGAACCTCAAAGCGTTGTCATAACCGATGAAGTAGCACTCAAAATGTTTGGCAAAACAAGTGGTTTAATAGGCAGTTTAATTCAATATGCCAGGCAAGCTTATAAAGTAACCGGTGTGGTAAAGGATGTTAAAAACAATTCACATCTTTACTTTAACACCATACTCTCAATTAACTCCATTACACTCCAATTAGAAAATGCTTTACGCAACGATTGGTTCTATTTAGCACAAACCAATTATGTATTGTTTAAGCAGGAAAAGGATGCCGTTAACTTTGACACAAAGCTGGCTCAGTTAAGAGATAAATACATTATACCCTGGCTTAAACAAGTAAACAGTGAAGGCAAAATAACCTTTCATGTGCAAGCATTAACGAGTATACATTTAAACAATGATTATCCTACGGGTTATGTTAAAACAGGTAACCTATCATACTTATATATATTTTCTGCTCTAGCCATATTTATATTACTCATAGCCTGTATCAATTATATTAACCTGGCTACAGCTACTGCCGGCAAACGTGCCAAAGAAATAGGCATAAGAAAAACAGCAGGAGCCAATGCGCAGCAGTTGTTTATCCAGTTTATGTTTGAGTCCGTAGTAATAGCAAGTGTTGCTGTTTTATTAGCCCTGCTTTGGATGCATTTATTATTACCACTTTTTAATCAGATAACCGATAAATTATTAACCATACATTATACGCCATATACATTGCTTACCTGCTTACTAATGGTTTTGATAATTGGTGTATTGGCAGGTGCTTATCCGGCCCTTTACTTGTCAAAACTAAATCCATCATTGGTATTAAAAAGCCAGAAAATGCCCGGAGGTTTTGCGGCCTGGTTAGGTAAAACATTTGTGGTAATACAGTTTTCTATTGCCCTGTTATTTATCAGTTGTACTACTGTTATCTATAGCCAGATGTACTTTATGAAAAATACCAATTTGGGTTTTAATAAAGAGCAAGTATTGGTAGTTAAAGTACCCGTTCCTGATACTTCATTTGTAAATAAGTTTGAAGTAATAAAACAACGAAGAAACAAGTTGCAACTTTACAGATGCAGATACTGTT
>CAYTWI010000181.1:0-2945 GCA_964442045.1 uncultured Bifidobacterium sp.
TATAGTTTACACCTTTGCGGTTGGTACCTGTTGTATTACCGGTAATTTCATATTTGTCATCTGTCCAGTCAGCGGGCGTATTTTCTCCTGCTATCCAGGTGCGGTTGCGCGTTGAATTCCAGGTGATGGTTTGGCCTGTTTCCAATAAAATAGAAGCATTTACCTGTATGGTCCAGTTTAAATTACCTTGTCCGTTGCGGCCATTATTGGTAATAGTTTTGGTTGATGCATCGTTGATGCGTTTGCCATTTTGGACAAAATTCTGAAAGGTGACATGTATAACTGTTTCGGCATCCCTGTAACGACCAGTGTAAGTAACAATAATTTTACCACTGCGTACTTTTAAATCATTGGAAATAGTGCCCGTTCCGTAATCAATAGTCATTACTTTGGGTGAACTGCTTGAGTCAATGGTAATAGTTGGGCCCGTTTTTCCTAAAGCTTTGCTGCTGGCTGCTTCGTCCACTTGTTTAAATACCTGGTCAAAGTTGCTTTCTGCATTACTGTTATCAACGGTGCTTTCGGTGTCAAAATCGCTTTCTTTGTCTTTTTTACACGAAGAAACAATTAAACTCATTGAACCTAAGGCCATAACGGCAATTAATAATGTGCGTTTCATAAAGTGGTTTTATTAAATTTATGGTAGTCTGATGAAGTATTTACTAAAAGGTTTAAATGAATAATAAATTTTTTTTAAGTAAATATTTTGTGGTTGCTTAAGTGCGAATAAAATATATTTTCGCGTTAAATTTAAAAACCTTATAATATTATGTATTGGACACTTGAACTTGCTTCTTATTTAGATGATGCACCATGGCCTGCAACAAAAGATGAGTTAATTGATTACGGAATTAGAAGTGGTGCTCCACTTGAAGTAATTGAAAACTTACAGGAAATAGAAGACGATGGAGAGCCATTTGAAGGTATAGAGGAAATTTGGCCTGATTACCCAACAAATGAAGATTATTTTTACAATGAAGATGAGTTGTAAGATTATAAAAAAAGGAACTAAATTTATTTAAGTTCCTTTTTTTGTTTTACAGGTGTTTTTATTTGGTGAAAATACTACCTGCAATACCTCTATATGAGATTAATTTTACACTTCGCCTAATATAACTTGTTCGTCACTGTTTTTAAGGTAAGCTGCCTGGTATTCATTAATAGGCTCATGTTTATGTTCGTCAAGGTTAAGCGAGTATTTTAAAGCACTGCCTTGTCCTATAACTTTTACCAGGTTTAATTCTAATAAATGCACAAAATCGCGCTGAATAGTTTTTCGGTTGCACTCAAACTCGCTTACTAACTCCTTAGTACTTACAAAGCCGCGGTGTTGTATAATGTACATAATTAGCTTTTGACGTTTGTTTAATATAGAATCGTCAATTTCTTTTAGTTTATAACCACGTTGAAAAACAAAGTTCATAATGTTTTTCTGGCGAGGAGTTAACTTATCGTAGTCTATTTGCTTACGGAAATAAGATTGTAATAATTGATATAAGCGTGTTAACTGGTTTGCGTGTAATTCTAAACCGAAAGTTATTTTATCGTTTAAGTGTTGGTCAATGTTAGCAGGTGCATCAGGTTTTCTGTTTTCGTAGAAGTACGACTGGTATTCATTTTTTTGAATGTACAATTCGTGTTCCAGGCTTAACATACCATTCAAATCCATATTGTGTTTACGCAACCAGAAGTTTTGCAATAGGGATGCAAATTTGTTTTTGGCTTCACTGAATAATGGCAATGCCAATACTTTAAAATGTAATATCCAGCTTTGAATAATAGGGTGGAATTCAGTGTCGTTATTTAAAAACTCAAACAAACTATCTAACTCCATTTCGGTTTCCTGGTGCAATTTTTCAGGCTGTTTAAACGAGTTATTATTGAACAAGCTTACTTCCGGTGTCTGGTTGTATAAGTCAGTAACCAATACTTTATGTAACTGGTAAATTAACGATAATGATAAAGGCTCGGCTATATGAGCCTGTAGAAACTGTTCCGCTTTAAAGTATTGATAAACGGCACCTTCGGCTGAACCGCTTGGTCGTACATTTTTATTAACTATATACTTAACTGTTTTTACTTCTAACAAGTTATGGTCAATGGCATTGGCATAATAGTTACGAAGAATAGAACTGTTTACTTGTTCAGTTTCTACAATACTTTCTGGCAAATCAATAAAATTGAAAATCTTTTTCAATTCTTCATATTGATGCAGGCATTGTACAAAGGCTTCATCAATGCTAATAGCAGGCTCGTATTTGTTAATCAGTATCATTGATACGAATATAAGTGCGACATTTTATGGCCAAAATGAGGATTAGAATGTTACATGGTGGATAAGCTAACGGAAGTGTTTGTATTTACACCAGTATTGATGCGAGCTGTTGAAAATACAGCAACTTAGCGGGAATAAAGAAAATAGACAGTTGGAATTTATGGTGTTAATAATTGCTTAATGAAGTGTTGTTGACAGGTAATATTTAGTACTAATAATGAAAGTAAATTATAATATAATTGCAAAGTATAATTAATAACAACAGCAGGTATGATTAATGATGTAGCATTGGTTTTTTCTAATATTGGCGGTACTTTCTGTACACCCGCTATGGAGTTGGCTGATAAATTAAAAACAATAAAAGCTTTTGTTTTTGACTGGGATGGTGTGTTTAACAATGCCGTTAAGAATGAAAACAAAAGCTCTAATTTTAACGAAGCCGATAGTATGGGAACCAATCTTATACGTTTTAACCATTATTTGTTAAACGATGTATTGCCTAAAACGGCTATTATATCGGGGGAGAAAAATGAAATGGCTTTTTACTTTTGTAAGCGCGAACATTTTGATGCTTCCTATTATAAAGTACCTGATAAAATAATTGCTTTGCAGCATTTTTGCGTGCAGCATGGTATAAAGCCTGAAGAGGTATGTTATATGTTTGATGATG
>CAYTWI010000182.1:0-2799 GCA_964442045.1 uncultured Bifidobacterium sp.
AGTTGTTAAAAAGTCATTTTGTACTTTTACTACATCAGTAGCAGCAGAATCTATCTGTTTATTGTTTTTACAACCATCAATTACGGACAGAAAAAAAAAGTAAACGATTATTTTTTTCATTTTTCGAATCTTTAAGCGGCTATGGTTTACATACCCATGACCTTGACAAGGTCAAATATATATAGTATACCCAACAAAACAGGTATTCGACCCCGAAGGGGTCGTACAGGCAGGCATTGCCCCCCTTCTTATTAATATTTGACTCCTTTGGAGTCTTTCTTGTGCGTGGTTTGTTCATGGTTGGTGCCCTCACCAAGCACATAAAATGGCTATTTTGCGTATTTTATTTTGATAAGTCTCTAATCTTTTCCAAATACCATTGGTTGTTTCTAAGACTAAAATAATGCGCTATTAACAGCCCTGTTTGTTTGCCTTTTAAAACAATAACCATATTGTTCTTTGCCTCCTCTTTGGCTTCAAAACTAAACTCCTGCTTATTAAATGAAACCCGGTAGTTATTTAACAAGGCTGTAATATAGCTATCTTCTTCTTTTGCATCTTTGTCTTGGGTTTCCGATACAAGCGGGTAAAGAATTCGGGCCTTTTGAAAATTACTATCCGTTAAAAAGGATTCAAAAAAAAGGGCGAAGTTTTCTCTCTGCGTATTTGATTTCTTTTTACTATTACTAACAGTTGGAACGGCCCACCTAGTATCCAAATTATCCATACATTCATCAAAGCTTTTGAATATTATACTTTCCTGCTTTTTTATATCAATGTATTTTCTAGTGCAATTATAATTTCCATCCTTAGTTTTCAAACATGTTACTTCTCTATTTTGCTCTCGATAATAGTGTATTTCAGAACTATCCCTATTTATAAATATTTTATCCCTCCCAATTATAGTAATACTATTATCCGGATGGTATTCAACAATTTCACTTAATCCATCATAGTGAGTATTGTAATAATAATAATACCAAATCCCTACTTTTTTATTGTCTTTATAATAACCACGAGATTTAATAGCAGATATATGAAGTCGTTGAGGATTAGCAAAATCAATCCACAATCCATTCTTTACGCCATTGCTATCTATTTGGTTAATCAATGTATCATTAAAAACAATATTGACTTGCGCAAGCACTCGCTTACCAAACAATAAAAATAATATAAGTATCAAAAATAATTTAGGTTTGTTATTCATTATGCATAAATTTATCTGTGCTTTGTTTGTGGTGGTATCCGCACCCATAACCTTTTAAAAGGTCAAATATATAGTATACCAACAAAAAAGTATTCGACCCCTCCGGGGTCGTACAGGCAGGCAGTGCCCCTCTTATTATTAACATTTGACTCCTTTGGAGTCGTTCTTGTGCGCGGTTTGTCCATGGTTGGTGTCCTCACCAACCAGCAACACATTCTAACGGTTGGTCGGGATACACAACCGCGGACAACATCTACTATTTATCCGACAATCGCTTTATTTATTTGTTTCCATATATTTGAATGAGCCAATTAAATAAAAACATGAAACGTTTAAACAGCACACCCTTTAAAATGGTATTTGTTTTACTGTTTGTTTGCCACTTACCAGTAATGGCTGCAAGGCCCAGCGCTTTTAACTCCGACCTTCCTGTTATATACGCTGTAGTAGCGGGCACTTTATTGTTGGTGGTAGCGTATAGAAAAGTACTGGAAAAGCTAAAATACTTTACCCACAAGCTGATTGATAAAGTAAAAAACAAGCTGACGCTATTGGCCGTTTTTAAATAACCATTTATAGATGATAGATTATAACCCTGCAAAGTTTCAATAACTGCTTTAAATGGCAACATTACTAACCTGCAACGTTTTGGTGATGCACCTAATGTCGACAGCTGGCCCACTACCCTTACCACATAGGACAAATAATATACATAGGTAAAATGGTAACCAATAACAATTGGCACTCCCTATCCAACATTTCACCGATGAGTTTTTAAACAGCAAAACTTAAGCATAAAGTATAATTTATTATTAAGTTTGAGCAATGGAAATATTTACCCCCCAAAAAACTGAACATGAAATAGAATTAAGCGGAGCCATAAGTGCTTTGCTTGATGAATACAAAAAAGCCGTTGATGAGCTTATACAAACAATACAAACCCTCAGTGAAAAACAACTATGCACCATAGTTGATAAACAAACCAATGACCCGGACTGTGTATCAATACAGTCTGTTTTAACACACTTAATCCGCTCAGGTTACGGCTATATTATTTACATAGAAAACCATATAGGTATTAACAAACCACGACCTGAAAAAGTAAGCTACAATAGTGTAAACAATTACATAAATGAGTTACATTTAATGTTTTCCTATGCCCTTTATTTCTTTAAGCAAAATCCGCATTTAGCCATTGAAGAATTAGATAACACAAAAAAAATAAATGTAAGCTGGGGACAACAATATGATATTGAACAATTACTGGAGCATGCTATTGTTCATATATTGCGCCATAGAAGGCAAATAGAAAAGTTTGTAGCACAAATACAAAGGTCATCCGAGTAACCATATAAACTTAGTTAATACATCCCACCCATAAGTAGTAAAAATGGCAACCCATTATATACAAAACCAGGCCCATTCAACAAGCCAGGTAAAAAGCAATCAGAAACTTGCCTGGCATATATCCAAAAACAGGTTTTCCTTATTCGCAACACTGTTAAGTTTACTGCTATTGTTTTACAATAACAGCACCTTAGCAAGTAATTCTTTTAATAATAGTGAAGAGCAAACAACCACTTTAGATACCG
>CAYTWI010000183.1:0-2743 GCA_964442045.1 uncultured Bifidobacterium sp.
CCTTTACGCTCAAAGGCTACTGCCACAAACGGATCAAAATAAATATACAGGAATATAAACAGGAATGCCCTGCTTTTACGCAATATTCTGACCAATAATAACTTTACGCCTGCGCTATCGTCACTGGCAATTATGGAGTGCATTTTTTCTTTTGAATATTCAATGCCTAAGAAATCGCGCTTTAAATAATCATATATAATAAAGTACAGCCAGCAAAATAAAAACGACAGGAGTATCATAATAAAAAAGCCATACAATACGCCCATGTGGTATAGAACAAAAGGGTATAGAATAAAATCGAAACTGTAGTTAATGGCAGTAAACGTGGTAGCCCCCGTTAAAAACAATAATATTCTGTTTAACCATTTATTCATACTACCTGCTTATAACCTGATACGATTTTAAATAACTGATTGGATTTAACTGTTGCTTAAAATAACGCAACGACTCGACTCCCCTATCTTCCTGGAAATTGAAGTACATATAGTTTTGGTTAAGCATAAAGGCACTGAATGCATTTAATAAATATACACCTAAACCATTGATGGTTTTAAAGAAATGACCTACTATCCATTCTTTGTTCAACTCTTCAAAAATAAGCAAACCACTTAGCTTACCGGCTATGGTTACAATAGCCAGTTTTAAAGAGTGTTCTTTTCGTTGTGCTATGCATTTTTTAAAGGCAATCCACTCTTTGTTTAGGTTTACAGCATTCGAGTCGCTTTTATCGTATTTAGCTTCTATACATTCTTTACAAAAAGTAGTTAATGCTTCTATTTCGGTATATGCTTTCAGGTCGTATACATTAAACTCAATAGCCTCATTTTCCCTGATTACTTTTTTTAAAGCATTGCGTTGTTTTTTGTATTTACTACCTGCTAATTCAGCTAAGTCTTTTAGTTGGTAAATGTATTCGTTCTCATCAGGCTCAGCTTGTAAAATATATTCGGTTAAACCATTGGCCGCTTCGGTAACGCGTAATTTAAACACAGCTAATGGCTGTATAACAGCGGTACAACATTGTATCAGTTCATCATTTACTTCGCTGCACAATAAATAGGCAAAGGGCGCACCAAAGGGTGGCTTTAAATGCACCAGCAGCAAGGCATCGTCTATGGCATAAAATTTTACTGTTTCTTCGTCATTCCAGAACTGAATGGTTGATAGCAGAAAGTTGGATGTGGGGATTGCTGTTAAAGAGCCAAGCCTGTTAACATATTCGCTAACTGTTAACGGTATTTCTTTTCTCTTTAAAACAGGTCTATCCTCTATCATATTAAATTATTAAATTTAAAGTAACTAGACACGTCAATAATCTTGCCGCTATGCTAATGAGCTTTCCATTACTTTAACAAAGCGCCAAAATTAATGTTTTATTCTTACTCTGCCCTATCAGCCATTCTTTTTAACAGGTATTCCAGCCCTCTATATAATTTAAATGGTTTTTAAGAATGTTACTGACAAGCTTGTTCCATGCCACTGTTTCCTATTTTTTTATTCCTTTTTCTACCTGACTGCGTACTAAACCCAAAAAGGTGTTTAAGGGTAATAACCATCTGATAAATAATAACAATGGCCCTCCTCCTCCAACAGGATAGCGTAGTTTAAAATTATTGTCGTTGGCCGCTTTAAAAACCATTTTGGCTACTATTTCAGGACCCGGAGCGCTTGCACCTGCCGCTAACATATTGTGATGCGCTGTTTTTACATAAGTATCATATTCCTCTTTAGAAACAAAAGCAAGGGAACGGTCATAAAAATCGGTTTTAATAGCACCGGGTTCTATATTTTTAAGTTTAATGTTAAAGGGTTTCAATTCAAAATGCAGCGATTCCATAAAGCCTTCTAAAGCCCACTTGGTAGCATGGTAAACGCTGTACAAAGGAAAAGTAAGCAAACCGCCCATTGAGGTAGTATTAATAATGGTGCCACTGCGTTTGTTTCTGAAATAAGGTAAAATAGCACGTGTTACATTCATTACCCCAAACACATTGGTATCAAATTGTTTTTTTATCTGTTCCTCGCTCATGGCTTCAAAAGCACCTACCAAAGCATAACCGGCATTGTTAAACAATACATCAATTTGTCCGAATAAGTCAATGGTTGCTGCTATGGCTTTGTTTATACTGTCCTGATTCAATACATCTAATGCCAGCACTTTTACATTGCTGTAAGCCAATAAGTCTTTTCCATTTTCGGTATTACGCATGGTAGCGGCTACATTCCAACCCTTTTGCGCAAAGTAAATGGCTGTTGCTTTTCCAATGCCGGTTGAAGAACCTGTAATTAAAATTGTTTTCATTTGTTGTGTTATTTTATAGTGAATTTTTATTCATTTACTGGTTAAAAAAATTACGCACGTATGCTATTCCAGGCCATATCAAAACACTGGCTTATTATTTCTTTACTCAACCTTACTTTTTGCTGACGTGCTACTTTTATTATTTCATGCACGCTTCCCTGCACTTGTGCTTTCATCAGTTCTACATGCAACTGCTTTACCAGTCCTTGTTCCTGAGCTTGCAGTAAAAATGTATTTAACGGATTAAAATACGCTTCTGCCTCTTCCATAATATTATCTTTAATATAGCCACTGTAAAAAAACTGTTCTACAAAAAGCATTTTCTCAAAGTTGTTATTGCAAAAGGCAAAATAAGCCAGCCACATTTTTTGCAAGGTTTTAAAAAAGGTATCCGACTGGTGTGTTGGATGGAGGATAACCTCGGCTATTTCATTTTTGGTT
>CAYTWI010000184.1:0-2715 GCA_964442045.1 uncultured Bifidobacterium sp.
AGAATAATTCGTTTGCTTTTATCTGCGAGACTTCCCCCTAAATAGCTCGAAAAAATAAGAGCACTACCTGAAGGGTTTAATTTGGTGATGAACACATCCTCATAAGAAATAGTATTATTAAAACTGGTATCGTAAGCATTTATTGTGGTTGGATAGTTACGGGATTGTGTAGACCCTGTAATATAAATATTTAAGCTTGAGTCGATTGCTAAATCAAATAGAATATCACTACTGGCACCACCAATAAAGGTTGAGTAAGTAAGAGGAGCACTGAGATTGCTATTTAACTTTGTTACGAAAACATCATAGGAGTTATACTTAACAATAGAATAGGCTCCGGAGGTAGTTGGAAAGTTATTACTATTAGTATATCCGGATACATAAACAGCATTAAAAGCATCAGTTTCAATAGCTATACCATAATCATTATCGGCTCCACCTAAAAAAGTAGAAAAAACCAAAGGGTCAATAATTAAGGGTTTGCTCTTGTCATAAGTTCCTAAAGCAATGGCAAAAGTTTGTGAGCTTAGTTTGCTGAAAAAGCTAGTAATAGCTTGTTTTTTATTGTTAAGATTTTGGTAACTGAAAAGCCCTGTTTGTTTCGTTTCGCCAATGGCTGTTTTTATAACTATTTCCCCTGCATTGTTTAAACTTATTTGGTCAGCTCCTTCCATGTTAAATTTTATCTGTTTGGGGTCAGCACTTGGGTTTACTATATAATCATATCTTAAAGCACCATCGTCAAAATAATAACGTATATCAATTCCATTATAAATGTTTCTTATAATAGCTTCATTGTATAAACCTACAAAACTGGCCCACTTATTTTTATCATTGCCAATAAAATAATTGTAATAGGCTTCCTGTTTATCATTACCTTCCGGTATAATATTCTTATTGCATTGTAATAAGTTAAACTTTATCACATGGCCTTTTTTGTCTTTAAAAATCTGTTGTTCATTCTCTAATGTTGACGCATTATTTTTTTCATTTTCAATTAATTGGTAAAAGTCGTAAACAACACCGGTTTTGGTAATCCAGGCATCCATGCCATTGGTTTTGGTCATGAATAATACTTCATCGGGCCATTGGCCCTTATTTTCAATGAAAAACTGTTTCTTATAAGAAAGTTTTTCATTGCTATCAATATCCTGGGCATAAGCTAAAGCGGTAATTAAAATAAAAGCTAGGGTTATTACGTTTTTTATTGGCATAAACGAAATTGAAATGATTGAAAATGAGTTTTATATTGCATATATAGTGTAAATTATTAACGAATTCAAATGAATAAAAAACATGACCATTTTAGAAGAAAAGAGCGTTTTTGTCAGAGGCTTTGTTGAATTGGTTTAAATCATTTGGCATACACAAAATAACTCCTATTTTGCACACTCAAATTAGTATCAATATGATTAAAGAATATATCCAACAAAACCAGGAACGCTTTTTAAATGAATTATTTGAATTATTGCGTATACCAAGTATCAGTGCCGATAAAGAATATGCCAAAGATGTGCATGCTGCTGCTGCCTATATAAAAGATAAATTAGTGGCTGCCGGAGCTGATAAAGTGGAAATTTGCCCAACAGATGGTTACCCGATTGTTTATGGCGAAAAAATAATAGATGCCAATTTACCTACTGTTTTGGTTTATGGACATTATGATGTACAGCCTGCAGTTCCTTTGGAGTTATGGGATACACCACCATTTGAACCAACAATACGTAAAACAGAAATACATCCGGAAGGAGCCATTTTTGCACGCGGTAGCTGCGATGATAAAGGCCAGGTGTATATGCATGTAAAAGCATTTGAGTTAATGATGAAAACAAACTCATTGCCTTGCAATATTAAGTTTATGATTGAGGGTGAAGAGGAAGTTGGCAGTAATAATTTAGGTACTTTTTGTATCAACAACAAAGAGCGTTTAAAAGCCGATGTGGTATTGATTTCTGATACCTCAATGATAGCCAATGATATTCCGAGTATAGATACTGGTTTACGTGGTTTAAGTTATGTAGAGGTTGAAGTTACAGGCCCTAACCGTGATTTACACAGCGGTGTTTACGGTGGTGCAGTGGCTAACCCTATTAACATATTGGCAAAAATGATTACCAGTATGCACGATGAAAACAACCATATTACCATTCCGGGTTTTTACGATGCAGTATTAGAATTAAATGCAGCCGAGCGTGCAGAATTAAACAAAGCGCCATTTGATTTAGAAGCTTATAAAAAAGATTTAGATATAGCTGATGTTTGGGGAGAAAAAGGATATACCGTTTTAGAAAAAACAGGTATCCGTCCAACATTAGATTGCAATGGAATTTGGGGCGGATATATTGGCGAAGGCGCTAAAACAGTATTACCTTCAAAAGCATTTGCTAAAATAAGCATGCGTTTGGTGCCTAACCAGTCAAGCGATAAAATTACCGAGTTGTTTAAAAAACATTTTGAAAGCATTGCACCTGCAGGCGTTAAAGTAGAAGTAAGGCCACACCACGGTGGTGAGCCTGTAGTTACACCAACCGATTCTGTAGCATATCAGGCAGCAGCTAAAGCAATGGAAACAACCTTTGGTAAAAAACCAATTCCAACACGTGGTGGTGGAAGTATTCCAATTGTTGCATTATTCGAAAAAGAACTAGGTTTGAAATCAGTATTAATGGGCTTTGGTTTAGAGAGCGATGCATTGCATTCGCCAAACGAACAGTG
>CAYTWI010000185.1:0-2590 GCA_964442045.1 uncultured Bifidobacterium sp.
ATAACTTTTGGTAACTCTGCGTTGAAGTAGGTATTTGTGTCTATAAGTGAGCCATATTTTGGCTTGTTATTGATAGCCAAATTTTCGTCCACGAAAGACAGAAACGCGAATTTTCCGGTATTCAAATTATTGATGGAGAAAAAACTGTTTCTTATGCAGTCGGGCATATATAAGTAATGCATTTCAATAAATAAACTATTTGAACTATCATAAACAAAGCTTCCTGGAATTAAGAGTCTACGAGTTAAAAGCGCGCTGTCTTTTGCATATAATTCTTTGTCGAATAAATCACTTTTATTGAAGTATTCGAATAAAGCAGTTTTTCTGTCTTCTCTGCTTTCTTTGCATCCGGCAAAACAAAATAAGGATAAGAAAACTATCCAGTTATATTTTACTAATATTTTATTGCTACAACTCATTTTTGCTGTTTATAAGTAATCTTCTTTCAAAAGTGATAAAGGGTACATTAAACATACTACCAAATTTTCAAAACAAATTTACCCCTTTTATAGTCTTGTTTATTATTACTTAAAGCAACAGTATCTATTAAAAAAATATTTATTCGGATGGTATCTTTAAGCGTGGCATTTTCTTCATGAATTTTATATACAGACCTCTCTACTTTATAACCATTATAATTATTCAAGCATTCCACAGTCACATTATAGGGCTTATTGGGCTCATTATTTGAAAAAGTATCCGTTGGAGTTAAAACAATGGTTTTTGCGGAAGAACTCCCCCAACGAAAACCCTTTTCGATATAAACATTTTTCACAACAGGAATATCAATTTGATAGTTTAAATCTCTTACAAAAACACCTCGTTTTATTGATTCCTCTTTACTGTCGGTGAATCTTCTATACTTATCTTTATCATACATATAATAACCATCATAAAGCGCATAAAAACTACGGCATCCGGCAAAGCAAAATAACAACAGCCAAACTATCCAGTTATACCTTAACAGAATCTTATTGTTTAAACTCATTTATTGAACACTATATCTTTACTGAACCACCTTTAATTTTAAATCGAGTGGCACAAGCACTTTTAAATAACTATTTTCTTTAAACCAACTGTTTCTAGTCCAAAATTTATTTTTATATACATTTACATCTACTAAAGAAACAAGAAATTTTGCTTCTACAGTATAATATGACATTGCACCTGATAAAATTCTACGTGACCCCGCTTTAGTATATACTATTTTTGAGGATGTATCTTTATTACATAAATTCAAATACTGTAATTTTTCTGGATGATTTAATAACCCCATAAAATCAGTTGGGTGTAAATACACATAACCATCTTTAAGCAAATTTTTAATATTTCTCTTTTTGATATCTTTCACTTCTTTATCGGGTATGAATATTTTTAATAACCGAAGTTGACTATGATTAGATTTTCGATTTCCATAAATAACATAACAGCCTTTTAGGTTTATAGTATCCATAATATATACCCCTTTAAAAGCCTGCGATTGCCTTTTTAAAATGGTTGAATCACCCCTTAAATTATTATTGACTACTAAGCATATAATCAACAATAGACCCAATAAATACTTTGTATATTTTAACATAATTTTATCATTTAGTTTCGGGAGTCTCTATTATTTTGCCTTTAAGTGATGTTGCTTCTCCATCGGTAGATGTAATTTTAGAATCCGGTTTTTCCGAAGATTTTGCCATTGTATGTTTAGCTTTTGCACCTTTCACATCAACTTTATTAGTTTTACTATTATCACTCGCAAATTTAATAATTGCGCCAATTACTTTTTTTGTAATTGTATAACCTCTTTTACCCATTCCTTTATGTCCAACCCCCATAGTATGCAGTTCTTCATGCTTATCTACATTCTCTTTTGTGAGAACAGGTTTTTGTTTAACATCAATATTTGCTCCGTTTTGAGTATAGCCATCTACTTGACCTATTGAATAATACTTTATATCCATTGATTCATTGTCTAGCACATTAAAGGAATTTGTGAGAGATTCTAAAGCAGCACTAGAAGTTGCATCTTGCCCCGCTTGAGCTGGTTCTACTTTTAGCTCAAAATTAATTTTATAACTTTCACCATCTTCAGTCAGCAAAGAATATTTTCCGTTTACTTCCATAATTGAATTGGCTGCTTTGCTTGCCCTTTCCATTGATTCTGCATTATCGGTATAATAAGTTGCTTTAATGGTTATAGTTTTATTTGCTTTATCAATCACTAATATATAGTCTCTACCATCAAAATCCTTGTAAATAATTGGGTTATTATTACAGAAACTATATGGACTTAACTGGGGATACTTTGCATCCAATGGATCAACACTTAACCACCTGCCCACTCTTGCATCGTACATGCGGGCACCAAAATCGTAAGCAAAAGCAACAGGGTCTATAATAAAACCTTTCAGGGTATGGGTATCTATGGCGCTAATATGTTGGGTGGTGGTATTCAGCGTAAAATGACCGTAGCTTTCTTTTTGCTTAGGTTCAAAAACTTCCTGGAACATGCCTGCCGTCAGTGTCCAATACTCCTCATCCTTCGGGTCTTTTACTTTTATGCTGGTAAAAGGCTTTGGATTTTTTGTTTGGTGGTTTT
>CAYTWI010000186.1:0-2539 GCA_964442045.1 uncultured Bifidobacterium sp.
AATGCAAGACCCGACTTAGGATTTAATTACCCCTACTTCTTACGTATTCCAAAAGGTTTAAATAAAAGCCAGATACAATACCTACTGGTTGAAACAAACAATACAGGCACAAACGACACCTTGTTGATTCATGAAAAAGAAGCCTATTTAGAATCAATAGCACATTCACTTGGAAGCAGTATTTGCACTAAACTTAAAATACCATTTTTAGTACCCGTTTTCCCCCGACCGGCAAAAGAATGGAAAATATATACCCATGCGCTTGACAGAGATGCCGTATTGATTAATAAGGGAGAAATGAAAAGACTGGATTTGCAACTGATAGCCATGATAAAAAATGCAAAAGCAGTATTGAAAGAATATGGAATAACCAGCAAAGAAAAAATTTTAATGAATGGTTTTTCAGCCTCCGGAACCTTTGCTAACAGATTTACTTTAATACATCCTGAAATAATAGCAGGTACAGCCTGCGGAGGTATTAATGCCATACCCATTTTAAGTGTAAGTAAATTAGAAAAAACAAACCTCAACTACCCCATAGGCATTCATGACTTTGAAAAACTTTTTGCTCAAAAGTTCAACTTAAAAGAATACCAGAAAGTGCCACAATTTATATACATGGGACAACACGATAAAAACGATGCCGTTTTATTTGACGATGGATACAGTGAATCAGAAAGAAAAATAATTTTTAAGAAACTAGGCAAAACCATGATACCTGACAGGTTTAGGAAGTGTGAATCCGTTTACATACAAAATAAAATAAATAGTACCTTTAAAGTATACAACCACATTGGACACCAAACAGACAGACAAGTGTTGAATGAAGTAGTTGATTTTTTTAATGAAATTATCAATAACAACTAAAACCATTACATATTAAAAGCTAAGGCTTAATATACAACCATTCTCTTAATTTTGTACCTTACCAAAAATATCAGTTAATGACAGCGCAAAACAGTATTCAGGAAATTTTCTTTGCCTTTTTAAATCAATATAAATTTGATGAAAAAGATTTGGATTACAGCGTTGTACCCAAATATATAGAATCACTTCAAACGCTTTCAGAAATTGGTAACTCGGGCGTTAATATTTTTGATATCAATACCAAGCAAATGTTGTTTTATTCAGCAAACTTCGGAAAACTGCTTGGCTATAGCCCTACAGACTACGCAGAAACAAGTCATCATTTTTTTGACAGCAAAATACATCCGGAAGATAAATACACACTCTCTTTAAATGGTGTTTCTGTTTTAAAAATGTTTAACGCATTTCCTGTGGAAGAAAGACTGAATTACAAACAGATTAATGAGTACAGGATGTTAAACAGTGAAAATAAATACATCAGACTGACCGAACAATACCAAATATTAGAACTGGATAAAAAAGGACAAATATGGTTGATGATGTGTATAGCCGATGTTTCTCCCAACCAAGACGAAAATGAAACAGTTAAAAGTCAGTTATTAAATTTTAAAACTGGTCATTTTATTCCGTTAGAACCGGCACAAAAAGCCGAGCTGGAACTAACAAAAAGAGAGTTAGAAATTTTAAAACTGGTAAAAGATGGTTATTTAAGTAAAGAAATTTCAGATAAGCTTTCCATCAGTGTTCACACAGTGAATACCCACAGGCAAAAGTTTTTAGAAAAATTAGGTGCCAATAACTCATTTGAAGCATTGAGCTTTGCATCCAAACTAGGGTTGTTGAATTAAAATATACTGATTAATCAGTATTGTAGAAAGTTAAAGTTTACGGCACGTTTGCACCTTACAAATTAACGCCATAAACTTTATGTTACGAACACTCATTGTGCTAATTTTTATTTCCCTTACTACTTACCTGTTTGCCCAGCCTACACAAAATATACGAGGTACAGTAATTGAAGAGTCATCGCAAAAACCCATACCTTTTGCTACCATTGTTGTACAGCAAACAAACCCATCAATTGGCAGCCTAAGTGATTCATCAGGCAATTTTATTTTAAAAAATGTACCTGTAGGAAGATATGATATAAAAGTTACCTGTATAGGTTTTGAGCCAGCCATTATTAAAGAAGTAATAGTTAATTCAGCCAAACAAAACTTTTTAAACATACCCTTAAAAGAAAGAATTTCGACATTGAGTGAAATAGAAGTACGTCCCCGAATCAATAAAGAGCAGCCACTCAATGCAATGGCAACATTAAGTGCACGTATGCTAAGTGTAGAAGAAGCCAAACGATATGCGGGAGGTTTTGATGACCCGGCTCGTTTGGCATCGTCATTTGCCGGGGTTGCAGGCAATACTGGTTTTAACGGAATTATAGTACGAGGCAATGCTCCAAAATTTTTACAATGGAAAATGGAAGGAATAGAAATTCCCAATCCTAACCATTTTGATAATTTACAATCGTTTGGAGGGGGATTACTTACCGCCATGAGTAGTCAGATGCTCGCCAATTCCGATTTTTTCACCGGTGCATTTCCTGCCGAATACAATAATGCCTTATCAGGAGTATTTGATATATCTATGAGGAAAGGCAACAACGAAAAAAGAG
>CAYTWI010000187.1:0-2516 GCA_964442045.1 uncultured Bifidobacterium sp.
GTTCATTTGTTTTACAACTCTAGGCATCTCATATATAAGCATATTTTCTGTTTTCTCGGTGCTGTATACTTTTACTTTTATTTTATTGATTCTGGCCTTTGCTATTATTGCTATACCTAAAATAATTTGTACAATAGAAAACAGGAAAAGGGTAATGGACATACCATAAAAAAACGGATCTTTGGTTTGATATGATAAAATAACTGAAGTTGTGAAGGATATTAACCCGAACAGACTCAATAAAACGCCTTCCGCTTGTTCAGCGCTGAAATATTTTTTTATCATAGTTATTAAAAATTTGACTTAAAGATTTTTACTGCAATTGAAATAAGGATTACTCCAAAAAACTTTCTGATAAGGCCTAAACCTGCATCACCTAAAATTCTTTCAATCCAATTGGTTGATTTGAGTACTATATATATTAAGACTAAATTTAACAGGATACCAATTAAAATGTTTTGGTAATCGTAAACGGCTTTCATAGAAATGATGGTAGTAAGTGTTCCTGAGCCTGCAATAATTGGAAAGGCTATGGGTATAATACTGCCTGTTTTATCGGTTGGGTCTTGCCTGAAAATGTCAATACCCAAAATCATTTCTAAGCCTAAAATAAATATAACGATTGAACCTGCTACTGCAAATGATGCTAAATCAACGCCTATCAACTTTAATAATTTATCGCCCAGTAAAAGGAAGATAATCATAAAAGCACCTGAAGCTAAAGTTGCCTTACCGCTGTTTAAATGTTTTTGTTTATTTTTAATTGATATAATAATAGGCAAAGCTCCTATGATATCAATAATAGCAAATAAGGTTAAGCTAATGGTTGTTATATCTGAAAAAGAAAAATTCATTAAGCAAATATAAAAGAATTAAAGACAATCTTAAATACTTATTAAAATCAGGCTTCCAATAGTTGTTTTCTTAACATATCTAATGCCATTAAAGTACTTCGTATAATGGTTCTTTCGCGGTTATCGCCCATATTAAATTTCTGAGCTACTATTTTATTTTTGCTGCCTACTGCAATCCAAACGGTACCTACCGGTTTTTCTTCAGTACCACCATCGGGTCCTGCTATTCCGCTTGTAGCTATTGCATAATCAACACCAAACTTTTCTATGATTGCCTGAGCCATTTGTATTACACATGGTTCACTAACTGCACCATGTTGCTGAAGTATTTCATTGCTTACATTCAACTCCTGTTGTTTTATTTTATTATCGTAACTAACAATGCTACCGGTAAAATATTTTGAGCTTCCGGCAATGGATGTTATCTGATGTGCTATATAACCTCCTGTGCAACTTTCAGCAGTGGCTATTGTTTTTTCTTTACTATTTAATAGTATACCTATTACTTGCGGTAAGCTATCATCTCCTTCACCAAAAATATATTCGCCTATGGTTTCATAAAATTGGTTTGCAATAGTTGCTACTTCCTGTTCTAATAAGTTCTTATCGGTTCCATAAGCACTTAAACGTAATCTCACTGCTCCCACTGAAGGAAGGTATGCTAATTTAATATGTGAAGGTAAGGCTGCTTCAATGTGTTTAATTTTTTCTGCTAAGAAACTTTCACCTATTGAACATGTTTGAAATGTTCTATGGTATATAAAAGGTAATTCAAATTTTTGCTTTAATAATGGAACGGCTTCTTCTGCAAAAATTGTTTTCATTTCAAAAGGAACTCCCGGTAATGAAATATAAATTTTATTATTTACATCAAACCACATACCCGGAGCTGTTCCACTTCTATTCCATAACACTTCGCAATTTTCTGGTACCATGGCCTGTTGTAAATTTATATCAAGCATTGGTGTTTTACGTAAACGAAAAATATTATTTACCCATTCCAATACTTTATCATTTTGTATAAGCGATGTGTTGAAAAATTCGCATAAGGTTTGTTTGGTTATATCATCCTTGGTTGGGCCTAGTCCACCTGTTAAAATTATTATGTCACTTCTTTTTGTTGCATCATGTAAGCAATCTAAAATTTGTTCTTTGGTATCGCCACAAGCACTGCGCTGGTATAATGTAATGCCTATTGCACTTAGCGATTGGCCTAGCCACGCACTGTTTGTATCTATTACTTGTCCTATTAATAATTCATCGCCTATGGTTATAATTTCAGCTTTCATTTATTTATATTTTATTGTTTTTGTATTGCATTCAACGTTACAATTATTTTGTTTTAAATTTATTTATTATGCTATAAATATTTGTTGTGTTTTTTTGTTGATGTTGTATAATAAATTATACTATTTTTATTCTTTATTGTTTTAAAATTTCACATTCCTGTTTTTATATAATCAAATTTTTATAAAACGTTTTATTGCTATATATAAAAAATAAATTTATATGTAGTCTCTGAGAGTGCCTGTAAAAATGCCTGTTACGGCTGATGTGATGGTAGCGTTTAACAATAAATTTCTTATACATTATTTATTGACTACTTAATTTGTTTATAAGAGGTTTATAAATTTTTATCTAGTTAATCACAATAAGATAAAA
>CAYTWI010000188.1:0-2263 GCA_964442045.1 uncultured Bifidobacterium sp.
GATGGCTAACCTAATTATAGGTGCACAATATTACCTAAAGTCTACTTATTTGTGTTGGTTTTGTGCAACTGTTATGGCTCTTCATGCTAAACGAATATAATTTTTGGTACCGTAAGTTATAAATGGACTTTTTATTAGCTATAAACACTTGTACTTAAACAGGTATATTTTTAAGTGGTTTTCTGCTGCTTTTTGGAAGACATCAGGAGGTTATAGTTATGCGCTCTTGCAGGTTTTGAGCAGGTGTGGGTATTTGCATTTTGTGGCTTGCCTCTTGTTATCAAATACAGGTATTAGTATTCTGTTGGGTATGAGTTATGCTGATTTGATGTTTCCATACGAGGCCACTTCCATGCATAACAGATAATAAGAGTAAGAAGAAGTACTTCTACAACTGCACCAAACACCATATGAATCCAGGCCTCTCCCGCTAAATTGAAGAGAGTATAGGGAATATATACTGTGGCAATAATCATATTAGCCCATCTATTTACTTTAGCCGGAAGAGCTACAGAAAGGAAAATCATAAGTGCGGGTATTGTTATGGAGACAAGTGCTGCTAAAAGAAACTCTTGGGTAATATTAAATATAAAGACTCTCTGTTTGAGTATATCGGCTATTTTACCGGGCATATATAAGGCGAAATAATCAACATAGATGTAGAGAAACATAAAACTTGCCCACAGTGCAGCGAGCTTCAGGTTTACACTTACTTTGATATTCTCGGGTGTTTTTTGTGTATTCATCAATTATCAGTTAAAAATTATATCCAATATGGAGTCCAGGTTCCGGGGTGTATTTGGGCCACTTGTCGTCTTGCTGTTTAAACCCATCGGGCATTTTTGTGTAAAAAGCACGGCCGGCAATTCCAAGGGATGGTTCTATAAAAAACTTATCTTTAAAGAGTTTGAAATGATAGCCAATTCGATTGGTATTGAATATAATGAAACCATCACCTACTTTATCATCGTTTTCATTTTTAAATATTTGCCACATTGGTGTTGCATGTACTGCCAGGTAAAGACCTTTCCAAAGGTATCGTTGATAGGCCAGGCCTATTCCATACTCTCTTATATAACCCGGAAATTTTTCCTGAGGTGTTCCGTATGCTTTATTGTAAAATGGGTTAATACCCAAGGGCCAGGCATGTTTCCAGGTGATGAGTTCAAGTGAAATTACATCTTTTCCTGTAATACGGTAACCTAAATTGAGTTGGGCAAAGCCGGGTGGGTTTACGTTATCCAAATTACCTAATAGAAACAGGGTACTACCCACAAACCATTTTTTGTAAGTACTGTCTGTTTTAGTATATTGTGCTTTGAGTGGTATTGTGCTTGTTATTATTAATACAATACTCATGAATAGCGTTTTGTTTTGCATGTCTTTTTATATTAAGCGTTAAAGTAAAAGCAGATTGGTGAGATGCCATAAGCGCTTTGCTTATGTAATGATTACTCAGCTGCGAATTATAAAATAATACGGTGTTTATTGGTTTGAACTTACCTTGTAAATTCAACTACCTGGGCACTCACTGTTATGGTTCTTCTAACAAAAAAAGGAGCAAAACCACTAACATGTTCCTCTGTCATTACGTTTATTATAGCTTTGGAACCATTCAGTAAGTTGGCTTTCCTCATCATTGTTGAATAGGCATTTTCGTACAATTGCCTTTTGTTCATACCCCCAATGGCAAATACATAGGAGGTTTCTGAACTTCCGCTTACCTGGTCTATTACTTTAAAGTTGTTTCCGCTTAAGTGTACCTCAGTGGCGTTTTGATTGTGGTTGGTAACAAATGCGGCTCCTATGCCACATGAACTTAGCGATACCGTGAGTAATAACAACACGGAATAAATGCTGATTTTTTTCATTGCAGTAATTTTTATTGTTTTATATGTATTGATAATTGCCTGATTGGGATGC
This sequence comes from uncultured Bifidobacterium sp., assembly GCA_964442045.1. Taxonomy (GTDB): domain Bacteria; phylum Bacteroidota; class Bacteroidia; order UKL13-3; family UKL13-3; genus JAAFJM01. The sequence continues at coordinate 1,924 of CAYTWI010000188.1, forward strand.
TAAAAATTAATCCCAAAATCAAACCCGGGTTGAATAAAGTAGTTAGGCCAATTTTTTTCTGCGGCTTTAAATGATTCAGGAACATTGGTTCTTAGTGGCCAATAACTAATTCCAATAGCGGGTTCGAAAAAGAAACGGTTGTTAAAAAACTTAAACTGGTAACCCACATAGAAATCAAGATATAGAGTGTATCCGTTTCCAATCTTTTTTTTGTTCTGATTGTAATATGTTTCAAATGCGTTTAGTGCATGTATGGATGTATAAACTCCTTTCCACCAAAAGCGTTGGTATCCTACGGTAGGTGCAAGTATCTGAGCATGTCCGGGATAGTTAAGTCCGG
>CAYTWI010000189.1:0-2150 GCA_964442045.1 uncultured Bifidobacterium sp.
ACAATCGTGGAATAACAGAACGGATGCACACATAGCTTCTGACTTTTACGATGTAGCCGGTTTTATAAATGGGAATAATTCGCTATGCGATATTGAACTGAAATTATTAGGCGATATAAAAGGCAAAAGCATTTTACATCTTCAATGTCATTTTGGACAGGACACCATTTCCTTGCAACGCTTAGGTGCACAGGCAACGGGTGTTGACTTATCAGATAAAGCAATTGCAAGTGCCATTGAGTTAGCTGAAAAAACAAATACCAATGCCCGGTTTATTTGCTCTGATATTTATGACCTTCCTAACCATTTAGACGAACAATTTGATATTGTATTTACCAGCTACGGAACCATAGGTTGGTTACCCGACCTTAACAAATGGGCGCAGGTTGTATCAAAATATTTAAAGCCAAATGGCAGGTTTGTGTTTGCCGAGTTTCATCCGGTGGTATGGATGTTTGATGACAATTTTAAAGAAGTAGGCTACAACTATTTTAATACGGGTGCTATTGTAGAAACGGAAAGTGGAACATATGCCGACCGCAATGCGGATATAAAACAAGAATATGTAATGTGGAACCATGGCATGAGTGAAGTATTAAACAGCTTAATTCAAAACGGGTTAGAAATAAACTCCCTAGATGAATTTAACTACTCACCATACAATTGTTTTAAAGAAACTGTTGAAATTGGACCAAAACAATTCCGTATTAAACACTTGGGTAATAAAATACCAATGGTATATGCGTTGGTAGCTTCTAAAAAACAGTAATCATAAAAAATCCCCCAACTATTTTTAACAATAGTTGGGGATAAAAATAGTATAACAAACAACTAGTTTTTTATAAACTTCTTGCTACTCGTCCCGTTAGCAGTAGTCAGTTTAACAAAGTAAACCCCACTTGTTAAATGGCTTACAGTAATTCCTGCATTGGTTTCATTTCCTTCTGCCAATAACTTTCCGGCAATATTGTAAATAGCATACGACAAAACAGGCTGTGCTGACTGAATATGTAAAGCATCATTAACAGGCATAGGATATAGGGTAAAGTTATTGGCATCCAATTCCCTGGTTCCTGTTTGTGGATTTCTGTTTACCCACGTTATAAAGTTATGCAATCCCTGACTTGGATTACTGGTAGAGCTCAACAAACAAGTGCTGTTTATGCTGGTACCGGCAGTAGTATTATCCCAGGTATGTGTAGCATCAGTCATGCGGTTGGCAAAATCAGTATTACTAGCTCCTTTTATACCAACTGATAAATTATTACTTACGTTAGGATTTAACCCCATGCGTCCATAAGTAATTTGTACACGGTCATCTTCAAAAGCAAACAATTGCATTTGAACAGTGATAGTATCAGCACCCGCTGCATCGTTCAATGCATCAAAACGTGAAGTATTTTTCCATTCAATAATAAAATTATCAATGCGTCCGTTAAAATACTGGCGACAAGTGCGAATGGTCGTTACAGGACCTGAAAAACGTGGGTGTAAATCAATACCAAAACCACAAACAATACCCTTAACACTGGCTGGTAAAGTAGTAGTCATAGGATTCGTAATTCCCTCTAACTCGCTGGCTTGTGCCGGGCCAAACCATATAAAACCATTTTCCGAAATACCTAACGAGTCGTAAAAAGCACCGTTAAATCTAAAACGATAACCAATTTTAACTTTAGCCGGCAATACCAGGTCATCGGCAATGATGTGGGTAGTTACCGTAGTATCGTTCGGATCCAGCTCCGTCATTTGACCTCCCTCTCTTATAAATTCGTACTGGCTAATTTGCGCCATGCCTGTAAAGGCAAAAAGCAGCGGTAATATTGTTGTGATAATGCGTTTCATATAATGTATAAAATTTAGGGCCGCAAATAAACAACAACAACTATTTATTTTATGTAAAGAATTAAATAAACCCGTGTTTGTTTGTAATGAAAGCAGCAAATAATTGTTTAAACCACTTGCAAACTAGCTGTAAATGAAATTTATTTGTTTGTAGCAAACCAACAGAAAATGACAATTGCATATATTTTATAACACTTAATGAAAATTGAAACACACCATATAAGTAATACAAAAATAGCTGAAGTTATTTCAACTGACATCTTGATAAAAAAAGCGGAAGATGGATTAGATTTATTAGGCAATTT
>CAYTWI010000190.1:0-2141 GCA_964442045.1 uncultured Bifidobacterium sp.
TGCTGACGTTTATCGGCTTTTATTGTTTTTTGTTGCTGTGTTTCTGTGAAATCGAATATTAAATCGATGTTTAGGGGAAACAGCATCATTTCGGCATGTTCTCTCATGCGGTCTGTGAGGTTTCCGGCATAATCGTTGCGTGCATCTATACTCCATAATACATCGCTCATGGTATTGGTAGCGTTTCTGCTTAATGCTGATATTTTTTCGAGTTTCTGGTTCTTGTCATCAATGGTGGATGAGCTGTAGCGGGCGCTATCGGTTGACATAATGATGCTTGTTAACAAGCTTCCTACTTCATCGTGGAGGTTACTGGCTATTTGTGTGCGTAGTTTTTGTTTTTGGTTAATGTTGTTGAGGTGCCACCTGAAGTAGGCGAAAATCAATAGTATTACGGTACAGGCTAACAACACGTAAAACCACCATGTTTTGTAATATATCTGCTCTAGTTTTACTTTGTATAGCAGGGCTGAACCGGCCTGCATTCCGGTTCTATTGAACCCTATAATTTCAACTATATACTCTCCTGCTGATAATCCTTCTAACCTTAACTGGTTTTGGTTACCTAAACTAATCCATTCGTTGTACAGTCCTTTTATTTTGTAAAAAAAGGTATTGGTTTCTACCTGATTGTAATCGCTTAACCCGAATGTGAATGTTAGTAAATGGTCATCGGGTTTCATTAGGATAACGCTGCTGTCTTTTACTTGTTTAAAAACTTCGTCTGATTGGTTCCATTTGTTTATACTTGCCGTAAATATGGTTATTGGTGTGGTTTCTGGTTTGAATAAATGGGGATTTATAATGTTGATGCCATTGATGCCTCCGAAATAAAACTGGCCTGACGAATGCTTGTACAGGGCATTTTGGTTGAACTCGTTATCGGTAAGCCCATTGTCGATAAAATAATTGGTAAAGGTATTGTTTTGATTATTATAGCGGCACAAACCGTTGGCTGTGCTTATCCATGCTATGGTGTCGTTTTGGTATATTAAACCGTATACTTCGTTGCTTGATAATCCTTTTGATTTATTGATAACTAATGACTGGTTGTGTAGATAATCTAATTTTATTAAGCCTGATTTTTTTGTACCTAACCAAACTACCTGGTTTTTATCTTCTGCTACAAAAATATAATCATCGGCAGGAATGAGTGTTTTGGTATTTATATCGGCTTTGTACTCTTTTGTAACACCATTTTCTATATCTATTAAATAGGCTGCGTTTAACCCGCATACCCAAAACTTATTGCTGTTTTTTGATGCGTTGATATAAAATAGTTTGGTGCTGCCTATGCTATATTTTCCGGCTATGTGCAGCCTTAAAAGCTTTTCTTTGGGGTTGTAGGAAGCAAGGCCTTTATCGGTAGCTAACCAGTATATGTTATGTTTATCGCGGTATATGCTAAATACTGAATTTATCTGGGCTCCTAAGGGACTTAATTTGTAAAAATTACCTTCGTATTTTTTTGTTTTTATATTGTACCGGTAAAAGTATTGCTCGGTTGATTCTGTGCCTGCGTAAAGGTAATTGCCTGTGTCAAGGCAAATGGCGCGGGTATAAAATGGAAATATGGAGTCGACTATGTTTTTTGTATAGTGGGTTACTGTGTTGTATTGATAGATGCCTTTGTAGGTAGCTATGAACATATCGTTGTTTTTTGCTTCTACTATTTGCCTGATGCTAATTGGGGATACGTTGCTACTGAATATGGAGGTGAACGGGTATTTTTTTTGACCGGGTACTTTTATTAATCCTTTATTGGTACCTAACCATAATACCATAAAATCATCGAGGTACATGGTATTCATGGTTTTTGAGCTTAGCTGAAAATTGGTTTCGGCTGAAAGGGTATGCCACTGGCCATTGACTAAATGGTAAAGGTTGTGGTAGCCTTTTTGGGTAGCATATACTTGTGTATCTTTTATGTAAATGTTATGGTATTTAATCTGTTTTGACGCTTGTTGGGTTTTTTGCAAAGCAAGCATGGTTGCTGTTGGTTTTACTGAAGTTGATAATACGCTATAGCCTCCGGAATTATATGATATTAGATAATAACCTGTGGCGCTTGTTAAACTGCTTATATCCTGACTTGGGTATTGTTTTAAAATGGTATACTTACCTGTGGTTAATTGTAAGCT
>CAYTWI010000191.1:0-2002 GCA_964442045.1 uncultured Bifidobacterium sp.
ATTGTTTTCCCAAACAAGTGTGTAAATATCTATGTAAGGATATTTTGATATTTCTAATGTGGCTTGTTTTAATGTATTATCATTTCCTGACCAGGTATCATGATAAACGCCAATAAACTCATCATCTTCCTGACTAACGGTTTTTCTCACTGCATGACTTGAAAAATAAGTATTACAAGTTTCGTTGCTGTTGTTACCCATTAATACGCCTCTTTTCAATTGTAATTTAAATATTCCGTGTTTTATTTTCATTGTTGGTTCACTTGCTTTACTACAATAATTTTGCTTTTTCTTTACTGTAATTTCAACCAACAAGTTTAAGGAACAGCATTCGAACCTGTCAAGAGTAGAAATACTCTTTTTTCATAGGGAAAATACTCTTTTTTTAGCTTGGTAAAAAATAAGACCGAATAGATTTGCATCTGCCCGGCCTTACTTTAATGCTTTGTTTTATGCGTGTAACTAATACAAATAATGGGGTAACCAAAAAGAATAATCATCTACTTCGCCATGGCGTATGGGAATGTGTTTGTCCTTGTGTTTGGTTTCTGCGTATGGAAAAGTTTTTAAATGTATTCTGCTTCTTAAACTGTTTTCTATAATGGAATACGACATCACAAAATTATCGTAACAGCCTAAGGTTCTATCGGTAAAACTATGTGGGTCTTCGTATAGTTTATCAACCCATTCCAATAAACTGCCCGGAGGCACTAGCCAATTCAATACAGGTATACCCATTTTTTCCTGCTTTTCGCGTTTAGGGTGCAGTGTTATATTAAAAAAATCAGTTTGTTTATTGTGCTTTAAAAAATGCTCAACACTTACTTCCCAATCACTTATTTTACAGGCAGCAGCCATGTACACTATTTTGTCTACATATATGTTGGCAGGCAGTTTGTCGCCATAGTGTTTCAGTAATTCATTCATCACCATGGAGCCCATGCTGTGTCCGTATAATGATATTTGAAACACCCTGTCCGGATATTTTTTAGCCAGGTCTATAATTGCTTCTACCAATAAAGCAGTGGGGCCGGAGTGGTCCACATTTTTATATTCGTCTAAAGTTTTGGCAATGGCTTTTTTCCCCTTCATGGTGGATGTGTCTTGTCGTATAAGGGGTATAATGGCATCGTAACTAAATTGCTCACTGTTCCTGAACATTACTTTGGTTCTGCGGCTCATGTTTTGCCAGGCCGGTTTGCCTAATGTAGCTACTGCTGAACCCAAAGGGATACTGATGAATGAACCAAAGAAGTTATACGCTTCGTTAAAACGCCTGATGCTTTTATAAAATACGGTATCTTTAGTACAGGTATGTATACAACACTTACGTGTTTGACAACAGGTGGCATTGCTATCAGCTAAAATACTGTTGGCATTTTTTATGGAATTGTTAGCCCAAAAAGCTTCCGACTTGGAGAAGAGATTTTTTCTGAGCAATCGGGGTACATATATAACGGCATTGGCTAAATCTAAACTCAGGTTAAGCGGAAAGTTAGCCGATCTTAATAAGGTAGGTTTGGCATAATAACCATTTTGTACTACGGTAGCATATTGTAAATAGCTGGAGAATAAACCGGAGCTCCAGTTAATAAATACAGGAAATACAGAAGGGTCGGTTTCCAGTATTTTTCTATACTTCATATATGCTTCCGTACGCGATCCTTTTTTACTGGCCAACCCGCCATGTGCATACAACATTAATTTAACGGTATCTTTATTAGTGGCCTCATTTAATTTATACTTTGCCTTAATGGCTTCCATTATCCTTCCTAAATGGGCCAGTTTATATACATCGTTATTTTGAACATAGCTTACTTTTTTAAAAATAAATCCACGGTCGGCAAAAAAGTCTTTGGTAAACGGATTGATAGGATGGCCTCTGCGATTAACCTGTATAACATGGTTAAAGAAAGGAGCATGGTAGTTTATTGCTTTGAGGTCTTTGTTATAAGTACGTGCTTGTTTCTTTTCCAGCTTTATTTGTTTGGAAGCACAGCTG
>CAYTWI010000192.1:0-1996 GCA_964442045.1 uncultured Bifidobacterium sp.
GCCGACAAAGGTTTACATTTTATTATGTATGACGATAAAGAATGGTATTTTACGAAATTAAATAACTTTTTTAGTGAGTAATAATGGTTTTTGAAGACGTATACAAAACATATTGGCAAAGGATATTTCGCTTATGTATGGGATATGTAAACGATTATGCCCTGGCACAGGATATGGCGCAGGAAACTTTTATTATAGTATGGCAACAGCTGCCTAAATTCAGGAGCGAAGCCAATATTGGCACCTGGATTTTTAAAATTGCCTCCAATAACTGTTTGCGGCAAATGGAAAAAGAAAACCGCTTTACCAAAGCTAATCTGCCTCACAATTTAGCCGAAGAAAAACACACTTCTATAGAACCCCATATTCAGTTTTTGTACAAGTGTATTGCAGAGTTGCCCGAAACAGACCGTATTATTATTTCGCTTGAACTGGAAGACGTAAAACAAGCTGAAATAGCTAACATAGTTGGGCTTTCAGAAGCCAACATCAGAGTAAAAATTCATAGAATAAAAGAGAAACTAACGCAACAGTTTAAAAACAATGGACAATAATATTGATTTTAAGGATTTATGGAAAAAGCAAGTTGTCAGTGAACCTAACATGGATGATTTGATGCAAAAGCTCAAGCGGTTTAAAAAACTGAGCTTAAGAAAATTGATCGTAACAAATGTTTTATTGATTGCTACCAGTTTATTCATTGCGTACATCTGGTACGCTTACCAGCCACAGCTTGTTACGACCAAAGCAGGTATTGTGCTCGTTATTTTGTCTATGGTTATATACCTTTTAGCTTACAATAAATTATTTACAGTTTACCAAACAATTGATAATACACAAAACAATAGCCAGTACCTGCAAAAATTAATAGATATCAGAACCAAACAACAGTTTATGCAAACTACCATGCTTTATTTGTATTATGGTTTGCTCTCGTTGGGAATGTGTTTGTATATGTATGAATTTACTTCAAAAATGACAATAGAAAATGCCATTTTAACATATACTTTAACGGGAGGCTGGATTGTTTTCAACTGGCTTTATACAAGGCCACGACAAATAAAAAAACAGCAATCAAAAATAAATGAACTCATCAGTCAGTTTGAAAAAATAAATAAGCAATTAAACAACCACTAGAACAGGTTAATATTTGTAAAAGTATTAAGCCCTTATGAAAATGCTACAACAAAATTCCTATCCTTGCATTTTACAGAAACAAATGAAAAAAGCACTACTCATCATTCTTTTATTATTAAATGTAATAGTACTACTGGGCCAAATATGGCCGGCAGGTGCACCACCTTTTGCAAGGGTAGTTAACATTATTTTCCTAACCGGCAGCTTTTTATTCTTTGCGTATTCAGTCAAAGATTTGAAGCAGTAAAATATTACTACAAATAGTACCGGCATATAACAAACAATGAAAGTTCAATTTGAAAAATACAACTCTGACTGGCCGCTTACTTTTGAAAAAATAAAAACAGATTTGTTAAGCACCATTGGTTTTACCAATCCAATCATTGAACATATTGGCAGTACATCGGTGGAAAACTTATCAGCCAAACCTATTATTGATATTTTAGTTGGCTTACCAAATGAACAAGACCTGAACCAGGTAATTGAACCCTTGGTAAAACAAGGATATATTTATTACGAGATATACAATAAAGATATGCCTTACCGAAGGCTTTTTGTAAAGCATAAACCCAAAGTACAGAACTTGCATATGGCTGGTATTATTACAGCCGATAATGAAATACCCAGATATACGGAAGAACATAAGCAACGACTGGCTCATGTACATATTTTAGGTTATAACACGGAGCATTGGATAAGACATATTGCTTTCAGAGATTACCTGCGCAGCCATCCAAAGGTGAAAGAAGAATACCAGCATTTAAAAAAAATATTAAGTGCCAAAGAGTGGAAAGATGGAAATGAATACAACCAGGCAAAAAACAACTTCATTAAAGCAGAGGAACAAAAAGCCATTCAT
>CAYTWI010000193.1:0-1930 GCA_964442045.1 uncultured Bifidobacterium sp.
ACACAGAAAAAACTATTTTTTCGAAATAATGTTTATCCGTATTAAAAAATACAACTTTATCATTGGCTAAATACCTCAACTCATTAACGGTTTCAAAATTAAATACCGTGGCCTCGCTTTGTTTTGCATTGTTTATAACCAATTGTGGCTTGTGGCTTATACCATACTCCTGGTTATTGGTTGATGCACTTGAATTATCGGTAATAAACTGGTCTTTTAAATACGCAATTGATTTATACTTGCCCAGTGCATCCACACTTTCTACGTTGCTTCCATTGTAAGGGTCGAACAAAGTAGCTGTTTCTGCCGGTTTCCAAAGTGAGCTGTAAAGGGTATAGTTACTTAGTGTCTTGGTATTTAAATCAAAAAAATTAGTATAGGTTTTAAAGGTTCCTTTGGTATTTACAAATTTATCGGTATTGGTAACACGGTCTGCTTTATATACTAAACCGGTTTGCGGCTTAACCATTACGCGTTTGTTTAGCAATGCATTTGAAGCATTGTTTTTATAACTACTTGCTATTATTTCTTTATCAACAGTTATTTGCGGGCATACATAATAACATAAAGCGGTTAAAACAACATCAACATCTACGTCAGGTGTAGTAGGATTAGCAATATTTTTAAACCATAATTTAGCGGAGGCATTGTAACTACGCTGGCAATAATTGGTATACTGTAAAGTACTATTAGAAGGTTTACTTGTTAACTCTACTCTATCTAAAGTATGGGCATTGTGAAAGGCGGTATTATTATATCCATAGGTTGTGGGAAGTGTAATATTAATCGAACATTCATTACCTAATTCATTTGACAACTTAAAATTCAATATCAAATTAAGATAATCATTATATCCAGGACTACTCATTTCAGTTTGTTGTAATAATTTAAAGTGTAATTTATGGTCAGGAAATGTGCCCAAATTTTGATTGATTTGATTATAGATAAATGATTGCTTGTATGCGTTAGGTAAAGATGAATTTACTATCTCATAGGGTATTTGGTAAGCCAAACCTAGGGATCCTGAACCTGGAAAATCAGTGGCATTTAAACCTTTATTGGCATTCTGCAGTAAATAATTAACGGCACTCAAATGTTGGTCAATATAATAAACCGAATCTGTTACAATAATTTTTTCATTAAAGCTTTTATATACTGTTTGGTCTGTTTGGTAGGTATTACCGCTGGCTGCTATAACCAGCTTGTTTTCATTTAAATCTAATTTGGTTTGGCTTGTGCTACCACTGCCAGTAGTTGTAAATGGTTTTTCTAAACTACTTACCGATAACATTTGCTCGTAAGGTGTATTTTTTCTACCCGGTTGCACTACTTTTAAATCAAAAGTGCTTGGTAAATCGCTAAGGGTAATTAAAGCCCCATCCTGTGCATTGTATAATTTGTATTTACCACCGTTTAATTCTACCCTGGCATTTAAACTCATCGTGCCTTTGGTAATTAACAACTCATCATCGTTATATAAATAGGTACTGTAAGGCAATGAACCGGCAAGGCTGTTGGTAGCATCGAGTGTGGCTCCTGAAAGGCTTATACCGTTGTTTTTATACCCGTGGCTCATTTGGTCGTAAAGCCAATAAGCGGGGTAGTTGGTATTGTATATATCTCTTTCAAACTCGTTCTGTGTTTGGGTTACCACTACTTCGCCCGTTAACTTATCAAAGGCAATGTTCTTGGTTGAAAGGGTTGAGCCATTTTCTATTACTTTAACTTCTTCTAAAATACCATATGCAATACTTACCTTACTTAAAGTAAGGGAGTAAAATTCGTTATTGGTTCTTTCTGTTCTAGGAAAAAACGGAATTACCGGAACATACCACAAAAAGAATAATACTTCTGCATTGGGAGAGATTTGTGTACTGTGTGCAGCTTCTACATTTTGTCTTGAATCAGCATACATTTCCGATTCCACTCC
>CAYTWI010000194.1:0-1913 GCA_964442045.1 uncultured Bifidobacterium sp.
TTCTATTAAGGTTACTTCGGCTTCGCGGTTTAAAGTAAATGGCGTGTCAAAAGGAACGGTATAAAACTGGGCAACGGTATCCTTTACCTGACTGGCTAAATACAAGGGTTTGGCTACCATATTGCGTTTGGTTTTCTTGGCATTGCCTAAACCTTTGCGGTATTCCATTAATTGTATATTAGCACTGTCGTACAGTAAATATTCTACCAGTTCAGCGGTGGCTGCGGTACAAATTATTTTACCCCTGAACCCTTGCATTACCAAACTTGGTAAGTTACCTGAATGGTCAATATGGGCATGAGTTAAAATAACGGCATCTATATCGGCAGCATTGAAGGGAAAAATGTCTTCTTTAAAAACAGGATTACGTTTTAGTTCGTAATCCATACCACAATCAATAAGTATTTTATATCCGCTTTGTAACGTAACAAGGTGCATACTACCAGTAACCTGGCGAGCTGCGCCTAAAAAAGTAATCTTCAAAATAGTTAAATAAAAAAATTATTAAAGCTTCAAATAAACTTAAATACCTTTATACAAAAAAAAATACTTAACAACATAATCAGTCATTGTTAAATATTTACTTATTTGCCGCTTATTATTATGCAAAACCAAATACCTGCCAGCGAATTAATTTTAAATGATGATAATTCCATTTATCATTTACATTTATTACCTACCGACATAGCTGAAACGATTATTTTTGTGGGTGACCAGGAACGTGTGCCGGAGGTGAGCAAATATTTTGACCGTATTGAAATAAAAAAGGCAAAACGCGAGTTTGTAACGCATACTGGTTTTATTGGTGCTAAACGTATCTCGGTCATTAGTACAGGTATTGGTACTGATAATATTGATATTGTAATGAATGAACTGGATGCGCTGGTAAATATTGATTTACAAACCAGGACCATTAAACCCAATCATACCACTTTGAAAATTATCCGTATTGGTACTTCAGGTGCTTTACAGTCAACCATTCCTATTGATTCTGTTTTGGTGAGTGAAAAAGCCATAGGATTGGATAGTTTGTTGCATTTTTATAAAAGAGAAACCGATTTTGAAATGGAAGTTTCCATTAAACAACAGTTGGGTTTTGAGTTTGTAAACCCTTATTTGGTTAAGGGTGATATGGATTTAATCAATCAAATTGGTTCCGGGTATTTAAAAGGAATTACAGCTACCTGCTGCGGATTTTATGCGCCTCAGGGTAGGTTTTTAAAAGCAAAAGGGGGGAGCAATGCCTTAATTAATAAATTAAGTACCATTAAAGTAGGCGACAATGCCGTTACTAATTTTGAAATGGAAACGGCCGGTATTTATGGTATGGCACAGGTATTGGGACACCAGGCTGTTTCTGTTAATTGTATTTTAGCCAACAGAATTACCAATGAGTTTAGTACCAATCCGGCTAAAATAGTGGATGATACGATTAAAGCAATTTTAGAAAAGCTGGCTTAAATATGCGTTTGTATTTTGGTATTGGGTTATTGGTAGTATGCCTGATGAATAAAGTGAATGCACAAACCATTATATGGAACAATGTTTCTATACAATGTACCGATGTAACTATTTATTCAAAATTCCCTGCTTTGTTTACCTGGGATAGCCTGGCTTTTACGCGTTATGAACCTAAATCGAACAGCATTATTACCTTTAAGTATTGCAACCAAACCAAGCACGACTCATGCAAATGGATAGGCAGGAGAAAGGATTTGTATATTGAGGCCAATTGTGTAACGGATTTTGATTGTGTATTGATTGATCCGGTAGTTGACAATACAGAAATCATAAATTCAGTGCTGATGTATATGGAGTTAAAAAATTACCTTGCCCTGCAAAAATTAAAGAAAAAATGAGAGTAATAAGTTTATTTATTTTATTGGGCTTGATGGCTTGTTCAAATAACAACC
>CAYTWI010000195.1:0-1901 GCA_964442045.1 uncultured Bifidobacterium sp.
ATTTTAAGCAGCAGGCTCATGAGTAAATACCGTAAACATGCTTTGGTAGTCATACTGGTATTAGCGGCTGTACTTACTCCTTCGCCTGATATGGCCAGCCAGATATTAATGGCTATTCCATTATATGCTTTATTTGAATTAAGTATATTTATAGCTAAGGGAGTGGAATCGAAAAAAATCAGGTAACTGAAATTAATTTTTATTTTATTATCAATACATTTACAAAAAAATACACATTATGAAAATTGCTATAGGCTGTGACCACGCTGGTTTTGAATACAAAGAAATAATTAAAGCTATGCTTAATGACTTAAATTATACGGTAACGGATTTCGGTACTCACTCAACCGACTCAATGGATTATCCTGATACAGCGCATCCGGTGGCTATTAATGTGGAGAACAAAGAAAGTGAATTGGGTATTTTAATTTGTGGTAGCGGCAATGGTGTAAACATGGCTGCTAATAAGCACCAGGGAATTCGTGCAGCTTTGTGCTGGACCAATGAAATAAGCTCTTTAGCCAGAACACATAACGATGCCAATGTATTGAGCTTACCAGCCCGTTTTATTGATATTGAATTGGCAAAAAAAATTACTATGACTTTCTTAACTACCAAATTTGAAGGTGGGCGCCATCAAAACAGGGTTAATAAAATTGGTTGCTAATTAGCGTTTGATATAGGTACTCCACATACCTGTAACAGTGCTGTCCTCCATATCAATATCATTACCGTAACTTAAAATTTTAAAGCTGGTTGACGAACAACTAATAATCAAACTAATATCGTCACCAAAAAACATAGTGTCTTTATTAATTCTGAGCGTTCTAGCTGGATAAATTATACTAGTTGTTGCTTTAGTAATTGATTTACCATCATTACTAATTAGCAAAGCTGAATAATCAGGGCTATTAGGAGTTATACTAGTTCGTGTTAAACTACCTTTTACTTTATTGGTAATAATATTAATTCTTTGGGTTTCAAGAACTGTCAAATCGAATATACTTGAATCTAAATTATCAATACAAGGAAGCTTAGGTTTATTATCGCCTTTACCCGGTTCGCTACAAGCTATTTGCATAATAACTATTACCCCAAAAACAGCACTCCCAATTATTTTTTTCATGTAATTAAAACCTTTAGTATTATTTTCCTGATTCAGCTACTCGTTTTATATTGGCTAAACCATTTTCAAAATCTTTTCCAACAAAAGCTCCCATTAGTAAGGACATGAGTTTTGACAAGCCTTTATTTTTACCTTCTAACGACCAGGTTACTTTTACATTATTGGCAGTTATTAGCTCAAAAGTAAATGAAGCAGTGCTTGCTTTCATACCTTGAAACTCTAATAGAAACGAACTCTTTTCATATGGCTTTGCTAAAACAGTAGTTAACTTACCATTACCTACATTACGCTTTTTACTTTCCCAGGTGTACCATGCTCCTTCGCCATAAGTATTCTCACTATACACCCACTTTGTGTTTGGGTCCAGTGCATGCCATGGGCTCCATTTTTCCCAGTCTTTCAACTCAACTGTCATATTGTATAATTTTTCAGGAGTTGATTGTACTTCAATACTACGCTTAACTGACCAATTTTCGGGCAAAAGAAAAGACAACAATACAAGTATTACAATAATAATGGCAAGGGTAATGATTAATGTTTCCATAAGTTTGGGGTTTATTATTCTGTTTCAAATAAAATAAAAAATCACTCAACTAAACATTAAATTTAATTGAGTGATTTAAAAGATGATTTACTAAATATTATTTGCTCATTTCGGCAAAGTACTGATGAAAATAAGGAATGGTTTCAATACCTTTAAAGTAGTTAACTACTCCATAATGTTCGTTTGGCGAATGCAATGCATCGCTATCTAAACCAAAGCCCATTAATACTG
>CAYTWI010000196.1:0-1890 GCA_964442045.1 uncultured Bifidobacterium sp.
CATCCTGCCAGCGTTTTTCGTTTTTACTACCTTCTATATTGGTATGCGCTAACTCATCCACAATAACCACTTCGGGTTTTAAATTAATTACAGCTTGTACATCTAATTCATCAAGCTCTTTTCCCTTATAAAAAATTTTTCTTCTGCCTATAATGGGCAAACCCACAAGCAACTCCTCTGTTTCTTTTCTGTGGTGTGTTTCAACAAAACCAATTTTTACATCAATACCATTACGTAACAGCGAATGTGCTTCTTGTAGCATACGGTAAGTTTTACCAACACCCGCACTCATGCCGATGTAAATCTTAAATTTACCTCTTCGTGATTTTTTAATTAAATCAAGAAACTCCTGCGCTGATTTTCGGGTTTGTTCCATCGTTGATGCATATAAAATATGGTAAGGAAATGTTATATTAAACATTTCCTTATCGTGTTGCTGCAAACTTTATTTTATAACCTAAATAACATAGCCAATATAATTCTGCTTTCAGATTTCACTAAATCAGGTCTCCAACTGGGATCAAGCTGAGTAGTTGTATAACCTGTTTGTGAGGTTACTCCTCCTTTGCCTGCAAAATAAGGCACATTCGATTCACGGTAAACAAACTCTGCACGAAATGTAATATGCTGGGTAGGCATAAAATCAATATTGGTAGAGCAATCCCATCCTTGAAATTTATCGCCCGGGTTGGCGCTAAAAGGAAATGCTCCTGCTGTTTGAGTCGGGTTATTTGGATTGGGCAAAGGACTTGCCTGTCCTGTTGGGTATAACACCAAATACCGGCCGGGATTAGTCATAACACCACCACCAATAGTCCATGCAAATTTGTTTTGACCAAACCACATTCGGTTATAAAACATAGCACTGGCAAAATACTGAGCAGGTCCCTTTACGGCATCATCAGTAAATCCATTTACTCCACCTCCATTTTCAAAACCTATGTCGCCTGTTAATGAAAAAGCCATTTTATTAATTCCTCGTTTGGCTGGATTGTTATAATACCTTACCAATACGCTATTGTCTGAATGAAATCTTTTTCTATCAGCAATACCTGCGGCATCGGTTCCAAAATAGTTATTGCTAACTACTTTTAAGTTGCTATTGTTTGATAAATAAGTTACACTTCCTCCTAAGCCAGGCATGCTATTAAATTTACCATAACTTTGCCATCCATTGATAAGCCATGGTTCAATTTTCCAGTTTTTATTTGGGAATATTTGAATACGTAAACCATTGAAAAACCATGGTGTATTATCGGAAGTAAATGATGCCTGGTACTCCCAATTTTCTGCTTGATAAAAGGAATTTAATCCTATGTAACTCATAAATAAACCGGCATCTATATTAATACCATTCCATTTATTAATATGGTAGCCGGCATAAGCTTCACTTAAATAACGATATACATTGGCTAAATCATACTGGCCACGATAAGGGCTGTAATCGTTACGCGGCACAACGGTTGACCGTGTTCCAAACTGGGTCATAATACGAGCGCGGACATTATCAACATTAAAGTCGCCACCAAAATGCACAGCCGATAGCTGTATTTCGTTGTTACGTGCCAATGATGTAGAGCCTACCACGGTATTGTCGTTAGGGTCGTTGAATGAATAAGTATAATTGGCATCAATAAATATGCTGGGTGTAAAATATTTCATGTTTTTAAAAACCGATGAATCTCTGCGGTCATTTCCATTTTGCCATGTTTGGTCAATGCCTTCAAAAGGTTCGCCTTTTTGTTGAGCACGGAGTGTTTGGTAATAGCCCATTTGCAATCCAATTAAGCATAGTAAGGCTATAACTCTGGTATTTTTTTTCATTTTATAATTGTTTTTTTAGTTGTTTGAATAAATAATTAATTTGATAGATACTATTGTCTTCGTTAT
>CAYTWI010000197.1:0-1773 GCA_964442045.1 uncultured Bifidobacterium sp.
GTTTTAATTCCAAGTTTTTTTTTAAAGCCTTTCTTTTTTTAAAAAAAAATTGTATGCATTTAAATCATAAAATGTGTAAATATCAAATCTCGTCCTCATATTTTATCTCCTTTTGTGACCCTATTTCATCAATGAAATTTTAGATTATTAGCAGAATTAATGTTAGCGAAAAACATATCTAATAATGATAGACGTATTTACTTTAGTCAGTTATATGGTATGAGCGATAACTTAAGCTATAATTTAGCCAATGCCGGGTATAATGTAGCCAAGTATTTACCTTACGGGCCTGTAAAATCAGTTTTGCCTTATCTGTTTAGAAGAGCTGCAGAGAACACCAGCGTAAAAGGACAAACAGGAAGAGAACTTAAACTTATTTTACAAGAGCGCGCCAGACGTGCTAAACTAAAATAAGTCTAACACATTATTTACCCAACCAATCTTTAAACTCGGGAGCTCGCTCACGGCTCACAACTACTTCGTTACTTAAGGAAGGTTTCAACTCTACTTTAAGCTTACCGTTAAAATAGGTATGAACCGATTGAATGCAGGCAATAGAAGCAATGGTTTGCCTATTGAGTTGAAAAAACAAAGCTGGATTTAGCATTCCCATTAACTCATCCAATGTGTAATCAATTACATATTTACTGCTACCATTTGTTTGTACATAACAAAGTTTATCCTGTGTAAAAAAATAAGCAATATTATCTGTAGCTATGCTGATAAGTTTTTGTCCTTGCTTAACCAGGAACCTGTTTTTATAAGCTCCTGTAGGTTGCTTTAAATTAAGTAATAGCTCCTGCATTTGCTGGTTAACATCAATTACATTGTTACTCTTCTGGAGTAATTTGTATTTATTAAAAGCCTTCTCCAATTCATCCTTATCTATTGGCTTCAGTAAATAATCAATGCTGTTTACTTTAAATGCTTTTAAAGCAAACTCGTCATACGCAGTAGTAAATATAACCGGGCATGGAACCGTTGTTAAATTAAATATTTCAAAACTTTGCCCGTCAGCCAGTTCAATATCCATCAAAATTAAATCAACCTGATTGTTTTGTTTAATAACATTTACGGCCTGTTCTATGCTATCAGCCGTGGCTATAATTTCTATGCCAGGTTCAAGCTCATAGACCATTTTCTTTATTCTGCTTAACGCAGGAGCCTCGTCTTCTATAATAATAATTTTCATCTATAATATACTTTTACTACAACTTTGTTCATTGCAGATTCCTTTTACAATAAAGGCACCTTAACAACAAAACAAGTTTCTGTTTTAGTAATAATTACTTCTTGCTTCGTTAAAAACTTGTAGCGTTCTATAATGTTATTAAGCCCTATACCGCTGCTTTCCGCCAACATTAATTTAGGTTGTAGATTATTACTCACTTCTATAAATCCATCCTTACAACCTATGTTAATGTGCAATGGTTTTTGCGATGAGATAACATTGTGCTTAATAGCATTCTCCACAAGCATTTGTAATGTCAAGGTTGGGATGCGTAAATCAAAACAATCCACGCTAATATCAGTGGTAGTAGTCAGGTTATCGCCAAAACGTATTTTATTTAAGAAAATATACGATTGAATAAATTCCGCTTCTTCTTGTAACATAACAGTTTCCTTATCCCTATGAGCCAATACATATCGGTATACACTTGATAATTTTTGTACAAACTCATTAGCCTGCTTAGGGTTTTCGTCAATTAAACTGCTTAATGTATTTAATGAATTGAACAAAAAATGAGGATTTACCTGGTTTTTTAAAGCTTC
>CAYTWI010000198.1:0-1724 GCA_964442045.1 uncultured Bifidobacterium sp.
GCAGTGGCGATTTAGAACTATGGATTATGGACATTGATGGCAAAAACCAAAAGCAAATAACTTTTGGTTTAGGTTACGATGGAGGTGCTTTCTTTTCACCAGATGGAAAAAAATTAGTATTCAGAGCTTCGCGTCCGCAAACCGAAGCCGAAATAAAAGAATACAAAGACTACTTAGCCAAAGGCCTTGTGGCACCAACCAACATGGAAATATATACCTGCAATATAGATGGCAGTGAAATGAAACAAATTACCCATTTGGGTAAAGCCAATTGGGCTCCGTTTTTTCATCCGAGTGGTAAAAAAATAATATTCTCCAGTAACCACCATTCACCAAGAGGATATGATTTTCAATTGTACATGATAGATACCGAGGGTAATAACTTAGAAAAAATTACCGGTGAAAGTTTATTCAATGCTTTCCCTATGTTCTCGCCCGATGGTAAAAAAATAGTGTTCTCATCAAATAGAAATAACCACGGCACCCGCGATACCAATTTATTTATTGCAGAGTGGGTAGAATAGACTGACCCAAAACCTCTAGACTTATGAATAAGATTCTTTTAGTATTAACTTTCATTACTTCCTTTAAAATAGGTTCCACCCGGTTGATTAACGAAATGGACTCTACCAAAATTGGAAATATTTATGACTATATAAAATCATTGGGTACCTTTAAACAAGGCGAAACCAGTATCATAGTTATAGCCGGAAGTAAAAACAAAATACAGTTTAATTTAGCTTTTTAAGATGAGAGCGGTAGAGCGTACCATTTTATTGGTTGAGGATGAAGTTGGATTAGCGGAAATACTCAAGTTTAATTTAGAGAAAGACGGTTTTCATATAACAATAGCACATGATGGCTTAACAGCAACAGGCTTGTTAGCTACCCAAAAGTTCGATTTGGTTTTGTTAGATGTAATGTTACCAGATAAAGACGGTTATGAAATTTGCAAACAGTTTAGAACAACCAACCTACAAACACCTGTTGTTTTTATCACGTCAAGAGGATCAAGTATAGACAAGATTCATGGCTTACGCTTAGGCGCTAATGATTATCTGGTAAAGCCCTTTGAATACGATGAGTTGCTGTTACGGATAAACAATTTGCTCGTAAACAATATTTATAACAACAACGATACACAGTTTAAATTTGGTAAGTGTATTATTGATTTTGATAAAATGATAGCAGCAGATGCGCGTGGTATTCAGATCACACTGTCAAAAATAGAATTCGAAATGATGAAGTTCTTTGTTTTAAACAGAGACAAAGTAATAAGCAGGGAAGAGATATATAAAAATATATGGGGCTATAGAAAAAACGAAATTCCCAATTCCCGCACCCTCGATAATTTTATAGTCATGCTCAGGAAATATTTTGAGGTTGACCCTTCCAACCCCAGATTTATTGTTTCCGTAAGGGGTTACGGCTATAAATTTAAATCAGACTAGACCAATTCAATTGCAAAAGCCCACCTGCTAAGATGGGCTTTTTTGTTATTTTAATTTTATAATTGTCCGTTTGTGTAAACAAGCAAAAACTATCAAAAAGGAATAATTACTTTGCTAGCCTGAAATGATTGAGTTAAAAAATATTCAAAAAGCATATACCGTTGGCGATAATAAATTGCAGGTACTAAAAGGTATTGACATGAAAGTGAACGAAGGCGAAATGGTTTCCATCATGGGCTCTTCAGGTAGCGGCAAATCCACACTTTTAAATAT